>NZ_JBIUVW010000029.1:0-73913 GCF_044743155.1 Pseudomonas sp. NPDC087697 | reverse complement strand
GCGGCTTCCAGGTCCCTCCCTCGATGATCAGTCGAGAACTATCGCTCCTGACGGAGCGATAGTCGAGATACAAGGAGCTGCCGCAGGCTGCGATCCTTTAAGGAGCGGTCTTCGCCACGACCGTCACCCACCACGACGTGTGCCGTTCGATCTGCACCGGCAGGGTTGGCAGCAGGGCGGTCAGCGCAAGGTCGGTGTTGTGCAGCGGGAAGCTGCCGGTGATGCGCAGGTCGGCGATGTCTGACGCGACCCCCAGATGGCCAGGACGATAGCGGCCGAGTTCGTGGACCAGGTCTTCCAGTCGTACGTTGTCCACCACCAGCATGCCGCGGGTCCAGGCGTCGGCGCTGGAATTGAGCGTCGCCAGCGGGCCGAGGCTGTCCCGGCGCATCAGCACTTGCTGGCCTTCATGAAGAACCTGTTCGTCGGGACTGGACTGCGGCCGCGCCGCCACCGCCGATTTCAACACGCTGAGTCGCGTGCCTTCGTCCTCGCGCTTGACCAGGAACCGCGTGCCGAGTGCGCGCATATCACCGTCGCGGGTTTCGACGATGAATGGCCGGGCGTCGTTGTGACCGGTTTCGATGAGGACTTCGCCTTCCCGAAGAAAGATCCGTCGCTGTTTCTCATCGAAACGCACATCCAGCGCGCTGTGGGTGTTGAGGTTGATCAGCGTGCCGTCGGCCAGGTGCAACGTAAGCTGCTCGCCCGTCGCGGTGCGATGGTCGGCCAGCCAATAGTCGATGGGCAGAAAGCGCTCACCGGCAAACAGCGCCAACCCGATAAACAACAGCACGCTGGCCACGCCGCTGCCAAGCTTGCGCACGCGACGCCGAATACCTTCACGCGATTGCAGCAAAGCCGCGCGCGCCGGACCGCTGGCGACGTTGAAACGCTGATCGAGCATGCCCAGTTGCCGCCAGGCACGCGCGTGTTCTTCATCGGCAGCGTGCCACTTGGCGAACTCTTCACGTTCCACCGGGTTGCCACTGTCAGAGTCGAGTGACAGTTGCCAGGCGATGGCGGCGTCGAGCACCTGCGCCGAGACCGGTTTTGAACTGACCTGATTCATACCGGCTCGCCGTACAGGGCCACGTAACACTGGCGAATACCTTGCGCCAGATACTGCCGCACGCGCGGTACGGAGACGCCAAGGCGTTCGGCGATTTCGGCGTGACCGAGGCCGTCGAGGCGGTTATAGAGGAAGGCTGCGCGAGCCTTGCTCGAGAGTTTGCCGAGCAGGCGGTCGATGGCCTTGAGGTCTTCGAGGATCAGTTGCTGCTCTTCGATCGAAGGTTGTTCGCCTTCGGGAATCAGCATCAGTTCGGTGAGGTAGGCCTGTTCCAGCGCCGCGCGACGAAAATAGTCGAACAGCAGGCCCTTGGCGATGGCCACCAGAAACGCCCGAGGTTCACGGGGCGCTTTGAGTTCTTCGCGATTGAGCAGACGTACGAAGGTGTCCTGACTCAGGTCTTCAGCCCGGGACGGGCAGGCCACGTTGCGCCGCAGCCACGCCAATAGCCAACCGCGATGGTCGCGATACAACGCACCAACGAGCTCACTGTGAGGGTTTTGGACTGACGACAAGGGGCATTACCGATTGGGAAACATTAACTAACGAGAATTGTTCGCGATTGTGACAGAGGCAATGGACAGGCGCAATTGGCGTTGGTCGGGGGACCGCGTCATCGTTTTTCGCGAGCAAGCCCGCTCCCACAGGTAATGCGGAGCTCTTGTGGGAGCGGGCTTGCTCGCGAAGGCGTCGGAACAGACGCTGAAAACCTAGAAGGAATGACTTTGCTGCCGGCGTTTCCACTGGCTCAACCGCTGTTGCAGGTTCAGCGGACTGTGAATCTGCTGCGTCCGCGCGCGGTTGAACAGGATCAACGCCAACTCGGCGGTGGCCATGGCATCGGCGCTGGCGTTGTGGCGCTCGAAGACCTGCAACTTGAACCAGCCGATCCAGTCATCCAGCCCGGCTTCGCGGATGTTGGCTTGCGGGCAAAGCAGCGGCGCCATGTCGGCTACGTCGAGGAACGGGTGCTGCAAGCGATAACCCAGGCTGTCCTTCAAGGCGCGACCGAGCATGTGCTGGTCGAACGGCGCATGAAAAGCCAGCAATGGGCTGTCACCGACAAATTCCATGAAGTCCAGCAAGGCGTCCAGCGGATCGCAGCCAGCGGCAATCGCGCTCGGCCCCAGGCCATGAAGCAGCACGCTCGGCCCGAGTTTATGCTCGCTGCGATGCAAGGTTCGCTCGAACTGCTGACTGAAATCGATGGCGCCGTCTTCGATCACCACGGCGCCGATCGACAGCACCACGTCCTTGTTCAGGTTCAACCCGGTGGTTTCCAGATCGACCACCACCCAGCGTTGCTCGCGCAGGCTGCACTCGCCCAACATCGGGGCACTCGGCAGTTGATCCAGACGTTGTTGCTGCGCGGCCGTCAACGTCGGACCTGCGGGGCGCAACCAGGAAAACAGCTTCATAACTGATACCGCAGGGTCAGGCTGCTTTGTAGGCGTTGGGCTTGTCGCAGGGATTCACGCAGGATTCGCCGGTCCAGATGATTCAGGCTGTCCGGATCGACCCGATTGGAATAGGGCAAGTTCTCGCGGGTCTGCCGCTGATGTTGCTGCATGCGGGTTTGCTGGATGAAGTGGTAGGCCTCCTCATAGGCGGCACCGTCCAGCGGATCGATGACTTGTTTGGCCACCAGTTGACGAAAGCGTTCCAGGGTATTGTTGACCCCGATGCCATTGGCCAGCGCCAATAGCCGGGCACCGTCGACAAAAGGTGTCAGCCCTTGGACTTTCAGGTCGAGGGTGGCTTTTTCACCGTTCTTTTTCGCCAGCACGAACTCGCGGAAACGCCCAACGGGCGGGCGTTGGCGCAGGGCATTCATGGCCAGCATGCGCTGGAACAGCCGATTGTCCGCCACCTGATCGAGTATCGCGCGGTGCAATTGTTCACAGCCTTGCTCATCGCCCCAAACTACCCGCAGGTCGAAGTAGATACTCGACCCCAGCAAATTCTCGGGCGTTGCTTCACGGATAAACGCCGCGAAACGGCGCGCCCATTCGGCACGGGACAAACACAGTTCGGGGTTGCCGGCCATGATATTGCCCCTGCACAGCGCAAAGCCGCAGAGCGCCAGGCTCTGGTTGATCTGCTGGGCAATCGGCAACAGCTTGCTGCGAATCTCGGCTGCATGCGCCGCATTGCGCGCGTCAAAGAGAATGCCGTTGTCCTGGTCGGTGTGCAGTGTTTGCTCACGGCGGCCTTCGCTGCCGAAACACAACCAGCTGAAGGGGATGCCGGGGTCGCCTTTATCTGCCAGGGTTAGCTCGATGACCCGGCAAACGGTGTGATCGTTGAGCAAGGTGATGATGTGGGTGATCTGGGTCGAGGACGCGCCGTGAGCGAGCATGCGTTCAACCAGTTGGCCGATTTCACCGCGCATCGCCACCAGGTTCTCTACCCGTGGTGCGCTGCGAATGGTTCGTGCCAGGTGCACCAGATCGACGCGTTGCAGGGAAAACAGGTCGCGTTCCGAAACCACGCCGCACAGCCGTTGGTCCTTCACCAGGCAGACGTGAGCAATGTGCCGCTCGGTCATGGCAATGGCCGCAT
Source organism: Pseudomonas sp. NPDC087697 (assembly GCF_044743155.1). Taxonomy (NCBI): domain Bacteria; kingdom Pseudomonadati; phylum Pseudomonadota; class Gammaproteobacteria; order Pseudomonadales; family Pseudomonadaceae; genus Pseudomonas; species Pseudomonas sp. NPDC087697. Next base: position 70,279 of record NZ_JBIUVW010000029.1, on the reverse strand, counting down.
CGAACGCGCTGTGGTCCGGCGTCAGGAAAAACGGCGCCTGGGTCATGTGCCGCTCGATGGACTGGCTGAAGTCGCTGGTGCCGTCGGCGACTACCTGACGCAAGTCGCGCAAGGTGAAAATCCCCAGCGGGGCCTTCTGTTCATCGACCACCACGATGCTGCCGACCTGTTGCTCGTGCATCAGGGTCACGGCTTCACGCAGCGGGGTCATTGGGCTACAGGTCACGGGGTGGCGCATGGCCAATTCGCCGAGGCGGGTATTGAGCGAGTACTGGGTGCCGAGGGTTTCCACGGCTTTTTGCTGGACTTGCTGATTGACCTGATCAAGCAGGCTGCTGACGCCACGCAGGGCAAAGTCGCGAAACGTGCTGGAAAGGGCGAACAGCTTGATGAAGGCCAGCTTGTTCAGCTGTAGGCAAAAGGTGTCTTCGGCGGCCAGGTGTTCGGTGCGGGTCGCGCGCTCACCCAGCAGTGCGGCAAGGGGGAAACACTCGCCGGTGGTGATTTCGAAGGTGGTTTCGGTGCCGCCCTTGGCTGTATGCGGACGTTCGCCGACCACTCGGCCTTGCTTGACGATGTAAAAGTGCTCAACCGGTCCATCCGCGGGCTTGATGATGCTGTCGCCGGGGCCGTAGAAGCGCAATTGGCATTGTTCGACCAGGTAGGCCAGGTGCGCGTGTTCCATGTGATTGAACGGCGGGAAACGCTGAAGGAACTGCAAGGTGCCCTGGATGTTCTGCAACACCGCGGTTTTCCCTGCCTGGGTGAAGGCATCCGCTTTACTCATAACCATTACCGCAGTCTTTTTCGATTTGTTGTTGTCGGAGTACCTGCCATGGTCGGCCCCCGCGCGCAGAGTGCCCATTGGACGTAAGTCTAGGTACACGAAGCGAGGTTTCGGAAATGCCCTACGCTATAGGTGCGCAAAACCGCTGGTTGGCCCACTTGGAAAACTATCCGACGAAGCGCACATTTGAGCTCTGCTTAGCGATGTCCGACTATGGTGCTAGGGGATTGATCTGAACATGTAGAGAAGCCTATGTCCGACCACGATATTTTGAGCGATGCCGAGCGTGAAGCGCTGAATGCGGTCATGCTCGAACCGGATTTGCCAGCACAGCGTGTGCTGATCGTCGATGATGACAAGGACGCGCGGGAGCTGCTTTCGGAGATTCTTGCTCTGGACGGCATCCGCTGCATGACAGCAGCCAGTGGTGAAAGCGCACTCAAACTGTTGGACTCGAACAAGTCGATCGGTTTGCTCATCACTGATCTGCGGATGCAGCGGCTCGACGGTCTGGAGCTGGTCAGCAAGGTCCGGGAGTCGGAACGGGCGGCTTTGCCAGTCATCATTGTTTCCGGTGACGCTGACGCCCGTGACGTTATCGATGCCATGCATTTGAGCGTGGTGGATTTTTTGCTCAAACCCATTGATACCCCAAAGCTGCTGGCCCTGGTCAAGCATGAACTGGGGATGGATATGTGAGCTGCTGAAAAGATCGCAGCCTGCGGCAGCTCCTACATGGGTACGCGGTCATCCCGTAGGAGCTGCCGAAGGCTGCGATCTTTTGATCTACAAAAAAGGCCCTGATCTTCCGATCAGAGCCTTTTCTTATCCAGCGTCAGCGCCTATTCACAGGCCATTGGCAGCCTTGAACTCGCGACGGCGACGATGCAGGACCGGCTCGGTGTAGCCGTTCGGCTGTTTGGTGCCTTCGATCACCAGTTCGACCGCCGCCTGGAAGGCGATGTTGCTGTCGAAGTTCGGTGCCAGCGGACGGTACAGCGGGTCGTTGGCATTCTGGCGGTCAACCACTGGCGCCATGCGCTTGAGGGTTTCCAGCACCTGGGCTTCGCTGACGATGCCATGGCGCAGCCAGTTGGCGATGTGCTGGCTGGAGATACGCAGCGTCGCACGGTCTTCCATCAAGCCGACATCGTTGATGTCCGGCACTTTCGAACAGCCCACGCCCTGGTCGATCCAGCGCACCACATAACCGAGGATGCCCTGAGCATTGTTATCCAGTTCGTTCTGGACCTGTTCCGCCGTCCAGTTGGGGTTGCTGGCCAACGGGATGGTCAGGATATCGTCTACCGACGCACGCGCGCGCTTGGCCAGTTCGGCCTGGCGGGCGAACACGTCGACCTTGTGGTAATGCAACGCGTGCAACGCCGCGGCGGTTGGCGAAGGTACCCAAGCGGTGTTGGCGCCTGCCAATGGGTGAGCGATTTTCTGCTCAAGCATGGCGGCCATCAGGTCGGGCATGGCCCACATGCCCTTACCGATTTGCGCGCGACCTTGCAGGCCGGTGCTCAAACCGATGTCGACGTTCCAGTTTTCGTAGGCGCCGATCCACTTCTCAGCCTTCATGTCGGCCTTGCGCACCATCGCGCCCGCTTCCATGGAGGTGTGGATTTCATCGCCGGTACGGTCGAGGAAGCCGGTGTTGATGAACACCACACGCTCGCTGGCAGCCTTGATACAGGCCTTGAGGTTGATCGTGGTGCGCCGCTCTTCGTCCATGATGCCGACTTTGAGGGTGTTGCGTGGCAGCTCAAGCACGTCTTCGATGCGACCGAACAGCTCGTTGGTGAACGCCGCCTCTTCCGGACCGTGCATTTTCGGTTTAACGATGTAGACCGAGCCGGTACGGCTGTTCTTGCGGGTGGTGTTGCCGTTGAGGCTGTGCAGCGCCGCGAGGTTGGTGATCAGGCCGTCGAGGATACCTTCCGGCACTTCGTTGCCGTCCTTGTCGAGGATCGCGTCGATGGTCATCAAGTGGCCAACGTTACGCACGAACAACAGCGAGCGACCGTGCAGGCTCAGTTCGCTGCCGTCGAGGGCGGTATAGGTGCGGTCGGCGTTCATGGTGCGGGTAAAGGTCTTGCCGCCCTTGGCGACTTCTTCCGACAGATCGCCCTTCATCAGGCCGAGCCAGTTGCGGTAGATCACCACTTTGTCATCGGCATCGACGGCGGCAACGGAGTCTTCGCAGTCCATGATGGTGGTCAGCGCGGCTTCCATCAGCACATCTTTGACGCCGGCGGCGTCGGTCTGGCCGACCGGTGTGCTGGCGTCGATCTGGATTTCGAAATGCAGACCGTTGTTTTTCAGCAGGATCGCGGTCGGTGCCGCTGCGTTGCCGTGGAAGCCGATCAGCTGTGCATCGTTGCGCAGGCCAGAGCTCTTCACATCCGAGTTGCTGCCGCCTTTAAGGGCGACCACCAGTTTGCGGTCAACGATCTTGTAGCCGGTGGAATCGACGTGAGAGCCGGCCGCCAATGGCGCGGCTTCGTCGAGGAAGGCGCGGGCGAAGGCGATAACCTTGTCGCCGCGAACCTTGTTGTAGCCTTTGCCTTTTTCTGCGCCGTCGGCCTCGCTGATGGCATCAGTGCCATACAGCGCGTCGTACAACGAACCCCAGCGGGCGTTCGAGGCGTTGAGGGCGAAGCGGGCGTTCATCACTGGAACCACCAGTTGTGGACCGGCCATACGGGCGATTTCGTCGTCGACGTTTTGCGTCGTTGCCTGGAAATCGGCCGCTTCTGGCAGCAGATAACCGATGTCTTGCAGGAAGGCTTTATAGGCCGCAGCGTCGTGCACAAGACCTGCACGGGACTGGTGCCAGGCATCGATACGCGCCTGGAGGTCGTCGCGTTTGGCGAGTAGGGCTTTGTTCTTCGGCGCCAGGTCGTGAATGACCTTGTCGGCACCGGCCCAGAACTTATCGGCGGTGAGGCCGGTACCGGGAATGGCTTCGTTGTTCACGAAGTCGAACAGGACTTTGGCGACCTGCAGGCCACCGACTTGAACGTGTTCAGTCATTGCTTGCCTCACTCTGCTCAGCTATTTCGCTTTTCAGCTCTTCAATTTGACAATGAAGCCTCTGGCCATTTAAACCACAAACCCCTCTACCAGTACATGCCATTGCTGGCGGCTGGGTGGTTCCAATCAACGGCGTAGCGCCTTGCTGACGGGGCTTTGAGGGTTGCGATGGCGCCTGGGCAGACATCGATCCAACGTTATGTAGTGCGCGCTGCGGCATACTACATGATGAATTGCGGTTGTGAAAATTAGACTAATTACGTCGTTCTGCGACCCCATGACGCATTGCGGTCACGCCGGGGAACGGGATGTTCTCAAAAAACTATTGGATTGTTCCAGATAAATCTAAAAACTTGTACACATAATATTGAATGCACTGCTATGGGGCTTTGGTTTTTGTGGCACCGCGCTGAATCGGGTCCCTTGCCTATACTTGCCTTTCTATAACAAAAGTCATGACAAGAGGGCTGCGCCATGGACCACCTAGTACTCACCGTATTTGCCCCGGACAAGCCTGGCCAGGTCGAGCGCATCGCCCAATGCATCGCCGAGCATGGCGGTAACTGGCTGGAGAGCCGCATGTCGCGGATGGCCGGGCAGTTTGCCGGGATCCTTCGGGTTGGCGTGCCGGCCGAGGGCTATGACGAACTGGTCGATGCACTTCAGGCCTTGTCCGCTCAAGGGATTCGGGTGCTGATCGCCGAAAGCAGTATCGAGCAATCCTGCACCTGGAAGCCGATTGCCATGGAGCTGGTGGGTAACGACCGGCCGGGGATTGTGCGTGACATCACTCGTTTGCTGAGTGAACAGGGGGTTAACCTTGAACGCTTGGTGACCGATGTGCGTCCGGCGCCGATGAGCAGCGAGCCGTTGTTCCACGCCGAAGCGATTCTTGCGGTGCCGCTGACGTTGTCCCTTGACGTGTTGCAGTCACGGCTGGAAACCCTGGCCGATGATTTGATGGTGGAGTTGGTGCTGCGCAGCGAGCTATAAGGCGAGGGGGAAAGGTTATCCAAGTAAAGCGTGCACCCGCCTGTGGATAACCTGTAGAGACACGCCGCCAGCCCACGTCGGCCGGCCCTCTTCAGAGATTGTTCAAAAAACCAGCAGTTTCAAGGGCTTGTGCACAAACGGCGGGGATCACGCTGTGGATAACCTTGGGGCTGATGCTTGCAGGCCACGTCGGCCGTGGCCTGCAAGGGTTTGTGCGTTTTTTGATCAGCGGCGACGGCGCAAACTCATCCAGGCGTCGACGCTGTAAACCGCCAGACCGGCCCAGATAAACATGAAGGCCACCAGCGTGGTGGACGATAGGTGCTCGCCGAACAGCAGTACGGCCTGCAGCAGCACCAGCGTCGGCGCCAGGTATTGCAGGAAGCCGAGGGTGGTGTAGGGCAGATGCCGTGCTGCGGCGTTGAAACAGACCAACGGCACCAGCGTTACCGGACCGGCGGCGACCAGCCACCACGCTTCGGAAGTGCTCCAGAACGCCGCTTGTGCGCTGGTGGCTGTCGGGTTGAAGAGCATCCAGGCAAGGGCAATCGGCACCAGCATCCAGGTTTCCACCACCAGTCCGGGCAGCGCTTTGACCGGAGCCTGTTTGCGGATCAATCCGTAGAAACCGAAGGTCAGCGCCAGCACCAGCGACACCCACGGCAGGCTGCCGACTTGCCAGACCTGTTGCGCGACGCCAACGGTGGCCAGCCCGACGGCGAACCACTGCAGGCGTCGCAGCCGTTCGCCCAGGATCAACATGCCCAGCAGCACGTTCACCAGCGGGTTGATGTAGTAACCAAGGCTGGCTTCGAGCATGCGTCCGTTGTTCACCGACCAGACGTAGGTCAGCCAGTTTGCCGCGATCAGCGTGCCGCTCAGCGCGAGAACTGCCAGCCGCCGTGGGTTCTCGCGCAGTTCACGCCACCAGCCCGGGTGCTTCCAGACCATCAGCAGCAAGGCGCCGAACAGCGCCGACCAGAGGACCCGGTGGATGATGATTTCCACGGCAGGTACGTCGGCGATGGCTTTGAAGTAGAGCGGGAACAATCCCCAGATGATGTAGGCACTCAGGCCCAATATGTACCCGCGACGCGGGTTGGCGGCTTGCATGCAGAATCCTTGCTTAGGCAGCTAACAAAGCGGTGATTGTAAGTAGATTTGTCTGCCTGTGTCGTGCCTGAATGCTGTTGTAGGAGCAAGGCTTGCCCGCGATAGGTTCAACGCGGTTAATCTGAAAGACCACGTCATCGTTCATCGCGGGCAAGCCTTGCTCCTACAGGTCCGAGGGGATCAGAAGAGTTTTAACGGTTCTTCGTTGAGCGCCGCCAGTTGTTCACGCAGCGCCAGCACCTGGTCGCCCCAATAACGTTCGTTGCCGAACCAAGGGAAACTGCGGGGGAACGCCGGGTCATCCCAGCGCCGCGCCAACCACGCGCTGTAGTGCATCAGGCGCAAGGCGCGCAGTGGCTCGATCAGCGCCAGTTCGCGTGGGTCGAAGTCGTGGAACTCGCTGTAGCCGTCCATCAGTTCCGACAACTGACCGAGACATTCCTGACGATCACCGGCAAGCATCATCCACAGGTCTTGTACCGCCGGCCCCATGCGACAGTCGTCGAGGTCGACGATATGGAACATCTCGTCACGGCACATCATGTTGCCGGGATGGCAATCGCCGTGCATGCGGATGTTCTGGTGTGGTGTGTCTTTGTAGACCTCTTCCACGCGCTTGAGCAGGTCACGGGCGACCGACTCGTAGGCTGGCAGCAAACTGCGCGGTATGAAGTTGCCTTCGAGCAGGGTGGTCAGTGAGTCATGACCGAAGTTTTTTACGCCCAGCGCTTCGCGGTGATCGAAGGGGCGGGTGGCGCCAACCGCGTGCAAACGGCCAAGCAATTGGCCCAAACGGTAGAGCTGATCAAGATTGCCAGGTTCCGGCGCACGGCCGCCACGACGAGGGAACAGGGTGAAGCGGAACCCGGCGTGTTCGTGCAGGCTTTCACCGTTGTGAATCATCGGCGCAACCACCGGCACCTCGCACTCGGCGAGTTCGAAGGTGAAGCGGTGCTCTTCGAGAATGGCGGCGTTGGTCCAGCGTTGCGGACGGTAGAACTTGGCAATCAGCGGCTCGCCATCTTCAATGCCAACCTGATAGACACGGTTTTCATAGCTGTTGAGCGCAAGGACGCGGGCGTCGCTGAGAAAGCCGATGCTTTCTACGGCATCGAGCACCAGATCGGGGGTAAGTGTTTCAAACGGGTGAGACATGCTGACTCCTGCGCGCAGCAGGCTGCCGCGTCCGGCCAAACATGGTAGCGCAGACGGAGCGACTTTAGTGGTTGGGCTTGGGATGAGTGTTGATCTTGCTGACGCCATCGCGGGCAAGCCTTGCTCCTACAGTCATATGTCGTTCGCGTCATTCTCTGTTCACGCAAATCTGTAGGAGCAAGGCTTGCCCGCGATGGGGCCCGATCAGGCGCCGACTATCCCGCCGTCTGCCCGCGAAATGGCCATCACGCTGGAACGCGGTTTACCATTGGGCAAATGCTCGGGGAAGGTCGACCCACCGTTTTCCCCCGGATGCTGAATCCCGACAAACAAGGTCTTCTGGTCTGGCGAAAAGCTGATCCCGGTCACTTCGCAGCCCACCGGGCCGACCATGAAGCGGCGGATTTCACCGGTCGCAGGGTCGGCGCAGAGCATCTGGTTGTTGCCCATGCCGGCGAAATCCCCGGCGTTGCTGTAGTCCCCGTCGCTGAGAATCCACAGCCGACCGGCCTTGTCGAAGCCCAAACCATCCGGGCTGTTGAACATGTTGTGTGGCGTGATGTTCGACGAGCCGGCTTTCGCTGTCCCGGCGTGCACGCTCGGGTTGCCCGCTACCACGAATAGATCCCAGGCGAATGTCAGCGACGCGTGGTCGTCGCGATCAGTGCGCCAGCGCAGAATTTGCCCGTAGACGTTTTTCTCCCGCGGGTTCGGCCCGCCTACCGGTTGCCCATCTTCACCGCGTTTGGCGTTGTTGGTCAGAGTGCAATAGACCTGGCCGTCTTGCGGGCTGACGACTATCCATTCCGGGCGGTCCATGCGCGTGGCCCCGACGACGCTGGCGGCCAGACGTGCGTGAATCAGCACCTCGGCCTGATCGGCAAAACCACTGCTGGCGTCGATGCTGTTCTTGCCGTGAGTCAACTCGATCCACTGACCCTGACCTTTTGGATGGTCAGGGTTGCTATCACCTGCATCAAAACGTGCGACGTACAACGTGCCGTGATCCAGCAGGTCACGGTTGGCCTTGGGGTTTGTGTGATTGATCTTGTCGCGGCTGACGAATTTGTAGATGAACTCACCGCGCTCATCGTCGCCCATGTACACCACCGCGCGACCGTCGTGCGTCTCGGCCAGGGCCGCGTTCTCGTGTTTGAAACGGCCCAGGGCGGTGCGTTTGACCGGAGTCGATTGCGGGTCGAACGGGTCGATTTCCACCACCCAGCCGTGGCGGTTGAGTTCGTTGGGGTTTTTCGTCAGGTCAAAACGTGGGTCGTGCTGATGCCAGTTGATCTCTTTGCTGGCGACCGATGCGCCATAGCGTTTTTGTGCAGCGTCGAATTTGTGCTCGGGATTGCTGCTGCCAAAGCAGTCGGTGAAATTCTCTTCGCAGGTCAGATAAGTGCCCCACGGCGTCTTGCCGTTAGCGCAGTTCTGAAAGGTTCCGAACACTTGCTTACCGGCCTTGTCGGCGGCGGTTTGCATCCGTTCATGGCCAGCGGCCGGGCCGCTCAAAAGCAGCGGCGAGTTGCCGTGGATTCGGCGGTTGTAGTGCGAGCCCTGAACGAACTGCCATTGGCCGTTTTTGCGCTGTACCTCGATCACCGACACGCCTTCGCTGGCCAGCGCTTTGCGCACTTCTTCGGCCGACTGCGGCATGCCGCCGTGGGCGTAGAGGTAGCGATAGTTGGTGTATTCGTTGTTGATTACCATCAGCGCGCGGTTTTGATCACCGGGGAAGGCGAACAGGCTCATGCCGTCGTTGTTGTCGCCGAACTGGACTTCCTGAGCCTGGGCGCTGCCATTGCCACTCGGGTCAAAGGCCGGGCCATTCTGGTGCAGCGGCTGGCCCCAGCTGATCAGCACCGAGGATTTGTAACCCGGCGGCAAGGTGATGGTGTCGCTGGTGGCCGCCGCAATGCTGTCGAAGCCAAGCAGTTTGCTCGAACCTGCGCTGACACTGGCAGCCAGCACGCTGCGACTCAGCAGGTTGCCACCGAGGAACATCGCCGCACCGCAAAGGGCGCCAGCACTGATAAAACCACGACGACTGAGGCCGACGATCTTTTCGAGGTCGGTGGCTTGGTTTTCTTCTAATAGGCTCACATCAGGCTCCCTGCTGGTTTTTGCAGTCACCTTAGGGAGCGTCTATGACACAAATGTTGCAGTTGCGCGTCTGAGGGACGCCGCCAATCTGTAGCAGCTGGCTTGAGTCAGAGCGGTGTGCCGAGCAAAACGTTGGAGGGCGAGAACTGGACCTGGACGGCTTTTTCGGCGCTCAAACCCAGGGTTCTCAGGTGCAGCGGCTCGGCCAGGGCGCATAACGTCTGACCATTGGGCAGGGCGATTCTGACTTCACTGGGGCCATCTTCGGCGTCGAGAATCTCCTCGACAGTGCCCTTCAGACAATTGTGTCCGGGTATTGCGGGTTGATCTGCGCCGAGCAAATCGAGCCAGCCGGCCTTGATCAGCGCCACCACTTCAGTACCCGTTTCCAGCTCCAGTCGCCGCGTGCTGTCGTGGGTGATTTGTGCCTGAATGATCAGCCCCTCGGCCAGCTCCAGGCTGATCAGATCGTTGCGGCCCTGTGAGTCGATGGTTGCAACCTTGCCATGCAACTGATTGCGCGCGCTGGTCCTGAGCATCAGGCGTCCGAGCAGGTCGAGGTCACTGGCGTCTTCGGCGGCTTCCAGCACCTGTGCCTGCAAGGCTTGCAGGCGCTGATAAAGTCGCAGCACCCGCTCACCTTCACTGGACAGCTTTGCGCCACCGCCGCCCTTGCCGCCGACGCTGCGCTCCACCAGTGGTTTTTGCGCCAGATTGTTCAGCTCGTCGATTGCGTCCCACGCCGCTTTGTAACTCAGCCCGGCGCTTTTCGCGGCGCGGGTGATCGAGCCCTGTTCGGCAATGTGTTGCAGCAAGGCAATGCGCTGCGGACGACGGACGATGTGCTGGGACAACAATGTGGGCAAGGACATGGTGAGGGGCTGCAAGCTGGTGGTCATGGATTTTGACGTTGGCGGCTTGGGGCGTGAGAGTCAAGTCAACTCCCCGGGTTTTGGTGTGCGCGCCAGGCAATAAACGTCGACCCGCGCCGCGCCAGCGCGGATCAGCAAGCGGGCCAGGCTTTGCGCGGTGGCGCCGGTGGTCAGCACGTCGTCGACCAGCGCCAGGTGGCGACCCTCAATCTGCGCTCCCGGCGTGAGTGCGAAGGCTCTGAGCAGGTTCTGTTTGCGCGCCTTGGCGTCCAGATCCTGTTGCGCCGTGGTGTCCTGGGTGCGTAGCAACAGGTTTTCATCGCAGTTGATCTTCAAGCCGTCGCTGAGCCAGCGGGCGAGCATCGCCGCCTGGTTGTAACCCCGCTCGCGCAGCCGTTTGCGGGCCAAGGGCACCGGCACCAATGCGTCGGGGCGTTTGAGGCCTTCATCGAAGCGATGTTGCAGGGATTGCGCAAGAAGTTCGGCAAGCAAGCGACCATATGGCCACTTTGCCGCATGCTTGAAACGAGTGATCAAACTGTCGAGCGGGAAGCTGTAGGTCCAGGGCGCGATGACCTGCTCGAAGGCCGGTGGATCCTTCAAACACTGGCCGCAAGTGAGGCCGGCCACCGGCAAGGGCAGGGCGCAGACCTGGCAATGATCGCCAAGCCAGGGCAACTCGGTTTCACACGGGGTGCAGATTGGCGTGGTGCCATCGGCCGACTCTGAACAAAGCAAACAAAGTTGTATATTGTTTAACCAGATGTAGACCGGTCCTACGTATCGTGGTTGACAGCGCATAGCTCTTCCTTAAATATGCCGAACATCCGTGTCGCGTCTGTGGATATTCCGTTCCGCAGCCGCTTGCCAAGCATAAACAAGGAAACGCCCATGAGCGCCAGCACCACTGCAACCCTGCGTCATGACTGGTCTTTGGCTGAAGTCAAAGCACTCTTCGTTCAGCCATTCAACGACCTGTTGTTCCAGGCGCAGACGGTGCACCGCGCGCACTTCGACGCCAATCGCGTCCAGGTGTCGACCCTGCTGTCGATCAAAACCGGCGCTTGCCCGGAAGATTGCAAATATTGTCCGCAGTCCGGTCACTACAACACCGGTCTGGAAAAAGAGAAACTGATGGAAGTGCAGAAGGTCCTCGAAGAGGCTGCCCGCGCCAAGGCCATCGGTTCGACCCGTTTCTGCATGGGCGCCGCCTGGAAGCATCCGTCGGCCAAAGACATGCCGTATGTGCTGGAGATGGTCAAAGGGGTGAAGGCCATGGGCCTGGAAACCTGCATGACCCTCGGCCGTCTCGATCAGGACCAGACCGTTGCGTTGGCAGACGCCGGCCTCGACTACTACAACCACAACCTTGATACCTCGCCTGAGTTCTACGGCAGCATCATCACCACCCGTACTTACAGCGAGCGCCTGCAAACCCTGGCGTACGTGCGTGAGTCGGGGATGAAGATCTGCTCGGGCGGTATTCTCGGCATGGGCGAGTCCCTCGACGACCGCGCCAACCTGCTGATCCAGCTGGCCAACCTGCCAGAGCACCCGGAGTCGGTGCCGATCAACATGCTGGTGAAAGTCGCCGGTACGCCGCTGGAAAATGCCGACGATATCGACCCGTTCGACTTCATCCGCATGCTCGCCGTTGCCCGTATCCTGATGCCGCAATCCCACGTGCGCCTGTCTGCTGGCCGCGAAGCCATGAACGAGCAAATGCAAGCCCTGGCGTTCTTCGCCGGTGCCAACTCGATTTTCTACGGCGACAAACTGCTGACGACTGCCAACCCGCAGGCCGACAAGGACATGCAACTGTTCTCGCGCCTCGGCATCTTGCCGGAAGCGCGCGAAGAGCACGCCGACGAAGTGCATCAGGCGGCCATCGAGCAAGCGCTGGTCGAACAGAAAAGCAGCGAGCAGTTCTATAACGCCGCTGTCTGACCGCGCCTCCTCGTAGGAGCTGCCGCAGGCTGCGATCTTTTGATTTTGACTTTCCAGGATCAAAAGATCGCAGCCTGCGGCAGCTCCTACGGGGGTTCGATGTTCATTTTTTAATCGCGAGGTCTGCATGTCTTTCGATCTCAGCGCGCGTCTCGCTGCCCGTCGTGCCGAAAACCTCTATCGCCAGCGTCCCTTGCTTGAGACCCCACAAGGTCCGCAAGTGGTGGTCGATGGCCAGCCATTGTTGGCGTTCTGTAATAACGACTACCTGGGCCTGGCCAATCATCCGCAAGTGATCGAAGCCTGGCGTGCCGGTGCCGCCCGTTGGGGTGTCGGTGGCGGCGCTTCGCACCTAGTGATCGGTCATAGCGGCCCGCATCACGCGCTCGAAGAAGCCTTGGCCGATCTCACTGGCCGCCCGCGTGCGCTGCTGTTTACCACCGGTTACATGGCTAACCTGGGCGCCGTTACCGCGTTGGTCGGGCAGGGCGATACGGTGCTCGAAGACCGGCTCAATCACGCCTCATTGCTGGATGCCGGGTTGTTGTCGGGGGCGCGCTTCAATCGCTATTTGCACAACGATGCGGTCAGTCTGGCCAAACGTCTGGAGAAGGCCACCGGCAATACGCTGGTGGTGACCGACGGGGTGTTCAGTATGGACGGCGACATCGCCGACCTGCCGGCGCTGACTCGGGAGGCGAAGGCCAAAGGCGCGTGGCTAATGGTCGATGACGCCCACGGATTTGGTCCGTTGGGCGCCAATGGCGGCGGGATCGTCGAGCACTTCGGTTTGAGTCTGGAGGATGTGCCGGTATTGGTCGGTACCCTTGGCAAAGCCTTCGGCACCGCGGGAGCATTTGTCGCTGGCAGTGATGACCTGATTGAAAGCCTGATCCAGTTTGCTCGGCCGTACATCTACACCACCAGCCAGCCACCGGCCCTGGCCTGCGCAACCCTGAAAAGTCTTGAGTTGCTGCGCAGCGAACATTGGCGCCGCGAGCATTTGAACGTACTGATCCGCCAGTTCCGAAAAGGCGCTGAACAGATTGGTCTTGAGTTGATGGACAGCTCTACGCCGATCCAGCCAATCATGATTGGCGATGCCGGGCGCGCTGTGCGTTTTTCGCAGATGCTGCGTGAACGCGGACTGATGGTGACCGCCATCCGCCCACCGACCGTGCCAGCCGGCAGCGCACGTTTGCGCGTGACCCTGACGGCGGCGCACAGCGAGGCGCAGGTGCAGCTATTGTTAGACGGTCTGGCCGATTGTTTTCAGCAGTTGGGAGCGGAGCCGAACCATGCGTAATCGTCTGATTCTATTGCCCGGTTGGGGGCTTGGCATTTCGCCGCTGGAGCCACTGGCAGCGGCCTTGCAGGGGCTGGACGAACACCTGCGTGTCGAAATCGAGCCGCTGCCGGAGCTGGAGTCGGGTGACCTCGAAGAATGGCTCGACGAGCTGGACTCAACCCTGCCCAAAGATGCCTGGCTCGGCGGCTGGTCGCTCGGCGGGATGCTCGCTTCTGAGCTGGCGGCTCGACGTGGCGACCGCTGCTGCGGCTTGCTGACGCTGGCGAGCAACCCTTCTTTTGTGGCGCATGCCGAGTGGTCGAGCGCCATGCCGGGCGAGACTTTCGATGCGTTTCTGGACGGGTGCCGTACTGACCCGCGCATGACCCTCAAGCGCTTTAGCCTGCTCTGCGCCCAAGGTGCCGAAGACCCGCGCGGGCTGTCGCGTCTGCTGCTTGCGGGTGCGCCGAATACTCCGGCGACGGTGTTGATGAGCGGGTTGGAAGTGCTTGCGCAACTGGACAATCGGCAAGCCTTGCAGGCCTTTCGTGGTCCGCAGTTGCATCTGTTCGCCGGGCTCGACGGGTTGGTCCCGGCCGAAGCCGCTGGTGAGCTGCTGGCGTTACTCCCTGATGTCGAAATTGGTCTGATTGAACAGGCCAGTCACGCGTTTATTCTGGAAGACCCCCACGGTGTGGCGGGGGCTATCCAGGCCTTTTTGCATGAGTCCGGTGATGACTGATTTATCCCTTCCCAACCTGCCCGGTGGCTTGCCCGACAAGCGTCAGGTCGCGGCATCCTTTTCCCGAGCAGCGGCCAGCTATGACAGCGTTGCCGAATTGCAGCGGGATGTCGGCAGTGAACTGTTGGGGCGTTTGCCTGCTGATCGATCGCCGGTTCGCTGGCTGGATCTGGGCTGTGGCACGGGGTATTTCAGTCGTGCGCTGGCTGAGCGATTCAATGCCAGCGAAGGGCTGGCGCTGGATATCGCGGAAGGCATGCTCAATCACGCACGGCCCTTGGGTGGTGCGACGCATTTCATTGCTGGCGATGCCGAGCGCTTGCCGTTGCAGGACGCAAGTTGCGATCTGGTGTTTTCCAGCCTTGCGGTGCAGTGGTGCGCCGATTTCAGGGCGGTGCTGAGCGAGGCTTATCGGGTACTCAAACCTGGTGGTGTGTTGGCGTTTGCTAGTCTCTGCGTGGGTACACTGTATGAATTGCGCGACAGTTGGCGTCAGGTCGATGGTCTGGTGCACGTCAACCGCTTCCGCGAGTTCAGTACATATCAACAGTTGTGTGCGGCCAGTGGCTTGAATGTGATCAGTCTGCAAAGTATTGCGCACGTGCTGCATTATCCGGATGTGCGTAGTCTGACTCACGAACTCAAGGCCTTGGGCGCGCATAATCTCAATCCTGGTCGGCCGGGCGGGCTGACAGGCCGGGCGCGGATCATGGGTTTGATCGACGCCTACGAGCAGTTTCGTCAGGCGCAAGGACTGCCCGCGACTTATCAGGTGGTCTACGCCGTGTTGGAGAAGCCCTAATGAGCGCAGCCTATTTCATCACTGGCACCGACACCGACGTCGGCAAGACCACTATTGCCGCCGGTTTGTTGCACGCCGCGCGGTTGGCGGGGTTGAGCACGGCGGCCGGTAAACCCGTGGCGTCTGGTTGCGAGGTGACGCCCAAAGGTTTGCGCAACGCCGACGCGCTGGCGCTGTTGGCGCAATGCTCGTTGCCGTTGACCTATGCCGAGGTCAATCCAGTGGCCTTCGAACCGGCAATCGCGCCGCATCTGGCTGCACGTGAGGCGGGTATCGCGCTGACAGTCCAGTCGTTGCTCGCGCCAATGCGGCACGTGTTGGACAAGCAGGCCGATTTCACCTTGATCGAAGGTGCGGGTGGCTGGCGGGTACCGCTGGCAGATCAGGACAATCTTTCGGACCTGGCGATGGCGCTGGATTTGCCGGTGATCCTGGTAGTTGGTGTGCGTCTGGGCTGCATCAATCATGCGTTGCTGACGGCCGAGGCGATTGCCCGGGATGGTTTGCAACTGGCGGGTTGGGTGGCCAACATCATTGAGCCCAAGACTTCTCGGCTGGAAGAGAACCTGGCCACGCTGGCTGAGCGCCTGCCAGCACCGTGTTTGGGGCGGGTGCCAAAACTCAAGCTGGTCACGGCAGAAGCGGTGGCAGAGTATCTTCAACTGGATTTGCTCGACTAGATTTTGCCTATGACAAGGCACTGTGCCATTAGTGTTTTTGTCGGGCCTTTTGTCGGTGTCTCTGGTTCAATGAGCGCTGTTTATCCTTTGCAGGGTGGAGTTGTCCCATGGAAATCTCGGGAAGCAGCGCTTTTTATGCCGGTCTGAGTACTATTCAGTCTGGGCAGAACCGTGTCGATCAGGCTGCCAGCCAGATTGCCAACACCACTGTCGAACGCTCCGCCACCAGCCAGTCTTCCGAAGCTCAAGTCGACCGACTGCGCTCGGTCGATCGCAGCCAGCAATCAGACCTGGCCAGTAATATGGTCGACATGTCCCAAGGCAAGATCCAGGCAGAACTGGGCGTCAAAGTCGCCAAGGCTTCTGACGAAATGCTCGGTACGTTGATCGATACTTTCGCTTGATTCCTCGCTGAACCTTTTGCCTGAACGCCGCCATTGGCCCGGTGTTCTATCGGGCATGCCCTTCTCGTTCAACTAATCTTTCCTACACGGTTTGTTGCCTTGCGCACCGGCTGCGAGCCTTTGCGTGCGCGCTATTCACGTGGGTCATGACGAACGGCAAAAGATCGACGCTTGACAAGATTTCGGCGTAAACGTATGTTTCAAACAACTGTTTGACCGTCACAACAAATCATTGCGGTCGTTCATTCCCGGTTACATCAGCAGAGGTTTATCGCTATGCCTGACTACAAGGCCCCCTTGCGTGATATTCGCTTCGTTCGTGACGAACTGCTCGGCTACGAAGCGCACTATCAGAGCCTTCCGGCTTGCCAGGACGCTACCCCGGACATGGTTGACGCCATTCTCGAGGAAGGCGCCAAGTTTTGTGAGCAGGTGCTGGCTCCGCTGAACCGCGTGGGTGACACCGAAGGCTGTACCTGGAGCGAGTCCGGCGTTAAGACTCCGACTGGCTTCAAAGAAGCCTACAAACAATTCGTCGAAGGTGGCTGGCCAAGTCTGGCTCACGACGTAGAGCACGGTGGCCAAGGCCTGCCGGAGTCTCTGGGTCTGGCCGTGAGCGAAATGGTCGGCGAAGCCAACTGGTCGTGGGGCATGTACCCAGGCCTGTCCCATGGCGCGATGAACACCATTTCCGAGCACGGTACGCCTGAGCAGCAAGAGGCTTACCTGACCAAACTGGTCTCCGGCGAATGGACCGGCACCATGTGCCTGACCGAACCGCACTGCGGCACCGACCTCGGCATGCTGCGTACCAAGGCCGAGCCTCAGGCTGATGGCTCCTACAAAGTTTCCGGCACCAAGATCTTCATCTCGGCCGGTGAACACGACATGGCCGACAACATCGTCCACATCGTTCTGGCTCGCCTGCCGGATGCGCCTGCTGGCACCAAAGGCATTTCGCTGTTCATCGTTCCAAAGTTCATGCCGAACGCGGATGGCAGCATCGGTGCACGCAACGCCGTGACCTGTGGTTCCCTGGAACACAAAATGGGTATCCACGGTAACGCCACCTGCGTGATGAACTTCGACGCGGCCACCGGTTTCCTGATCGGCCCGGCGAACAAAGGCCTGAACTGCATGTTCACCTTTATGAACACCGCGCGTCTGGGTACGGCTCTGCAAGGTCTGGCTCACGCCGAGATCGGTTTCCAGGGCGGTCTGAAATACGCTCGCGATCGTCTGCAAATGCGTTCCCTGACTGGCCCGAAAGCGCCGGACAAGGCGGCTGACCCGATCATCGTTCACCCTGATGTACGTCGTATGCTGTTGACCATGAAGGCATTCGCCGAGGGCAACCGTGCGATGGTTTACTTCACTGCCAAGCAGGTCGACATCGTCAAGTACGGCGTGGATGAAGAAGAGAAGAAAAAAGCCGACGCACTGCTGGCTTTCATGACTCCGATCGCCAAGGCCTTCATGACTGAAGTCGGTTTTGAATCCGCCAACCACGGCGTGCAGATCTACGGCGGCCACGGCTTCATCGCCGAGTGGGGCATGGAGCAGAACGTTCGCGACAGCCGCATTTCCATGCTGTACGAAGGCACCACCGGTATCCAGGCACTCGACTTGCTGGGCCGCAAAGTGCTGATGACTCAAGGCGAGGCTCTGAAAGGCTTCACCAAGATCGTCCACAAGTTCTGCCAGACCAACGAAGGCAACGAAGCGGTCAAAGAGTTCGTCGAGCCGTTGGCTGCACTGAACAAGGAATGGGGCGAGCTGACCATGAAGGTCGGTATGGCCGCGATGAAAGATCGCGAAGAAGTCGGCGCAGCGTCGGTGGACTACCTGATGTACTCCGGTTACGCCTGCCTTGCCTACTTCTGGGCTGACATGGCGCGCCTGGCTGCCGAGAAACTGGCTGCCGGCACCTCCGAAGAGGCGTTCTACACCGCCAAGCTGCAGACTGCGCGCTTCTACTTCCAGCGCATCCTGCCGCGTACCCGCACGCACGTTGCTACCATGCTGTCGGGCGCTAACAACCTGATGGACATGAAAGAAGAAGACTTCGCACTGGGCTACTAAGTCCCGCGCAGCCCTTCAAAAAGCCGCTGCTTCTTCGGGAGCAGCGGCTTTTTTGTGCCCGGCGCAAACAGCTGTAAATATTCCCGACTAAAACGCTAAGTAGAACGCTTTTGCTGCCGTTAAAGAGTGTGCAGTGTGATGCGCGTCACATTGCATGTGCTTAACTGCCAGGAATGCAGGCACAATGCCATCCATTGATATGCCGGGCCGGAGCTCTACCCTTGCCGCGTTCTTCCGCTGTACGTCTCAGTCACTTTTTGCCCTCATTACTGTTGTTGCTTGCGGGGCTTGCGGCTGCCTACGTCAAGGATCTCAACGTCTTCTTCACCTCACTGTTCAACGTGCTGCCGACTTTGGTGCTGTTGCTTGGCGGTTCGTACTGCGCGGTTTACCGACGTCAACGTGAACTGTTTCTGATGGTCACGGTGTACATCGCCTATTTCCTGCTCGTCACCCAAACCGATTACTACCGCGATTATGGCAAGGTGCGTGACGACGCGGCGGTGGTTTTCCATCTCTGTTGTTTGCTGCTGCCCTTGTTGTACGGGCTCTTTGCCGCTTGGCAGGAACGCACCCACTTGTTTCAGGACATGGTCGCGCGCTTCGCCGTACTGCTGGCATTCGGCAGTGTTGCACTGGGGCTTGAGCAAAGTTACCCACAGACGTTGTTGATATGGCTGTCGGAAATACGCTGGCCTGCGCTGCACGGTGCGTGGATGAGTTTGATCCAGTTGTCCTATCCGGTGTTCTTCGCGTCTTTTCTGCTGTTGGCGTATCAGTACTTTCGCAACCCACGGCCCTTGCATGCGGCGCAATTGGTGGGCTTGCTCGGGTTGTTCTGGATGTTGCCCAAGACCTTCATCCTGCCGTTCACCCTGAACATCATGTGCAGCCAGGTGATGTTGATGATTGCGGCGGCGGTTGCCCACGAAGCCTATCAAATGGCCTTTCGTGATGAGCTGACCGGCTTGCCGGGGCGTCGCGCCTTGAACGAGCGCATGCAGCGTCTGGGTCGCAACTATGTGTTGGCCATGAGCGACGTCGACCATTTCAAGAAATTCAACGACACCCACGGTCACGACGTTGGCGACCAGGTGTTGCGGCTGGTGGCCAGCAAGCTGTCGAAGATCGGCGGTGGTGGCCGGGCGTATCGTTACGGGGGTGAGGAGTTCGCCTTGGTATTCGCCGCGAAAACCCTCGAAGAGTGCATGCCACACCTGGAAGTCATCCGTGAGTCGATTGCCACGTACGACATTCAGTTGCGCAATCAGGACAACCGTCCGCAAGACGACCAGCAAGGTCGGCAACGCCGTGCAGGGTCTGGCGCCTCAAGCGTTTCGGTCACGGTGAGCATTGGTGTCGCCGAGCGACTGGAACAGCGGACCCCGGAAGAAGTCTTGAAATCCGCAGACCAGGCGCTCTACAGCGCCAAGGGTGCGGGGCGAAACTGCGTGATGGCATTCGGCCAAAGCCGCCGTGGCGCGGTGCGCATGGACGGCGCTACGGGTTGAGTGATGATGGCGCATTCAGCGTCTGGACTGTGATTGTTCGGGGTGGTTCGCGGCAGTAGGTTTGGATGACCTGCTGACGGAGAAACGACCATGCCCGAGTACAAAGCTCCCCTGCGCGACATGCGCTTTCTGATTGACCACGTCTTCGACTTCCACGCCAATTACGCGGCCCTTGGCGCCACCGATGCCAGCCCGGACATGGTCAACGCGATCCTCGAGGAGGGTGCCAGGTTCTGCGAAAACGTGCTGGCGCCGCTGAACCGTTCGGGTGATGAAGAAGGCTGCCATTTCGACAATGGCGTGGTCACGACACCCAAAGGTTTCAAGCAGGCGTTTGCGCAATACGTTGAAGGCGGCTGGCATGGTCTGGCGGCGGACCCGACTTATGGTGGTCAGGGTTTACCCGTTTCATTGGGGTTGGTGATCAGTGAAATGGTTGGCTCCAGCAACACCTCCTGGGGCATGTATCCCGGTCTGACCCACGGCGCGATGTCGGCGATCCATGCCCACGGCACCGAAGAGCAAAAACAGACCTACCTGAGCAAACTCACGGCCGGGCAGTGGACCGGGACCATGTGCCTGACCGAAGCGCATTGCGGCACAGACCTGGGGATCATCAAGACCCGCGCAGTACCGCAAACCGACGGCAGTTATGCGGTCACTGGCAGCAAGATTTTCATCTCTGCCGGTGAGCACGACATGAGTGACAACATCATTCACCTGGTGCTGGCCAAACTGCCGGATGCGCCCGCCGGGACCAAGGGCATCTCGCTGTTTATCGTGCCCAAGTTCCTGCCTGATGCCCAAGGCGAAGCCGGTGAGCGCAACGGGGTTTCCTGCGGTTCGATCGAACACAAGATGGGCATCAAGGCGTCGGCTACTTGCGTGCTGAACTTCGATGGTGCCAAGGGCTTCCTGATTGGCGAGGCGAACAAGGGCCTGAACTGCATGTTCACCATGATGAACCACGCTCGGCTCGGCACCGGGATGCAGGGTTTGTGTCTGGGTGAAGCGAGCTTCCAGGGTGCGATCAAGTACGCCAACGATCGTCTGCAAATGCGCTCGCTGACCGGGCCCAAAGCGCCGGAAAAAGCTGCCGACCCGATCATCGTCCACTCCGACGTACGGCGCATGCTGCTGACCATGAAGGCCTTCAACGAAGGCAACCGCGCGCTAACCTATTTCACCGCGCAATTGCTGGATGTCGCGCACCTGAGTAGCGACGAAACCCAACGCCAGGATGCCGAAAACCTGTTGGCATTCCTGACCCCGATCTGCAAAGCCTTCATGACCGAAACCGGCCTGGAAGTGACCAACCATGGCATGCAGGTGTTCGGCGGCCATGGGTTCATCCGTGAGTGGGGCATGGAGCAATTGGTGCGTGACTGTCGTATTGCACCCATTTACGAAGGCACCAACGGCATTCAGGCGCTGGACCTGCTGGGGCGCAAGGTGCTTGGCAGCCAAGGCAAACTGCTGCGCGGGTTCACCAAAATTGTTCACAAGTTCTGTGAAGCCAATGCCGCACATCCGCAGCTCAAGGCGTATGTAGCGCAACTCAACGAGTTGAACCAGCAGTGGGGCGAACTGACCACCAAGGTCGGCATGGCCGCGATGAAAAATCCGGATGAAGTCGGCGCTGCCGCGCTGGATTACTTGATGTACAGCGGCTACATCATTTTGGCTTACCTGTGGCTGCGCATGGCGCTGGTGGCTCAGGCAAAGCTTGCGGCGGGTAGCGGTGACGCTGATTATTGCCGGGGCAAACTGGCCACCTGCGAGTTCTACTTCAAGCGCCTGTTGCCGCGTACGGCCGCTCATCAGGCAGCGGTGGAGGCGGGCAGTGATTGCCTGATGAAACTGCCTGCGGAGCTGTTTGCGCTCTGACATAAGCGCTGTTTCTGAAAGATCGCAATCTGCGGCAGCTCCTACAATACAGATGAACCTGTAGGAACTGCCGCAGGCTGCGATCTTTTTGTTGGTGACTAAAAATTACAAACAAGTCACGAGTCGACCCTATGTGTCGTAAAAGTTGTTCGGGTACACTCAAGACCTTGCTGAAATCCGATCCTACGAATCACTTTTCAAGTTCTCACGAGGTTTGCCATGGCTGACTACAAAGCGCCCCTGCGCGATATGCGCTTCGTCCTCAATGAAGTTTTCGAGGTTGCCAAACTATGGGCTGAACTGCCCGCCCTGGCTGACACCGTCGATGCCGAGACCGTCGAGGCAATTCTTGAGGAAGCCGGCAAAGTCACCAGCAAAAGCATCGCCCCGCTGAGCCGTGCCGCTGACGAAGAAGGCTGCCACTGGAGCGACGGCGCCGTCACCACGCCAGCAGGTTTCCCACAGGCTTATCAGACTTATGCTGAAGGCGGTTGGGTCGGCGTCGGTGGTGATCCGGCCTACGGCGGTATGGGCATGCCTAAAGCGGTTTCGGCTCAGGTCGAAGAAATGGTCAACTCCGCCAGTCTGTCGTTCGGTCTGTACCCGATGCTCACCGCCGGGGCTTGCCTGTCGATCAACGCTCATGCCAGCGAAGAACTGAAAGCTGCTTACCTGCCCAACATGTACGCCGGTGTCTGGGCAGGCTCGATGTGCCTGACCGAACCGCACGCGGGTACTGACTTGGGGATCATCCGCACCAAGGCCGAACCGCAAGCAGACGGTTCCTATAAGGTCAGCGGAACCAAGATCTTCATCACCGGCGGTGAACACGACCTGACCGAAAACATCATTCACCTGGTGCTGGCCAAACTGCCGGATGCTCCAGCAGGGCCGAAGGGCATCTCGCTGTTCCTGGTGCCGAAGTTCATGGTCAATGCCGATGGCAGCCTGGGTGCGCGTAACCCTGCGAGCTGCGGTTCGATCGAACACAAAATGGGCATCCAGGCCTCCGCTACCTGCGTGATGAACTTCGACGAAGCTGTGGGTTACCTCGTCGGTGAGCCGAACAAAGGCTTGGCGGCCATGTTCACCATGATGAACTACGAGCGTCTGGGCGTCGGTATCCAGGGCCTGGCCACTGGCGAGCGCTCTTACCAGAACGCAGTTGAATACGCCCGCGATCGCCTGCAAAGCCGTTCGCCGACTGGCGCACAGAACAAAGACAAGGTGGCCGACCCAATCATCGTTCACCCGGACGTGCGGCGCATGCTGCTGACCATGAAAGCCTCGAACGAAGGCGGCCGTGCATTTTCAACCTACGTGGCTATGCAGTTGGACACCGCCAAGTTCAGCGAAGACGCGACCACTCGCAAACGCGCTGAGGACCTGGTGGCCTTGCTGACTCCGGTCGCCAAAGCGTTCCTTACCGATCTGGGCCTGGAAACCACGATTCACGGCCAGCAGGTTTTCGGCGGTCATGGCTACATCCGCGAGTGGGGCCAGGAGCAACTGGTTCGTGACGTGCGGATTACCCAGATCTATGAAGGCACCAACGGCATTCAGGCGCTTGACCTGGTCGGGCGCAAAATCGTCGGCAGCGGCGGGGCGTACTACAAGTTGTTCGCTGATGAGATCCGTCATTTCACCGCCACCGCGAGCGCGGATCTGGCCGAGTTCACCAAACCGTTGAACGACGCTGTCGGCACGCTGGACGAGCTGACCGCCTGGCTGCTGGACCGTGTGAAAAATAACCCGAACGAAATCGGCGCGGCCTCGGTCGAGTATTTGCAAGTGTTCGGCTATGTGTCCTACGCCTATATGTGGGCTTTGATGGCCAAGGCGGCCTTCGGTAAAGAGGCGCAGGACGACTTCTACGCCAGCAAGCTGGGCACCGCGCGTTTCTATTTCGCTCGCCTGTTGCCGCGGATTCATTCTCTGAGCGCTTCGGTCAAGGCCGGTAGTGAGTCGCTGTTCCTGTTGGACGCGGCGCAGTTCTGAGGAGTGTAACGTCATGTAAGCATTTGCTTACGTGACGTGCTGCCGTTTTCCCCTGTTCTAAGATTGGATCCAGAGCTAATCTACTTCACATGGACGTCGCGCAGGAAGCGCAAAGCAACAACACGGACACGTAGGATTCTGCCAGGACGGCGGAGTGAAATGGATGTCAGGGAAACAGTCTGCAAAGCCCCGCTTCGGCGGGGTTTTCTTTTGCCTGCGATTTATGTTTTTGCCGTTCAGCCCTGTACATCCAGTACCGTCGGGCTCGCCATACGCCTGTCCGGGCCATTCATCACGTCTTCCAGCAGGTTACGCAGCAACTCCAGCGTTGCTTGCTGACGTTGCACGTCGCGACAGACCAATCCTACTTTCAGCGGGACCCGTGGCTCACTCAAGGGTTTCCACATGAGTGCCTTGTTTCCGTGTTCCTGCTGCGAGCGACCGGGTAGGACAGTGGCCAGCCTGGTGTGGGGTAAACTGTCGAGAATCCCCGCCATGTTGTTCAGTTCCGCCTGCACTTGCGGACGGCGTCCGAGATTGGCCAGTTGCCCCTGCCAGATCTGCCGGAGCTGAAACTCTTCCCCCAGCAACAGCATCGGCAACTCCGCTGCCTGACTCATGGAGACTTTCTTGAATTCACGCAGTGGATGGTCGGCCGGGATGACCAGGGTCAGTTCATCCTCATACAGCAGAACACCATGCAGCCCAGGCTGGCGCGGTGGCAGATAGCTGATACCGATATCGAGTGAGCCATTGAGCAATCGACGTTCGATTTCCAGGCCCGTGAGCTCGTAGATCTGCACCACCAGATGCGGTTGTGCCGTGCGCACGCGCTCGAGCATTTTCGGCACCAGGCTGGTGTGAACGGTTTGCAGCACACCGATGGCCAAGGTGCGCAGAGCATGGCCCTTGAAATTGCCCAAGGCCTCGCGCGCCCGCTGCATTCCGTCGAGCAACGGCAGGGCGTGGTTGTACAAGGTATGTGCGGCCAGGGTGGGCAGCAGGCGTTTACTGCTGCGTTCGAACAGGCTCACATCGAGGTTTTGTTCCAGTTGGCGGATTTGTTGCGACAGCGCCGGCTGGGAGATCGACAGGCGTTCGGCGGCACGCCCGACATGGCCTTCTTCATACACCGCGACGAAATAACGCAGTTGCTTAAAATCCATAAGTAATTCTTATCGAAAAAGCTGGAAAATCGAAATGGCTCAGCGCCTGACAGAAGCCTAGTCTAACCGCATTCACAAGGCTTATAGGGCCAGAAAGCGCGATGAATACCGTTTACGTTGATGGTGTTTACATAGGCAAGGCAAAAAACCTCGGGCAGGGTTTGATCAGCGATACCGACAAACAGCGGATTGCCAATCGGCTCTGGTTGTGGCCGCAAGGCCTCGGCAGCGATGAACACGGCGATCCGCGTTTTCATACCGGCCCCGAACGCGCCCTGCATCATTACCCGGCGGAGCACTACGCCTACTGGCGCAAACGTTATCCACTGATCGACTGGAGCGCGCCGGCCTTTGGTGAAAACCTGTCAACCCATGGCCTGACCGAAGAGCAGGTGTGCCTCGGCGATATGTTTCGCTGGGGCGGTGCGTTGTTGCAGGTCAGCCAACCGCGCTCGCCGTGCTATCGGTTGAGCCATCGCTGGGGCGTGCCGATCTTGCCGCAACTGGCCCAAGACACGGGGCGCTGTGGCTGGTTCTACCGCGTTCTCAAACCCGGATTTGTCAGTGCCGATCAGCCGTTCGAGCTGATCCAGCGCAGCTACCCCGGCCTCACCGTGGCCTGGGCCTTGCGCTGTTTTTATCGGGAGCCGCTTGAGCATGCCGGCTTGAAAAAACTCGTCGACTGCCCGGCGCTGTCCTCGCGCTGGCGTGATATTGCACTCAAACGCATGCGTACCGAGCGCGTCGAGGATTGGTCGTCACGTCTGCTGGGTTTGCCACTGGAGGGGCTGCGCGCATGAATCTGTTTAACCTGCGTCGCCATCAGCCAAGCCTGGATAATCTGACGACGGAGCATTTTCAGCCTTCAAGGCACGACAACCTTTCCAGCGAGTGCCTGATGCTCAGTGTCGAGCGACCCCAGCAAATTTTCGTTCGCGGCCAAGGCTCATGGCTGTGGGACGGTGACGATCGTGCCTATCTGGATTTTACCCAAGGCGGCGCGGCCAACAGCCTCGGCCACAGCCCGTCGGTGCTGGTCAAAGCCATCGCCGCTCAGGCGCAAACGCTGATCAATCCGGGTTCGGGTCTGCTTAACCGTGGTCAGCTCAACCTGGCCGAGCGGCTGTGCGTCAGTACCGGCAGCGATCAGGCTTATTTGCTCAACAGTGGCAGTGAAGCCTGCGAAGCGGCGATCAAGCTGGCGCGCAAATGGGGGCAGCTGCATCGCGGCGGTGCTTCGCGAATCATCACCGCCAGCGGTAGCTGCCATGGTCACGGCTTTGCGGCGATGTCCGCCTCGGACTGTCAGAGCAATCGCTTTGAGCCGCAGCTTCCAGGCTTCAGCCACGTACCGTTCAATGACTTGCCGGCGTTACATGCGGCGGTGGATGCGCAGACCGTCGCCATCATGCTTGAGCCAATCCAAAGCGCCGCCGGGGTTGTTCCGGCGACCGAGCATTACCTCAAGGGGGTCGAACGCCTGTGCCGTGATCTGGGAATTCTGCTGATTCTTGACGAAGTGCAAACCGGGATTGGTCGTTGCGGCAGTTTGCTCGTCGAACAGTTTTACGGTGTGCGTGCCGACATTGTTGTTCTGGGCAAAGGGCTGGGCGGCGGGGTGCCAGTGGCGGCGCTTCTGGCACGCGGTAAAGCCTGCTGCTTTGAGTCGGGCGAGCTGAATGGTACCCATCATGGCAACGCGTTGATGGCCTCGGCGGGGTTGGCGGTTCTGGACTGCGTGCTGGATCACGGCTTCCTCGAGCATGTTCAGGAAAACGCTCAACACCTGCGCGAAGGTTTGAGCCGATTGGCCAACCGTTACGGACATGGCGAGTTAAGCGGCCAAGGACTGCTCTGGGGTCTTACCCTGAGTGATGACTCGGCGGACGCGGTGATTAAAGCCGCGCTGTACGAAGGTTTACTGCTGAGCGCTCCAAAACCCGATTGCCTACGGTTTACACCGGCGCTGACGATCAGCAAGGCCAACATCGACGAAATGCTCCTGCGTCTGGCCCGAGCTTTCTCCCGGGTGCGCACGGCCCAACTCCAATGCCGCAAAGGCATCGCGGTCTGAATAGACCGTCACTTCTCTCATTCCCTAACCGTCTCGCGGTATAACGCATCGCCCCATGCCTGATCCTTTTGGCATGGGGCGTTTTTTTGTCTCACGCGTTTTTCTGCTCCATCACCCCGCGATAAAACAACCACTCCTGCTCCAGCGCATGGGCCTGGTTGTTGGCCTTGCGAAAGCCGTGGCGTTCATCCGGATAGTAATGGGCCTGGGCGGGAATGCCGTTGTCTTGCAGGGCCTTGAGCATGTCGCGGGTCTGTTGCGGCACCACCACGGCGTCGAGTTCGCCCTGAAAAAAGATCACCGGCACGCGGATTTCGCTCGCGTGCAGCAACGGCGTGCGGGCGGCGTAGCGCTCGGCATCCTGCTGCGGATCGCCGATCAACCAATCTATATAATCGCCTTCGAATTTGTGAGTGGTGCGGCCCAGCGCTAACGGATCGCTGACCCCGTACATACTGGCACCGGCGCTGAAGACGTCGTGAAACGCCAGCGCGCAGAGCGTGGTGTAACCGCCAGCACTGCCGCCGCGAATGAATGCGTGATCGCCGTCGATCAAACCTTGCCCGGCGAGGTAGGTGACCACGGCACAGGCGTCTTTGACATCCACTTCGCCCCAGCTCAGGTACAGCGCCTGCCGATAAGCGCGACCGTAACCGCTGCTGCCGCGATAGTTGAGGTCGGCGACCGCGAAGCCACGTTGCGCCCAGTACTGGATACGCGGATCGAGCATCGGGTAGCACGCCGATGTTGGCCCGCCATGAATGAACACCACCAACGGCGGTTTGGCGGCATCGGTCATGGCCGGATAAAAGAAACCATGGGCCTCACCGGCACCGCTTGGGTAACGCAGTGCTTGCGGCTGGCTGATTTGCTCAGCGGGCAAAAGCGCGACGCCGCCAGCCAACACCCGGGCTTGGTGGCTTTTGCGGTTGATGGCAATCACCGCTGGAGGGCTGACCGGTGATGCCGCGATGCAGTAAACAAACTGCTGGTCCAGCGCCAGATTGCGGAAGCGACTGTAGTCGCCAGTGAAATCCTCGGTGGAATCATCAGAACACAACCCCAAGCGTCCGAAACCCTCCACGGTCCAGCTTGCCAAATAACTTGTTTCGCCCAGCGGCAACCAAGTGCAGCCACCGAGTTGCCATGGCGCTGGCGCATGATCTGCGTCGCTGCTGGGTAACGGCTGCAAACCGGATTCAGTTTTGACCCACGGCTGCCAGAACCCTGCGCGATCAGTCAGGCAATACAAATGGCCGGCTTCATCGAAGCGAGGCTGTTGCAAGGATTCCTCAGAGTCGTCACCGGCCACACAATGCGGCTCGCCGAAAGCGCCGTTGGTGTCGCGTTCGGCAACCATCAAGCGTGTCGTGGTCCAGGGTTGATGCGGTCGGCTCCATTCGATCCAGGCCAATCGCCGCGCATCCGGACTCATGGTCGGCGCCGAGTAAAAGTCCGCGCCTTCAACCAACAGGTAACGTTTACCGTCTGCCAGATTGATGGCGATCAGGCGATGCTGATTGCCTTGCTCTTCGACGGCGAGCACCTGCCCACCGGCAAATTGCAGATCGCCGTAACGGCATTCGCCCGAAGTCAGCGACTGCGGTATTTCACCTGCCAACGATTGCCGATATAGCTGTTGGTCTGACTCGTTGACGAAGACTACGCCGTCATCGCTCAGGCAAAACGATCCGCCACCATATTCATAGACTCGACTGCGCGCACTGAACCCCGGCGGAGTCAGGCAATGGGCGGTGTTGTCGCGCCAGTGCCAGATTCGGCAGGCGGCATCTTCGGGGCGGTACTCATTCCAGAACAAGCCATGAGCGCCGACGCGCAAGTCAGTGAAATCGAGGCCAGCCGCTACGGCTTTGAGGGCGCTCAAGGGTTCAGCATTTAGCGATGAGGCGTGAGTTTCGTTCATTGCGAAAGGCCAACTGTTTGATGGTCTGGGTGGCGTGCTCGGCTTCTTCGCGGGCCTTGAGGATCACGCCGTGATGTTGTGACTTGCTGCACACCGGGTCGGCGTTGCTCGCGTCACCCGTGAGCATGAACGCCTGGCAACGGCAGCCGCCAAAGTCCTTTTCTTTCTCGTCGCAGGAGCGGCACGGCTCGGGCATCCAGTCATAACCGCGAAAGCGGTTGAAGCCGAACGAGTCGTACCAGATGTGCTGCATGCTGTGGTCGCGCACGTTCGGGAACTGCACCGGCATCTGCCGCGCACCATGGCACGGCAGGGCGGTGCCGTCCGGGGTCACGGTGAGGAAGATGCTGCCCCAGCCGTTCATGCAGGCTTTGGGGCGTTCTTCATAGTAGTCCGGGGTGACGAAGATCAGCTTGCATGGGTGACCTTCGGCTTCGAGCTTGGCGCGGTATTCGTTGGTGATGCGTTCGGCGCGCACCAATTGTTCTTTGGTCGGCAGCAAACCGACGCGGTTGAGCTGGGCCCAGCCGTAGAACTGGCAGGTGGCAAGCTCGACGAAGTCGGCTTCCAGGGCGATGCACAGCTCGATGATGCGGTCGATCTTGTCGATGTTGTGCCGATGGGTGACGAAGTTCAGCACCATCGGGTAGCCGTGGGCTTTCACCGCGCGAGCCATTTCGAGTTTCTGCGCGAAGGCTTTTTTTGAGCCTGCCAGCAGGTTGTTCACCTGTTCGTCGCTGGCCTGGAAGCTGATCTGGATGTGATCAAGCCCAGCCTTTTTGAAGTCGCTGATTTTCTGCTCGGTGAGGCCAATCCCCGAGGTGATCAGGTTGGTGTAAAAGCCTAGTTTGCGGGCCTCGGCGATCAGCTCGGCGAGGTCCTGACGCACCAGCGGCTCGCCGCCAGAGAAGCCCAACTGTGCGGCGCCCATTTCCCGCGCCTCGCGAAACACCTTGAGCCACTGCTCGGTGCTGAGCTCTTTGCCTTGTTCGGCGAAGTCCAGCGGGTTCGAGCAGTAAGGGCATTGCAGCGGGCAGCGGTAGGTCAGCTCGGCGAGCAGCCACAGCGGCAGGCCGATCTCGGGTTTCGGCGGCATGACCTGAGCATCAGCCGAGTTCGATCCAGTGCTGAGCACGGGCGACCTCCATGAATTGCTCGATGTCGTCACCCAGCTCGGGCACGTCGGGGAACCTGGCATCCAGTTCGTCAATGATCGCCGCGACGTCACGCTCACCGTCGATCAAACCGCCAATCAACGCAGCGCTTTCGTTGAGTTTGATCATACCTTCGGGGTACAGCAGCACATGGCCTTTTTGCGCCGGTTCGTACTGAAAGCGGTAGCCAGGACGCCAGCTCGGGGTCTTGCTGCGGTTGAAACTCATAAGGCGATCCCTGTATGCCAGACCCGGTGCTCGGTCACGCTGTGATAAGGCGGGCGGTTCAGTTCATAGGCCATGCTCATGGCATCGAGCATGCTCCAAAGGATGTCCAGTTTGAACTGGAGAATTTCCAGCATGCGCTGCTGGCCTTCATAGGTGGTGTAGTGCTGCAGGGTGATCGCCAGACCGTGCTCGACATCGCGCCGCGCCTGGCCCAGCCGAGTGCGGAAATACTCATAACCGGCCGGATCGATCCACGGGTAGTGCTGCGGCCAGCTGTCCAGACGTGACTGGTGGATTTGCGGCGCGAACAGCTCGGTCAGCGAGCTGCTGGCGGCCTCTTGCCAACTGGCGCGGCGGGCGAAGTTGACGTAGGCATCCACGGCGAAGCGCACGCCGGGCAGCACCAATTCCTGTGAGCGTAGCTGATCCGGGTCCAGGCCAACGGCTTGGCCGAGACGCAACCAGGCTTCGATACCGCCGTCTTCACCGGGCGCGCCGTCGTGGTCGAGCAGGCGCTGAATCCACTCGCGGCGAATTTCCCGGTCCGCGCAGTTGGCCAGAATCGCGGCGTCCTTGAGCGGGATGTTCACTTGATAGTAGAAGCGGTTGGCGACCCAGCCCTGGATCTGCTCGCGAGTCGCCCGGCCTTCGTACATCACCACGTGATACGGATGATAGATGTGGTAGTAGGCGCCCTTCGCCCGAAGAGCCTGTTCGAACTCGGCGGGGGACAGTGGTGTGTCAGTCATTTCGGTTCTCCGGGGAACAACCGGTGGATTCTGTTGTGTTTGCTTTGGCCTCATCGCGAGCAAGCTCGCTCCCACATTGGATCTGTTGAGTAAACGAAATCTCTGTGGGAGCGAGCTTGCTCGCGATGAGGGCATCCGCTACAGCACAATACTCATGCCGTCGTAGGCCACTTCAACGTTGCGCCGAACCAGCTCGGCGCGCTCGGCCGAGTCCTCATCGAGGATCGGGTTGGTGTTGTTGATGTGGATAAGCACTTTGCGCTGCTTGGGCAGTTGCTCCAGTACTTCGAGCATGCCGCCGGGGCCGTTTTGTGCCAGGTGGCCCATCTCCCGGCCAGTGCGGGTGCCGACGCCACGACGCTGCATTTCATCGTCATCCCACAGCGTGCCGTCCACCAGTAGGCAGTCGCTGCCGGCCATGAGCTCCAGCAGCGGTGCATCGACCTTGCCCAGCCCCGGCGCGTAGAACAACTTTCCGCCGGTACGCAGGTCTTTGACGATCAGCCCGATGTTGTCGCCCGGGTGTGGGTCGAAGCGGTGTGGCGAGTAGGGAGGTGCGGCGCTGCGCAGTGGCAATGGGGTAAAGCGCAGGTTGGGGCAGGCCGGGACGCAGAAGCTCTGGTCGAGCTCGATGCGGTTCCAGTTCAGCCCGCCGTTCCAGTGGGTGAGCATGGTGAACAGCGGGAAACCGGTGCTCAGGTCTTCATGAACCATGTCGGTGCACCAGACCTGATGCGGGCAACCTTCGCGCAGGCTCAGCAGGCCGGTGGTGTGGTCGATCTGGCTGTCCATCAGGATGATTGCGCTGATACCGGTGTCACGCAGAGCGCGGCCCGGCTGCATCGGCGCGAAGTTCTGGAGCTGCGCGCGGATGTCCGGCGAGGTGTTGCACAGCACCCAGTTCACGCCGTCATCGGAAATCGCGATAGACGACTGGGTCCGGGCCTCGGCCCGCAGGCTGCCTGCGCGAAAACCTGCGCAGTTCACGCAGTTGCAGTTCCACTGCGGAAAACCACCGCCGGCGGCGGAACCTAGAATCTGGACAAACATGGCTGCTCCATCACTTCAACGCTAAAAATAAAAACGCCCCGGACGGGCCGAGGCGTTGCACTGCAGGTTCTACCCGAAGGCAGAATCAACGGCTGGCGAAGTACATGGTGACTTCAAAGCCGATACGCAGGTCGGTGTAAGCGGGTTTGGACCAGGTCATGAAAACGCTCCTTCAGATTGGGCTCGATACATACAGTCCACCTCCCGCGGGAGATGTTCAGATGCTTGGCGGGCTATCTTACTGAAACGTTTCCGCAAATTGGAGACATCTATCGAAGAAAGCCCGTTACAGCCCCGGTAATGATCAGGAGGTTGGTTGCCAGGTGCCATCCGGGCAGGCAGCGCTGGCCAGGCATCTGCGGCCACCTTCTGCGTGAATCAACCGCCTTGCCGCGTCGAGTAAAGCGGTGCGGTCCAGTAGCAACACAGCCTGTTGCAACTGAAGGAGGTAATCCGATGAATGACCGCCCAGTTTGCCCTGCCACAGCAGTTCAAACGCCTGGACAAGCGGCATGGCATTGCCGTCGAGTTGTTCGGCCAGGACCTGTTGCTGATTGATCAACACTTCATCATTGAGCGCCGATATCAGCTCAGGCAGTTGGTTGAGGAAGAGCTCCACGTGTTCGAGCAGTTCTTTCTCCGACGTCTTTGGCGATTGCACGCCGAACAGCAAACCGGTTTGCCCGTTGATTTGTCGGACGCCACTGAACACCGCGTAGCCCAATTGCAGTTCGACCCGCAGGCGCTGGTAGAAGGGTGTTTGGCAGACATGGGCAAGCATTCGCCAGGCGGCCTCGTCGGCCAGTTCCTGAGTGGCTGTAGGGCAAAACAGCAGCAATGCGTGTTCGTTGACTGCGCTGGGCAGCTCGGACCAGAGACGTTGACCGGCAATAGACATCGGCGCTGTCATCTCGCTGTCGGGGATGCCGGGCGCTCGGCTCAAGGCGCGGGTGATTGCGGTTTGAGCGGTTGCCGGCAGACCTGCGGCCAGTCCATCCCAGCGTGCGCCGACCCAGTGTTGTTGCAGGTCATCAGGACCGGCTGGCTGCGACGTCGGACGCAAACTCTGTCCCAGACAATGCTCAGGAAGTGCTTTGAGCAATTGCCGAATCGCAATCATAGGCACAGGCGAGTCGCTGTTTTGCCAGGCATCGGCGGCGGGATTCGTCAGACACAGCAACGCCTGTTCGAGAATCACCGGCATCGACTCGTGCAGCCCGGTCATCTTCAGCAACCATTGGTTGCCCATTTCGCTGAAGGACAGCTCGACACCCGCCTGACTCGCGTCGTCGCACAGGCCTTGCAGACTGCGGGCTAGCGCCGCCTGAAGATTGGCTGACGGTGCCGAGTCGAGGCGCCAGCGCAGGCAAATCGCTGCTTCGCCGCTGTCGTCTGCCAGTGCCGGGCTGAACTGCATGGGCGAGCGTTCACGGCGCCCGCGCGTGCGATCCTGGGCAAACGTGCGCAAGCCCCGATGGGCGCTGGTTTGTCCGCGGATCAGCCCGGCCGGTGCCGGTGCATCGACCGAGCGCAGAAATGGGTTGAACGGCGGCAGTTGCCAAGCGACAGCCAGGTTATCCACAGGCGTCGGGTTCATTTGCTGCAATATGCTCTTGAGGACAATTACGCCCGACTCCGACAGCTCTGGTTCCAACTTCTCGCTATCCAGTCGGGCAAGCGCCAAGGCATTGCTGACCTGACGTTTTCGCTGTTGCAGCAGGGCATATTCTTCGCGCAATTCAGACCAATCGGCATGGTTGGCGAAGAAACCCAGCCAATCACCCAGTAGCTCACCGATTACCCCGGTCTGCGTTGTGGCGCTGGGCGTCAGGTTGAACTCGATGTGTAGCAGCGCTTGCCCGGCGAATTGGTACAGCGGCGCGGCCTTCAGGCTGTCGATCAATTGGCGATGGCGTAATTCGGCGAACAAGCCTCCCGGTTTCGACGCGTTCAGCCAGGTGCAGAGAAAGTCCAGCGTTTCACGGGATGCGTCAGGCAATGCTTCGAATGCAAACAGCAGGTTGAGTCGGTGTTCGTCAGCCTGTTGATAACTTGCCTCTGCGGTTGCCATCAAGGCGGGCGGGGCGCTTTGCGATTGCTGCTCACCGACGGTGAAGTCGGCGCTCAAGCGCTCGGCCAGGCTACGCAATTCATCCACAGACTGTGGACCGGCAAGGCTCAGAGTTATTTGGCCGGTCTGGTAGAAACGCTGATAGAACGCGTTTAACGCCTGCTGAAACTCAGGCTGCTGCACCACCAGGCTGTCGCGATTACCGGCGTGGAAACCGCGCAAGGGGTGATTGGATGAAAGTCCGTTGAACAGTGCGACCTGTCGCTGTGCCTCAACATCCTGAGACCAGGCGATGAATTCCGCTTCCAGTACTTCCCGTTCGCGCAACTGATCGTCCGGATTCAGACGTGGGTGGGCGAGCATGTCGCACAAACGCTCAAGCCCACCGGCGAAGGCCTGAGGCGGTAATTCGAAGAAGAAGTCGGTGGTGCGCTCGCGGGTAGTCGCGTTCAGTTGCCCGCCATGACGTTGCACGTAGGCCATCAACCCATGGTCAGCAGGAAAGCGTTCGGTGCCGAGAAAGAACAAGTGTTCAAGAAAGTGCGCCAGCCCTGGCCAGGCCAGCGGGGCGTCGTGGCTGCCGGCGGCAACCCGTAAGGCAGCGGCGCAGCGTTTCAAACCGGGCGCATGACGAAGTGAAACCCGCAGGCCGTTGGCCAGGGTTTCGGTGTGAGGGAGAAGATGGGTCGGCGCAGGCATGAGCACTTCCGCTACTTGAGAAGCGCTCATGCTAGCGAAAACCAGGGATCAGCGCTTGTTCAGCACACCGTAGAGCTCTGGCCGACGATCAAGAAAGTAGCGATTGGCGGCGCGCGAATCGAGCATTAGCTGCCGATCCAGCGTGCCAACGATCAGCGCTTCATCCAGGCCGGCCTGGGCGATGCGACTGCCATCCGGCGCTGCGATGCTGCTCTGACCGCAGTAATGGATCTCGCCCTCGTGCCCGCAGTAATTGGTGTACGCCACGTAACACTGATTCTCGAAGGCCCGCGAGCGCACGGTGACATCGGCGATGAAGTCGTAAGGAATCATGTTCGCCGTCGGCACCAGAATCAGCTCGGCACCCGCTAAAGCCAGACGCCGGGCGTTTTCCGGGAACTCCAGGTCGTAGCAGATCAAAAAGCCGAGCTTCCAGCCGTTCAGCTCCACCAAGGGAAACTCATCCGGCCCGACGCTGAACATCGAGTGATCGAGTTCACCGAACAAGTGGGTCTTGCGGTAGTTGGCCAGGCGCTGGCCCTGGCTGTCGATCAACTGCACGGCGTTGTAGATCTGCCCATCCTCGGCGCGTTCCGGGTAGCCATACACAATGGCAATGCCGCAGGATTTGGCGATGCTCGCAATGTGCTGCGCGGATGCTCCGTCTTGCGCCTCCGCCAATGCGCCAACCGCTTCGGCGCCGATGTTGTAGCCGGTCAGAAACATCTCCGGGAACACCAGCAGATCGGCGCCCGAGGCTTGCGTCGCGAGCTGTTGCAGGCGTTGCAGATTGCCGGCAACGTCGAGCGGCAGCGGCGGGCATTGGTAGAGAGCTACGCGCATTTTGGACTCCTCTTACTCGGGCAGGGCAATCGGGCCGATTTCATGGAACACATCGCCCGGGCCAGGGTTTTCGGCGTGGGTTTCGCCGCCGAAGTGATTCATGATGCCCCATACCGCGTTGAGCGAGGTCTGTACTGCACCTTCGACCCACGCCGGCGTCCACGAAACGTCGTCGCCAGCGATAAAAATCCCACGCTGTTCCGCAGGCATGTCCTGCTGCATGAAGTGCGCGTACATCCGCTGGTTGTAGCGATAGTGGCCGGGCAGGGCGCCTTTGAACGCACCCAGGAAATGCGGGTCGGCTTCCCAGGACACGGTAATCGGGTCACCGATGATGCGCGCAGCGATATCGACTTTTGGATAGATTTTCTTCAGTGCATCCAGTGCCAGCTTCACGCGTTTTTCGATCGGTTGCGGGAGCATTTTCAGCGCGTCGCTCATCCACGAGTACGACAGGCAAATCACTCCAGGCTTGTCGTCGCCGTTGTCGAAAAGGTACGTGCCGCGAGTCAGGCGATCGGTGAGGGTCATGCTCATCAGGTCGCGACCGGTTTCCGGGTCTTTGTCTTTCCAGAACGGCCGGTCGACCATCACGAAGGTTTTCGACGATTGCATGTAGCGGGTGCGGTCCAGAGCCATCCACATTTTTTGCGAGAACAGCGACTCTTCGCACTCGATCTGCGTGGTCAGCAGCCAGCTCTGGCAGGTGGTCAGCACGGCGGCGTATTCGCGGGTGTCACCCCAGTTGTCGGTCACGCTGAAACGGCCATCGGCGGCGTGCGCGATGCGTTTGACCCCGGTGCGCGGCGCGCCGTTGTGCAGGGAACTCAGGCTGGTGCCTTGCGGCCAGTGAGCGCAGCGTTCCGGCACATGGCGCCAGATGCCCAGCGGCACCTGTTCCACGCCACCGACCACCAGGTGCTGGTGATCGTCGCAGTTGGTCATCACCACGCGGAAAATTTCCAGCATCGAGTTTGGGAAGTCAGAATCCCAGCCGCCGGTGCCGAAACCGACCTGGCCAAACACTTCGCGGTGATGGAACGACAGCTTGGCGAAGGCTTTGGAGGTGGCAACGAAGTCGTAGAAGGTCCGGTCATCCCACAGCGGAACGAGGGTGTTCCACAACTCTTTGAGGCGTGGCACGTCGCGGTCGCGGATCGCTTGCTGGATCTCGCCAAAGCGCGAGCCGTCTTCCAGTGCATCAGCCCAGGCGTCGGCGACTTCCTGGAACAGTGCAGGAAGGTCCGCGAGTTTCTGTGCGTAATGGGTCTGGCCTTCCAGATCGATGACGGTACTGCCGGAAGCAGGCGTCAGCGGGTTAGGGAAAGGCTTGGTCTCAAGGCCGAGCTTGTCGACATAGTGATAGAACGCCGTGGACGATACCGGGAAGCGCATACCGCCTAACTCGGCGATGATTCCTTCTGCGCCTTCGAAGGCCTGGGAGCGCAAGCGGCCGCCCATTTTCGAGGCTTCGTAGACGACTGGTTTCAGGCCCAGTTTCATCAGCTCGTAAGCGGCCACCAGGCCTGCGATACCGGCGCCGACAATTGCCACTTCCGCGCCGTGGTTGTGCGCGGGGATGCTGCCCAGGCCGGCCGGGTGTTCGATCCAGTCGTCAAAGGCGAAAGGAAAGTCCGGGCCGAAGATGGTGACTGGTTTTTTACCGTCTGCAGGATGGCGATTGTTCTTGTTCATGGCTGACCTTGCTGGCGACTCGCACTCGGTGCTGAGTATAGGAAAAGACTGTCGCCATTCTAGGGAGCGTAGAGCACGATAATAAGACGCAATGTGTCGTCGTTATGCATGTTGTTGATGCGATATGACGAACAGATCGATCAAACTGGCTGGCCGCGATCAATCTTGCTGCTGAGGATGATCGAGGTGGTGGTTTTTTCTACGCCGTCGACGCTGCCGATTTGATCGAGCAACTGGTCGAGCTGTTCCGGTGAATCAGTACGCAGCCAGGCCACGTAATCGAATTCGCCACTGACCGCACACAACTGCTGGACCTGCGCCATGGCGCTGAGCCGACGCAGCACTTCCTTGCCGGAACGTGGTTGTACGGTGATCCCGACATATGCCTGCAAACCGCCATCGACTACCCGCTGCCCTAGCCGCACACCGTAACCGGTAATCACCCGAGCCTTCTCCAGCCGCGCCAGGCGTGACGTCACGGTAGTGCGCGCAATTCCCAATTGTCGGGCGAGCATGGCCACACTTTCACGGGCGTTGATCTGCAAGGCTGCGATCAGTTGGCGGTCGATTTCGTCGAGGACGGGAGGGCGGGTATCAGGCAAGGTCATCTCCGGCGGCACGTTGCGGTGGGGGAGCATGTTACACGTTCGCCAGACACACAAAAGCCGCGCAATGCGCGGCTTTGAGTTTGGTGGGCCCACACGGACTTGAACCGTGGACCAAAGGATTATGAGTCCTCTGCTCTAACCAACTGAGCTATAGGCCCTCAGTAGGCCGCGGATTATAGCGACGGTTTCTCGGCTGTGCTATCCGAAAAGTCTGAAACTGCGATACGAAGAAAGGTTGCGGCGAATTCGTCGGCGGGTAGGGGCAGGCTGACGATGTAGCCCTGGATCTGTTCGCAGCCTTCGGCAGTCAGGAATTGCTGCTGCGCCTGGGTTTCAACGCCTTCGGCAATGATCGTGAATTGCATGCTGCGGCCCAGGGCGATGATTGCGCGGACGATGGCGACATCGTGTGGATCATCCGGCAGGCCGCGGACAAACGATTGGTCGATTTTCAGGAAGTCCAGAGGCAGGCGCTTGAGGTAGCTCAGCGAGGAATAGCCGGTGCCAAAGTCGTCGATGGCCAGTTGCACGCCTAGCCGTTTGAGCTGGTGCAGGACTTCAAGCGCCTCTTCGGCCTGGCTCATGATGAAGTTTTCGGTGATTTCCAGTTGCAGGAGGCCGGGTTTGAGGCGGTTGTCCTTGAGCAACTGTTCAATGCGGCCCAGCAGGTTCTGCTGGCGCAGCTGCGCGCCGGCGAGGTTGACCGACAGCGGGCCGAAACCTTCATAGCGCTTGTTCCATTCATGCATCTGCAGGCAGGCCTGTTCCAGCACCCAGTCACCGATTTGCAGGATCATGCCGTTTTCTTCGGCCAGCGGGATGAAGTGCTCGGGCGGCACGTCGCCGAAGGCTGGATGACGCCAGCGAATCAGAGCTTCTGCGCCTACCAGGCGTGGATGGTTGAGGCTGATTTTCGGTTGATAGAACAGTGACAGCTCATTGCGCTCGATGGCGCGGCGCAGTTCATGTTCCAGTGCGACTCGTTCGCTGGCCTGGGCAGTGAGGTCGCGGGTATAGCTTTCAACCCGATTGCGGCCTTTGGCTTTGGAGCGGTACATCGCGGCATCGGCGTTTTTGACCAGCGTAGCGACGTCGCTGCCGTCCTTGGGGTAGAGGCTGGTGCCGATGCTGGCACTGATGAAGAACTCGTGCTCGCCCGCCTGGAAGGGCGCTGTGAAGCAGTTCAGCAGCTTGTTGGCGATATTGTCGGCGTCGCTGGCTTGCTGCAAGCCCGGCAGCAGGATGATGAACTCGTCACCCCCCAGTCGCGCCACAGTATCGATGTCCCGAAGTTGCTCTTTGAGTCGCACCGCGATGCCTTTGAGCAGCAGGTCGCCGACCGGATGACCAAGGCTGTCGTTGATGTGCTTGAAGCGGTCGAGGTCCAGGAACAGCACTGCGCCCTGGCCACCATTTTCTTGCTGGCTGTTGAGTGCGGTCAGCAGCCGGTTTTCGAACAGCGTCCGGTTCGGCAGCCCGGTCAACGGGTCGTGGTGGGCCTGATAGTCGAGTTTGGCCTGGGCATGCTTGAGGCTCGAGATGTCAGCAAATACCGCAACGAAGTGGGTGATGAACCGGTCTTTGTTGCGCACCGCGCTGATCGTCAGCCAGCTGGGGTACAGCTCGCCATTCTTGCGCCGGTTGGAAATCTCGCCCTGCCAATGCCCTTCGGCGGTCAGTTGATGCCACATCGCTGCGTAAAAGGCGCTGTCATGCAGGCCCGAGGCGAGCAGCCGGGGAGTGTGGCCCAGGGCTTCGGTTTCGCTGTAACCGGTGATCTCGGTAAACGCGCGGTTGACGGCGCTGATGTGCTGTTGGGTGTCGGTGATCAACACACCCTCTGCAGTGCTCTCGAATACCGTGGCGGCCTGTTGCAGTTTTTCCTGCATCAGATGCCGCTCGGTGATGTCCCGGGCGATGGTCAGCATGCAATCTTCATCGCCAATCGGCAGCGGCCGGCTGGACATCTCGCAGAGGCGGATTTGCCCGTCGTTGCGGCGGATATGGCAACTGAAGTCACGTACGAAACCATCGCGTTTCAACAGGTCGAGCATCTGTCTGCGTTCATT
This sequence comes from Pseudomonas sp. NPDC087697, assembly GCF_044743155.1. Classification (NCBI taxonomy): domain Bacteria; kingdom Pseudomonadati; phylum Pseudomonadota; class Gammaproteobacteria; order Pseudomonadales; family Pseudomonadaceae; genus Pseudomonas; species Pseudomonas sp. NPDC087697. The sequence continues at coordinate 30,543 of NZ_JBIUVW010000029.1, read as the reverse complement.
CAGGTTGACCCAGATACCGAGGTCGAGGGTCGAGCGGTCCAGCGACATCGCGCTATTGAAGCCGGTGATGCGGCTGAAGCCTTCGTTGACCTCGATCAGCAGGCCGTCACTCACGCGTGACAGCAATAAGCCGTCAGGGGAGGCATGGAAGGCTTTGGCGAATTTTTCTTCGGAGGTTTGCAGTTGCTGTTGGGTTTCTTTGAGCTGGCTGATGTCGCGCACCACCACGACCAGTGCCGGGGTGGTGTCGAGTTCGAAGGGTTCTGCGGAGATCAGGCCAGTGAACACCTGGCCATTGCTGCGACGAAAGGGCATCTCCAGGTTGCGAATGCTGCCAGCCTGTAACCGATGCAAGAGGCCAGGGCCGACGTCTGGTATGCCCCAGATGTTCAGCTCGGTGGCGGTCTGTCCGATCACGTCTTCGGCGCTGAGGCCGATTTGATCTTCGAACGCTTCGTTGACTTCCAGCAGGCAACCGTCAGACAGGCGTGCAATGACCAGAATGTCCGGGCACTGCTGGAACACCGAGGCAAACTTCTGCTCGGAGAGGCGCAAGGCTTCTTCGGTTCTTTTGGCTTCGCTGATGTCGATCATCAGCCCACGCAATATTGGTTCATGGCCGTGTTCGATCAGGCTGACAATGTCGCGTACCCAGAGGCAGCGCCCATCCGCAGTGATTACCCGGTAGTCGAGGCTGTGATCGCGCCCGGCGAGCACTTCGTGATCGCAAAATGCCTGGGCACGTGTGAGGTCGGCGGGGTGGATGATGTTGCGCCAGAAGCCCGGAATCAGCCAATGGGACAGGGGGTAACCGAGCAGGTCTTCGGCATGGGGTGACACGTAGCTGTACGTAAAATCGCTGATTCGTGCTTCCCAGGCAATCGCCGAAAGGCTCTCCACCAGCCCGCGGTAATGGTATTCGCTGGTGCGCAGCTCTTGCTCCAGCGCGACCCGGCGGGAGATTTCCGAGCTCAAACGACGATTGATGCGGATCACCACGCCCAGCACGGTGACCAGCAGCAGTACGCCGGGCAGGCCGTAAACCAGCAGGTCGGACCAGAAGGTGCGGTGGTCGAGGACGTTTCCGACCCAATGTTCCTGGATGGCGCTGATTTCTCCCGGGCTCATGTCCGCCAGCACTTTATCCAGAATGCCGACCAGCATTTTCTCATCTCGCGGTACGCCCATCGCCAGTTGGTAGCGATAGGGCGTTTCGCCGCTGACGTAGAGCCCGTCCAGCTTGAGTTGCCGAAGGCTCCAGACGCTTGAGGCCAGATCGCCGACTACGGCGTCCACTTCGTCGGTGGCCAGTGCCTGCAAGGTTGAGCTGACATTCGGCATGGGGACCAGATTGAGGTCGGGATGGTTCGTGCGCAGCAGTTCATGGGGGGCGTAGTTTTCCACTACGGCGATTTTCAAGCCGTAAAGGTCCTCCAGCTTGTGCGGTTGTGCGCCTCCCACATGGGACAGGATGACGATCGGAAAGTCCAGGTAGGGCCGAGTGAACGAGAGGTAGTTCTGCCGTTCGGGCGTCGACATGACGCCGGGCAGCAGGTCCAGTTTGCCTTGTTTGGCCTGCGCCAGGACTTCGGTCCAGCTGACAGGCTCAATGGGCGTGACCTTGATCGACAGGCGTTCACGCACGATGTTGATGTAGTCAGCCGCGAGACCTTGATAGCGGCCTTGCTCATCACGAAACTCAAACGGTGGCCAAGAGGCGTCGACGCCCAGGCGTAGTTCCGGGTGAGCCGCAAGCCAGCCACGTTCTTCGTCGGTCAGAGTCAGCGCGCCAGCCGTTGCGGTCCAGGTCATCAGCAATAGCAAAAGCATGGCCGGTAGTCTGGGCATAACGGTCTCGTTATGGCTCGAGGGGAATGTTTCGAGTGTAGACGGGCTATGCGGGACGGGAGCGAAGCGAGGGGGATTTAATCTACAGAAAGCAAAACCCCCGGCAGGGCCGGGGGTTTTGTGATCACTCGTCGAGGAAGGAGCGCAAATGCTCGCTTCTCGTCGGGTGGCGCAGCTTGCGCAGCGCCTTGGCTTCGATCTGACGAATCCGCTCACGGGTAACGTCGAACTGCTTACCAACCTCCTCAAGGGTGTGGTCGGTATTCATGTCGATACCGAAGCGCATGCGCAGAACCTTGGCTTCACGGGCAGTGAGGCCGGAGAGAACTTCGCGAGTCGCTTCTTTAAGGCTCTCAACGGTAGCAACATCGATTGGCGACTGCATGGTCGAATCTTCGATGAAGTCACCCAGATGGGAGTCTTCGTCATCACCGATCGGGGTTTCCATGGAGATCGGCTCTTTAGCGATCTTCAATACCTTACGGATCTTGTCCTCAGGCATTTCCATGCGTTCGCCCAGCTCTTCCGGGGTCGGTTCACGACCCATTTCCTGCAACATCTGGCGGGAAATACGGTTGAGCTTGTTGATCGTCTCGATCATGTGCACCGGAATACGGATGGTGCGGGCCTGGTCGGCGATCGAGCGAGTGATCGCCTGACGGATCCACCAGGTGGCATAAGTCGAGAATTTGTAGCCGCGGCGGTATTCAAACTTGTCTACCGCTTTCATCAAACCAATGTTGCCTTCCTGGATCAGATCGAGGAATTGCAGGCCACGGTTGGTGTACTTCTTGGCGATGGAGATCACCAGACGCAAGTTCGCTTCGACCATCTCTTTCTTCGCACGGCGGGCCTTGGCCTCACCGATCGACATGCGACGGTTGATGTCCTTGATCTCGGCAATCTTCAAGCCGGTTTCGGCTTCAAGTGCGGTCAGCTTCTGCTGGCAACGAACGATGTCGGCCTGCAGGCGACCAATGGCTTCAGCGTATTTGCTTTTGCCTTTGGCCAGTGCTTCGGTCCAGCTTTCGTCAACTTCGTTGCCCGGGAACTGGCGCAGGAAGTCGGCACGCGGCATGCGTGCATCACGAACGCAGAGCTGCATGATCGCGCGCTCTTGCTGACGCAGACGATCCAGGGCGCTACGAACACGCTCAACCAGGCCTTCGAATTGCTTCGGAACCAGTTTGATCGGCATGAACAGCTCAGCCAGCGCCAACATCTCGGCAATTGCCTGCTTGTTTTCGCGACCGTGCTTTTTCAGCGCCTTGCGGGTGATTTCCATCTGATCGGCCACAGCGCCAAAACGCTGTGCTGCGATGACCGGATCCGGACCGCTTTCGGCTTCTTCTTCGTCGTCACTGGCTTCAGCATCGTCGTCTTCGGCATCGTCGTCCGCTTTCACGGCTTTCGGGTCGACAGGCGGCGGCACTTCTGCAGCAGGCGGCGCAATGCCGTCGTCCGGGTCGATATAACCGCTCAGGACATCGGACAGGCGGCCACCTTCGGTGGTGACGCGAGTGTACTCGGAGAGAATGTGGTCAACCGTGCCAGGGAAGTGCGCAATTGCGCCCATCACTTCACGGATGCCCTCTTCAATACGTTTGGCGATTTCAATTTCGCCTTCACGTGTGAGGAGTTCTACGGTACCCATTTCACGCATGTACATGCGCACAGGGTCGGTAGTGCGACCAATGTCGGTCTCAACCGCTGCCAACGCTGCAGCCGCTTCTTCCGCGGCAGCCTCGTCGGTATCGGCGTCGGCCAGCATAAGGGCGTCCGCATCCGGAGCACTCTCGTGTACGGGGATCCCCATGTCATTAATCATGCGGATGATGTCTTCCACCTGTTCCGGATCTGAAATATCCTCCGGCAGGTGGTCGTTGACCTCTGCGTAAGTCAGATACTTCTGCTCACGACCAAGGGTGATCAACTCTTTGATACGAGACTGCTGTTGCGCTTTTCCGGACATAACACCCTATCCACTGAAGGTCTTGGCGGGCAAAAAACAAGCCGAGGATTATACCTTAGCTATGACCTCACGCGCCACTTGAGGTCGGGTTTGATGCGGAAACATTGCGACTTAGGAGGTCGCGCAGTTGGTTTTTCTCTTCTGCACTCAATTCGCTTTGACGTGCTTTCCTGAGAAGTTGTTCCAGGTTTCGCTCGCGTTGGCGGGCTGACAAGCTAGTAATGGTGTCGAAAAACTGTTGTTCAAGGTTATCTCCGTCAATCAGCCACTCCTTTTCCGCCAGTGCCTTGAGCAGACGTCCTTGTTCGGTGCCATGCCAACGCGCAATCAACTGAAATGAGTTTAGCTTAGGATTCTTCTGCACGGCTTCGAGCAGTGCCACCAGCAATTGCGTGTTGGAGTGGTCCTCGGCAGCGAAGTGCCCGGCGTCTTCAACTTTTTCGGCCAGTTGCGGGTGGTGCAGCAAGGTGCGCAGGGCCGCCAGTGTTGGTGGCTCGACCGCGGCCGGGATGCGTGGGGCGCGAGGTTGATCGCGATCACCGCCACGTTTGCCTTTCTTGTCCCAGGGTTTGTTATCCCATTTCTTGCCGCCCGCGCCGGGTTTTTTCGGCGTCCACTCTTGCTGGGGCGCGTAGGCATCCTGCGGCTGGTGGTAGTCGGAATAGTCCGGCATCGCGTCGTAATCGATGCCTGGATCGTAGGCGGGCGGAGCATCCTGCGGTGCGCTGTGCACCAACTGACTGACGGCTTCACTATTAAGGCCGGTAATTTCGGTCAGGCGCTGGCGCATCAGGGTGCGCAGGTTGGCTCCCGGGACTTTGTCGATGAGCGGCGCGGCGAGGGTGGCCATGTGGGCCTTGCCTTCGAGCGAGCGCGGATCGGACTCCTCGATCAGTTTCTGAAAGAAATAATCTGCCAATGGCTGGGCGTGCTGATTGATTCGCGCGCGGAAGGCGTCGGTGCCCTCGGAGCGGATCAGCGTGTCCGGGTCTTCGCCTTCGGGCAGGAACAGGAAGCGCGCACGCCGTCCGTCTTGCAGGCTCGAAAGCGTTGACTCCAGAGCGCGCCATGCGGCGTTACGGCCGGCCTGGTCGCCGTCGAAGCAGAACAGCACGTTGGGCACGACGCGGAACAGTCGCTTCAAGTGTTCTTCGCTGGTGGCGGTGCCGAGCGTGGCGACGGCATTGCGCAAGCCTTGCTGGGCCAGGGCGATGACGTCCATGTAACCTTCGACGACGATGATTTCGTCGAGATTGCGGTTGTTTTTGCGCGCTTCATACAGGCCGTAGAGCTCCTGGCCTTTATGAAATACAGGGGTTTCCGGTGAGTTCAGGTATTTCGGTTTATCGTCGCCCAGTACCCGGCCGCCAAACGCGATGATGCGCCCGCGGCTGTCGCGAATCGGGAACATTACGCGGTCGCGAAAGCGGTCGTAGCGTTTGCCGGTTTCGGCGTTCTCGATCAGCAGACCGGCATCGATCATGGCTTTTTGTTGTAGGGTATCGTTGCTCAAGTGCTTGAACAGGTTATCCCAGCCCGGTGGCGCGAAGCCGAGGCCGAAATCGCGGGCGATCTCGCCGGTCAGGCCGCGACCCTTCAAGTAGTCGACAGCCGCTTTGCGCGCAGGATGGCTTTTCAGTGCCTGACGGTAAAAGTCTGCGGCGGCAGTCAGCAGTGGGTAAAGGGGCGAGTCGGTCGGTTGTCGCGGTTTGTGCGGGCGACCACTTTCCTCGCGGGGGATTTCCATGCCAGCGGCTTTGGCCAGTTCTTCGACGGCCTGGGGAAAGTCCAGGTTGTCGTGGTCCATGATGAAGCCGAGGGCATTGCCACCAGCGCCGCAGCCAAAGCAGTAATAGAATTGTTTGTCCGGGCTGACGCTGAAGGAGGGGGTTTTTTCTTTGTGGAACGGGCAGCAAGCGGTGTAGTTCTTGCCGGCTTTTTTCATTTGCAGGCGCGAGCTGACCACATCGACGATGTCGGTGCGGTTCAGAAGGTCGTCAATAAAGCTCTGGGGAATTAGCCCGGCCATGGCGTTCTCGTCATCACTGCGCTGAAAATTTAACCCGCGCGAAGGGCGGCCTGATGCTGGTCATTATTTTGAGGCGCGGCAGATGTGCGGCTCGACCAGGTATCGTCTGCGTATTCGCTGTCGGGAAGTGTATCTGCCGAAAATCCGCTGACGTTAGTGTTCATCGGTATTCGACTGTTTGAAAGTGTTGCGCTGAGTCCGCAATGGCCAATGAGAGGCCTCGGATAGCTCATAAGCGGGCACGCAAAATCGTGCCTTGGGCTGATCGTCGTGAGAGGAATCAGTAAAAGGTGTGCTCGTCAGTAGCCTTGGAAGGCTCGTCAGAAGAGACGTGCACCGCTGGCAAAAGAGCCAGGTCTGACGTGTGAAGCAGATTCGTCTCGGTCGCGTCTGCGGCTTTGACGGTGAAGCATCAAGCGATATCCGCAAATGCCATAAGCCCGGCTGAGGGCCGGGCTTGGCAGAAGCTTGCTACGAACGACTGTGTATTAGTACAGACGAACGGCGCGGCGCTGTTCGCGCTGAACTTTCTTGGCGTGACGCTTAACAGCGGCTGCTGCTTTACGCTTCCGCTCTGAAGTTGGCGTCTCGTAGAATTCGCGGCTCCGAACTTCAGCCAGTACACCGGCTTTTTCGCAGGAGCGCTTGAATCGACGCAGAGCTACGTCGAAGGGTTCGTTCTCTTTTACTTTGACGGCTGGCATCCAGAGCTACCTTCATTCATTACCGGGGTCAACATCCTCGCGGCAAAAGTGCACTTGAAGACGTCGGTTTTTAAGGGTTGCGGATGTTAACTCCTCATCGCTCGGAATGCAAAGCCTCTGATCGAAAACCGCTAGTCGGGGCATCGCATGGCGACTATTATGCGCGCCTTCGAATTTAGCCTAAACAAGGCGCAAACCCATGCTAGTACTGGGATTAGAAACCTCCTGCGACGAAACCGGTGTCGCACTTTACGACAGTGAAAGAGGCCTGCTGGCCGACGCGCTGTTCAGTCAGATCGACCTGCATCGCGCCTATGGTGGCGTGGTGCCGGAGCTGGCTTCGCGTGACCACGTCAAACGCATGCTGCCCTTGATTCGTCAGGTGTTGGCCGAAGCTGACTGCGTGCCGACCGAGATCGACGCCATCGCCTACACCGCGGGTCCTGGCCTGGTTGGTGCCTTGCTGGTGGGGGCTTCCTGCGCTCAGGCGCTGGCATTTGCCTGGGGCATTCCTGCCTTGGGTGTGCACCACATGGAAGGCCACTTGCTGGCGCCGATGCTGGAGCCGCAACCACCTGAATTTCCGTTCGTCGCTTTGTTGGTGTCCGGTGGTCATACGCAGCTGGTTCGGGTCGACGGTATCGGCCAATACGAGTTGTTGGGCGAGACGCTCGATGACGCTGCCGGTGAGGCGTTCGACAAGACTGCGAAGATGATGGGCCTCAATTACCCTGGCGGTCCGGAAATCGCACGACTGGCTGCGCAAGGCGTTGCCGGACGTTTCGTGTTCCCGCGTCCGATGTGTGATCGGCCGGGCCTGGATTTCAGTTTCAGCGGCTTGAAAACCTTTGCCTTGAACACATGGCAGCAGTGCGTCAGCGCCGGGGACGACGGCGAACAAACCCGCAGCGACATCTCGCTGGCCTTCCAGCAGGCGGTGGTGGAGACTTTGACCATCAAATGCAAGCGCGCCCTGAAGCAAGCGGGTCTCAAGCGTCTGGTGATCGCTGGCGGCGTCAGCGCCAACAAGGCTTTGCGCATTTCCCTGGAGAAAATGCTCGGCGACATGAAGGGCGACGTTTACTACGCACGTCCGGAGTTCTGCACCGATAACGGCGCGATGATCGCTTTTGCCGGATGTCAGCGGCTACAGGCCGGTCAGCAGGAAAGCCTGGCGATCAGTGTGCAGGCGCGCTGGCCGATGGAGCAGCTGTCGCCGTTGTAAAGACCGATGAGTTTGGGGCGTACTCGGCAACAATATTTAAAAATGCCGTTCGCGCCCGGCAAACAGGTCGCGTAGATTGCCGCGATGGCGCCAGACGATCAGCGCTGTCAGGGCGCTCATGGGCAGCAATGCTCCCGGCTCCTGCCAGGCCAGCAGTGGCAAGGTCAGGGGCGTGGCGATCAGGGCGGCCAGCGAGCTGGTGCGGGTGAGGTAGAAGGTCAGTAGCCAGGCGCCAAGAGCCAGAAGCGCTGCCGGAGGATAAAGCCCCAGCAGCATGCCGGCGGCCGTTGCAACACCTTTGCCGCCGCGAAAGCGGAAGTACAGCGGAAACAGATGACCGATGACGGCATAGACGCCGACCCAAGCCTGTTGCTGTACCGAGAGCCCCGCAAGCCCTGCGATCAAAACGGGTAGCAGGCCTTTGCAGAGGTCGCCGAACAAGGTCAGGACCGCGAGTTTTTTGCCGGCCAGGCGTAACATGTTGGTGGCGCCGGCATTACCCGAGCCACTCATTCGCGGATCGGGGCTTCCGGTCAGGCGGCTGAGCAAAATGGCAAAGGACAGAGAGCCAAGCAGGTAGGCGAGGATCGCCAGTAACCAAAACATGCTAACTATTCCGGGCGAGGACGCCCTGATTCTAACGGCGCATTGCGCCCTTGTCGTGCTGCGGAGAAGAGTGCTTGGACAGAGTGTTTATCGAGGGCCTGGAAGTCGACACGGTGATCGGTGCCTACGACTGGGAGCGTGGCATCCGTCAGTGCCTGCGTCTTGATCTGAGTTTCGCCTGGGACAATCGTCCGGCAGCGGCCGGTGATGACCTGACCCTGGCGCTCGACTACGCCAGCGTGACAGCACGTATTCAAGCGTTTGCCGAGCAGGCGCAGTACCAGCTGGTTGAAACCTTTGCCGAGCGTCTGGCCGAAGTCTTGATGAGCGAATTCAAGATTACCTGGCTGCGCCTCAAGCTGACCAAGCCGGGGGCTATCCCGGCTGCAACGGGCGTGGGCGTGGAGATCGAGCGCGGATGTCGCTAACTCAGGTATTTCTTGGGCTCGGCAGCAATGTCGAGCGCGAAGCTCATTTGCAGGCAGGGCTGGAAGCGCTTGCCGGTTTTCTGGTGGATATGCGCTGCTCGGCGGTGTTCGAAAGCCAGCCGGTCGGGATCAAGAGCGGGCCGTTTTTCAATTTTGTGGTGTCGGCGTTTACCGACCTGCCGTTGATGGAGCTGGACCGTCGGTTGAAGTTTATCGAGGCCGACAACGGTCGTTATGCTCCAGATCGCAAAGGCTTGCCGCTGGATATCGACGTGCTGCTGTATGGCGATCTGGTGGGAAATTTCGACGGATTGATCCTGCCGCGAGCGGAAATCCTGAAAAATGCCTTTGTGTTGTGGCCGTTGTCGCTGATTGCGCCGAACAGAGTGCATCCTGGCGTGGGTAAAAGTTTTGCGACACTGTGGAGCGAGGCGCAGATCGATCAGGTCCTGGCGCCGGTTGCGTTTGAGTGGCGCGGCGAGCAGTTGACCCCTTCGAATTTGCTGTGACTTTGGTGGCTCCATCGCGGGCAAGCCTTGCTCCTACAGTATTGTGTCGTACGCCATTTACGTGCTCGGCATAGGTCTCGTAGGAGCAAGGCTTGCCCGCGATGCTTTTCAGGTGGACGCTGCCTCTTTGTAAGCCTTCAAAGCCTTGAGCCGTTCGCGCTTGAGCGCCTCGCCCAACTCCGGGCCTTTGAATCCCTGCTCCAGCAACGGCTGAACCGCCACGGTTCGTGCGGCCGTCGCCGCGCCTCGCAAATAATCCGCTTGTGGATAACTTCTCTGCTCGAGGCCTTTGCGGCCCCGAGCGTCCATTTCGCAGGCCTTGATGAATTCTTCAAAGCGCTGCGGCCGTCGGTAAACGTCGAAGCTTTGCAGTAACTCCAGCAATGTCGACGGCTTCAGCTCCAGCGCACGATGACCATGGGTGTGGTATTCGCCTACCAGCAACGCCAGCTCCTGGCAGTCGCGCGGGGCTTTGAAGCGTTCGTTGACCGCTTTGATCAGCTTCAGGCCTCTGTGCTCGTGAGCGATGTGTTTGGGCCATTGGCTCTCGGGTGTCAGGCCTTTGCCCAGATCGTGCAGCAAGCAGGCCCAGCGCACGGTCAGCGGTTGTTTGTGCAGGGCAGCCTGTTCGAGAACGCTCAGGGTGTGCACGCCGCTGTCGATTTCCGGGTGGTGGGCTTCGGGTTGCGGTACGCCGAACAGTGCGTCAATTTCGGGGATCAAGACTTTCAGGGCACCGCAGTCGCGCAGAACCTGGATGAAAACTTGTGGCTGATCCTCCATCAGAGCGCGGGATATTTCTTTCCAGCTGCGTTCTGCGGTCAGCGCCTCAAGCTCGCCTGATTCGCTGAGCTGACGCATCAGCTCCAGAGTCTCCGGGGCTACCGTGAAGCCGAGTCCGGCATAGCGCGCGGCGAAACGAGCAACGCGCAGGACGCGGAGAGGATCTTCGGCGAACGCGGGGGAAACATGGCGAAGCAGGCGCGCTTCCAGATCGCGCTGGCCGTGATACGGATCGGTCAATTGACCGTGGTCGTCTTCGGCCATGGCATTGATTGTCAGGTCGCGACGAATCAGGTCCTCTTCCAGAGTGACTTCGGGGCTGGCGTGGAAGGTGAAGCCGCCGTAGCCACGTCCGCTTTTGCGTTCGGTGCGCGCAAGCGCGTATTCCTCGCCGCTTTTGGGGTGAAGGAACACCGGAAAATCGGCGCCTACCGGGCGATAGCCCTTGGCGAGCATTTCTTCGGTGCTGGCGCCCACCACCACCCAGTCGATGTCGGTAACAGGCTTGCCAAGCAGGCGATCACGGACCGCGCCACCGACTTTATAAATCTGCATAAAAAACCTCCGTTAGCTCGACAGGATAACCTTTGCGTCGAGCTTCCGGAGGTCCGGGTGGCATCAAAGATGAATGACAGCCAGGTCCAGCCGACCGTATTCGCCCTCGCTATGCTCGCCCTTAGGCGGGACATGATGGGTTTTCATTACCTGGTCGCCTTGCAGTGTTTCCAGGTGAATATCGAAGCCCCAGAGGCGGTGCAGGTGCTTGAGCACTTCATCGGTGGAGTCCCCGAGTGGTTTGCGGTCGTGTTGCTGATGACGCAGCGTCAGCGAGCGATCGCCACGGCGGTCGATGCTGTAGATCTGTATGTTCGGTTCGCGGTTACCCAGGTTGTACTGCGCTGCCAGGGTTTCACGAATGGTTCGATAACCTTCCTCGTCATGAATGGCTGGCACCAGCAGGTCGTCCTTCTGGTCGTCATCGAGAATGCTGAAGAGTTTCAGGTCACGAATCACTTTGGGTGACAGATACTGCAGAATGAAACTTTCGTCCTTGAAGCTGCTCATGGCGAACTTGATGCTCGACAGCCAGTCGGTCCCGGCGATTTCCGGGAACCAGCGGTAATCCTCTTCAGTGGGCGCTTCGCACATGCGCCGAATGTCGCGGTACATGGAAAAACCCAAGGTGTAGGGGTTGATGCCGTTGTAGTAAGGGCTATCGAACCCAGGCTGGAAGACCACGCTGGTGTGGGACGCCAGGAACTCCATCATGAAACCTTCGGTCACCAGACCCTCGTCGTACAGGTCGTTCATCAGGGTGTAGTGCCAGAACGTCGCCCAGCCCTCGTTCATGACCTGAGTCTGACGCTGTGGATAAAAGTACTGCGCGATCTTGCGTACGATCCGCACGATTTCCCGTTGCCATGGCTCCAGCAGCGGGGCGTGTTTTTCGATGAAGTAGAGGATGTTTTCCTGCGGTTCTGCCGGAAAGCGTGCGTTGTCCTTCTCGTTGTACTTGTCTGCGCCTTTTGGAATGGTGCGCCACAGGTCGTTGATCTGCTTTTGCAGATGTTCTTCACGATCCTTTTGCCGGCGCCGCTCTTCTTCCGCGGAAATCGGGTAAGGGCGTTTGTAGCGGTCGACACCGTAGTTCATCAGGGCGTGGCAGGAATCCAGCAGGTCTTCCACGGCATCGATGCCATGGCGCTCTTCGCATTGCATGATGTACTGCTTGGCGAACACCAGGTAATCGATGATTGAGCTGGCGTCGGTCCAGGTGCGGAACAGGTAGTTGCCTTTGAAAAAGCTGTTGTGGCCGTAGCAGGCATGGGCCACCACCAGTGCCTGCATGCAGATGGTGTTTTCTTCCATCAGGTAGGCGATGCACGGGTCCGAGTTGATCACGATCTCGTAGGCCAGCCCCATCTGGCCGCGGCTGTAGGACTTCTCGGTGCTGAGGAAGTGTTTGCCATAGGACCAGTGGTGGTAACCCAGCGGCATGCCGACAGAGGCGTAGGCGTCCATCATCTGCTCGGCGGTAATCACCTCGATCTGGTTAGGGTAGGTATCCAGCGCGTAGCGGGCCGCAATACGGCTGATTTCTCGGTCGTAGGCCTGGATCAGCTCGAACGTCCATTCGGAGCCGGTGGATATGGGTTGGCGCTTCTGCTCTTTGGCGGTCATGTCACTAACCTGCGCTGGAAGAGTTCACGGAAGACCGGATAGATATCCCCGGCCGAAACCAGTTGTTGCTGGGCAAACGTGTCGGAAAAGGCTTCGCTGATACGTTCGTATTCGTACCACAGGGCCTGGTGTTCGCGCGGGGTAATCTCCACATAAGTGTAGTACTGCACGAATGGCATGATCTGGTTGATCAGGATGTCGCGGCAGATCGGTGAGTCATCGTTCCAGTTGTCACCGTCGGAAGCCTGGGCGGCGTAAATGTTCCAGTCGTTGCTCGGATAACGCTCGGCCATGATCTCCTGCATCAGTTTCAGGGCGCTGGAAACGATGGTGCCGCCGGTTTCGCGAGAGTAGAAGAATTCTTCCTCGTCGACTTCCCGGGCACTGGTATGGTGGCGGATGAACACCACATCGATTTTCTCGTAGTTACGCTTGAGGAACAGGTACAGCAGGATGAAGAACCGTTTGGCGATGTCCTTGGTGGCCTGAGTCATGGAGCCGGAAACGTCCATCAGGCAGAACATGACGGCTTTTGAGCTGGGGTTAGGCTGCTTGATCAACAGGTTGTACTTGAGGTCGAAGGTGTCGAGAAATGGAACACGGTTGATGCGCGCACTCAAGCGCTCGATTTCTGCCTCGATTTCCTGAATATCGCCGAAGTTATCTGGTTCTTCCTGCTTAAGTCGCGCCAGTTCCTCTTTGGCTACCCGCAATTTTTCTCGGCTGCTGCCCGACAGTGCGATGCGCCGCGCATGGGCCGAACGCAGCGTGCGGATGATATTGATCCGCGAAGGGTTACCTTCATTACTGATACCGGCGCGCACGGTTTTGAAGGTGTCGGTGCCGCTCAGGTTGCGTTTGACCAGGTTCGGCAGCTCCAGGTCCTCGAACATGAACTCGAGAAATTCCTCCTGGGTGATCTGGAAGACAAACTCGTCCATGCCCTCGCCAGAGTTGCCGGCCTTGCCAGGACCTCTGCCGCCGCCACCTCCCGGCGGACGAGCGATATGCTCACCGCTGGTGAATTCCTTGTTGCCGGGATGCACGATGGTCTGCTTGCCGCCGCGACCATGGTGAAGCACCGGTTCGTCGATATCCCGACCGGGAATGCTGATCTGCTCGCCGTGTTCCATATCGGTAATGGAGCGCCGGCTGACCGCCTCTTCGACGGCCTTCTTGATGTGGTCACGGTAACGCCGCAGAAACCGCTGACGGTTTACCGTGCTCTTGTTCTTGCCATTGAGACGTCGGTCGATCACATAGCTCATGACTTCTCCTTAGAAGCTGTCTTGGGAAATCGCGAGCAAGTCTGGCCGTAATGGGCGCGGAGCAGGGGGGGGGCGCGGTCTTGCGCCCCGTACCACCTACGCGTTGCCTGGGCTTCGCTGTCGATTTCCAAACACCTTCCTGAAACCTGTGTAACAGAAAATCTCGGCACAGGCTCCGGGCTAACGACAACCGGTCTGACCGGCAGCGAGTTACTGCGATTTCCTGACCCGCAGGTACCACTCGGAGAGCAGTCGTACCTGTTTGTCGGTGTAGCCGCGCTCGACCATTCTCGTAACGAAGTCGTTGTGTTTCTGTTGGTCCTCTTTGCTGGCCTTGGCGTTGAAGCTGATAACCGGCAGCAGATCCTCGGTGTTCGAGAACATTTTTTTCTCGATGACCACCCGCAGCTTCTCGTAGCTGAGCCAGGTTGGATTCTTGCCGTTGTTGTTGGCCCGGGCACGCAGGACGAAGTTGACGATTTCGTTGCGGAAATCCTTCGGATTGCTGATGCCCGCCGGTTTTTCGATTTTCTCCAGCTCTTCGTTGAGGGCTACGCGGTTGAGGATCTCGCCGGTTTCCGGGTCGCGGTATTCCTGATCCTGAATCCAGAAGTCCGCATAGAGCACATAGCGGTCGAAGATGTTTTGCCCGTATTCGCTGTAAGACTCCAGGTACGCGGTCTGGATCTCCTTACCGATGAACTCGATATAACGCGGCGCCAGGTACTCTTTCAGGAAGCGCAGATAGCGCTCGCGGGTTTCCGCCTGGAATTGTTCCTGCTCGATCTGTTGTTCCAGCACGTACAGCAGATGCACCGGGTTGGCGGCGATCTCGTGCGGGTCGAAGTTGAAGACTTTCGACAGGATCTTGAAGGCAAACCGGGTAGAAAGACCGTTCATGCCTTCGTCGACGCCAGCGGTGTCGCGGTATTCCTGGATCGATTTGGCCTTCGGATCGGTGTCCTTGAGGTTCTCGCCGTCATACACGCGCATTTTCGAGTAGATGTTCGAGTTTTCCGGCTCTTTGAGGCGCGAGAGCACGGTGAACTGAGCGAGCATCTTCAGCGTGTCGGGCGCGCAGTGGGCCTTGGCCAGGGAGCTGTTGAACAGCAGCTTGTCGTAGATCTTCACTTCGTCGCTGACCCGCAGGCAGTACGGCACTTTGACGATGTAGATCCGGTCGATGAAGGCTTCGTTGTTCTTGTTGTTGCGGAAGGTGTGCCACTCCGACTCGTTGGAGTGCGCCAGCAGGATCCCGGTGAACGGAATCGCGCCCAGGCCTTCGGTACTGTTGTAGTTGCCTTCCTGGGTGGCGGTCAGTAATGGGTGCAGCACCTTGATTGGTGCCTTGAACATTTCGACGAATTCCATCAGCCCCTGGTTGGAGCGGCAGAGTGCGCCCGAGTAGCTGTAGGCGTCGGCGTCGTTCTGCGGGAACTCTTCCAGCTTGCGGATATCGACCTTGCCCACCAGCGCCGAGATGTCCTGGTTGTTTTCGTCACCCGGTTCGGTCTTGGCCACGGCGATCTGGTTGAGAATCGACGGGTAGAGTTTGACCACCCGGAACTGGCTGATATCGCCGCCGAATTCGGCCAGACGTTTGGTTGCCCAGGGTGACATGATGGTGTTCAGGTAGCGCCGCGGAATGCCAAAGTCCTCTTCGAGGATCGCGCCATCTTCCGTGGCGTTGAACAGCCCCAGCGGAGACTCGAACACCGGAGAGCCCTTGATGGCGTAGAAGGGCACTTTTTCGATCAGCTGTTTGAGCTTCTCGGCCAGGGACGATTTACCGCCACCAACGGGGCCGAGCAGGTAGAGGATCTGTTTCTTCTCTTCCAGGCCCTGAGCCGCATGGCGGAAGTAGGAGACGATCTGGTCGATGCATTCTTCCATCCCGTGGAAGTCTTCAAAGGCCGGATACCGACGGATCACCTTGTTGGAAAAGATGCGCGACAGTCTCGAGTTGGTCGAGGTGTCCAGCAGTTCGGGTTCGCCGATTGCCAGCAGTAGACGCTCGGCGGAGGACGCGTAAGCGCTGCGGTCCTTTTTGCACAGTTCGAGATACTCCTGCAGGGAGAGCTCTTCCTGGCGTGTGGACTCGAAGCGTTGTTGGAAGTGGCTAAAGATACTCATGACGTCACCTCGCTCGATACGTGGAGCCGACGTCGGATCAGTCAGTGGATGCTGGCAAGCAACTGAAGTGCAGCTGCCTTTTACCCCCCAGAACACCTTCAAAGCTATCAACCCTGAAAGCTACTCCCGATGATCCGCTCGCCGGTGTACCGGCTCTCCCCTGTTTTGGATGGCCTGAGGCTAAGGATAGTTCGGAATCCGCAAGGTAAAGGGGCAATGCGCAATTTGTTATGACTGACCGTTCGTCAGCCCACGGTGGGCGTGGGCTTGAGCGTGTGAAAAAAATTACTCGGAAGTGCCTTGCGCGATTTCCGAAGGATAGATCGTACGCCACAGCTCAAAACCACCGTCCATGCTGTAGACGTCGGAAAAGCCCTGACTGATCAGGTAAGCCGCAGCGCTCTGGCTGGAATTACCGTGATAGCAGACCACCACGGTTGGCGCGTCGAGGTCGGCAGCGCGGATGAAGTCGGAGATGGAGTGGTTATCCAGGTGCTTCGAGCCGCTGATGTGGTTCAAGGCAAACGTCTGTGGATCGCGGACGTCGACCACCACGGCGCCTTGTTCGCGCAGGGCCTGGGCTTGTTCTGGGGGGATGCGTTTGAATTCGCTCATGGCGGGCTCCTGTGGCCTGGCTGAAAACGCAGCCTAGCGCTTGGCGCTGGCCGACAATAGTTCTGGGTTGATTGGGGTGACGTGCGGCCTGGTGTGGCCCTGGGCATCGCATGCGCAATGCAGGCGTTCGCCGGTGTCGACGTTCATCAAGGTCATCGAACCACCCCAGACGCAACCGGTGTCGAGGGCGAAGAGGCCAGGTTCGTTGCATTTACCTTCGAGCGCCGCCCAGTGGCCGAAAATGATTTTCTGGCCGCGGGTCTTGCGTTCCTGGTGTGCAAACCATGGCGCGTAGCCCGGTTGCGCGGTGTCGAGGCCTTCCTTGCTCTTGAGATCAAGCCTGCCGTCGCTGGTGCAGAAACGCATGCGGGTGAAGTAGTTGGTGATCACCCGCAGGCGGGTTACACCTTTAAGGTCGCCGTCCCACTTCACCGGCTCGTTGCCATACATGCCATCGAGGTAGGGCGCGATGCGGTTGTCGTCACGTAATGCTTCTTCGACTTCGGCTGCGCACTTCAAGGCTTTGCGCAGGGACCACTGCGGCGGTATACCGGCATGGACCAGCGCAATGTCGCGCTGTTCGTCGTAGTGCATGAGCTTTTGCTGGCGCAGCCACTCAAGCAGTTCTTTGCGATCCGGTGCTTCGAGGATTTCACGCAGGGTGTCGGCTTTCCTCAGGCGCTCGATGTTGTAGCCGACGGCCAGCAGGTGCAGGTCGTGGTTGCCCAGCACGCACACCAGTGATTCGCGGATGCTATAGAGGAAGCGCAGGGTTTCCAGCGATTGCGGACCACGGTTGATCAGGTCGCCAACCAGCCACAAATGATCCTTTGCAGGGTCGAAGGCAACCCGCTTGAGCAGGCATTGCAGGGGTTCGAGGCAGCCTTGCAGGTCGCCGACGGCGTACGTCGCCATCAGTGCAGGGCTCCGGGCACCGCCAGGCGAAATGGCGCGATGATGGCGTCGAAGTGTTTACCGTCTTCGGCGAGCATTTGATAAGTCCCCTGCATGTTGCCAACGCGGGTGGTCATCACGGTGCCGCTGCTGTAGGTGTGGCTCTGGCCGACACCGATCAGCGGTTGCAGGCCAACCACGCCTGCGCCGCGAACCTCTTCGACATGCCCGTCGCCATCGGTAATCACCCAGTGTCGCGAGAGCAACTTGGCCGGTAGCAGGCCGTTGTTCTGTACGGTAATGGTGTAGGCGAAGGCAAAGCGGTCTTGCTCGGGTTGCGATTGTTCTGCCAGATAGCGGGTGACGACGCTGACGTCGACCTGATAACGAGGATCGGACATGCAAGAGGCCTTAAAAGCAAAGCGGGACGCGGGGCGTAACTGATTGAGGTCAGTCTAGGCCAAGTATCGGGTAGTAAACCAGACATGTGCGCTGGTGTCCTACCCGATAACGCTCGACGCCTGTCAGCCGACGGCAGGTTTCTGTGCGACTTGTTCGCTGAGCTTGTCAGCCAGTCGTACAAAGGCGGCAAGGTCGAGCTGCTCGGGGCGCAGGCTGCCGTCGACGCCAGCGGCTTCGATTTCGGCATTGCTCAGCAGCAATTTGAGGGTGTTACGCAGGGTTTTGCGGCGCTGGTTGAAGGCTTCGCGAACGACGCGCTCCAGCAAACGATGGTCTTTGGCCGGGTGCGGCAGCACGGCGTGCGGCACCAGGCGGACGATCGCCGAGTCGACTTTCGGCGGTGGGTTGAACGCGCCAGGGCCGACGTTGAACAGGTGTTCGACCCGGCAGTGGTACTGAACCATGATCGACAGACGGCCCCAATCACCACCACCAGGACCTGCCGCCAGACGCTCGACCACTTCCTTTTGCAGCATGAAGTGCATGTCGCGGATGATGCCTGCGTTGTTCAGCAGGTGGAAGATCAGCGGCGTGGAGATGTTGTACGGCAGGTTGCCGACAACGCGCAGGCTGTTTGGCGCGGCATTCAGGCTGTTGAAGTCGAACTTCAGCGCATCGCCCTGGTGCAGGTTGAAATTGCTTTTGCCGGCGAATTGCTGGTTGAGGATCGGGATCAGGTCCTTGTCCAGTTCAACCACGTCCAGTTGGGCACCGCTGTTGAGCAGGCCTTCGGTGAGCGCGCCCTGACCCGGGCCAATTTCCAGCAGACGGTCTTCGGGCTTGGCGTGAATGGAGCGCAGGATACGGTCGATAACGCCGGCGTCGTGCAGGAAATTCTGGCCGAAACGCTTGCGCGCCCGGTGTTGGTAATGCTCGGTCATAAACGGGTCTCGGCCATCTGGTAGGCGGTTTCCAGGGCGACTTGCAGGCTGCCGGTGTCGATTTTTCCGCTGCCAGCCAGGTCCAGGGCAGTGCCGTGGTCGACTGAGGTGCGGATGATCGGCAAGCCGAGGGTCACGTTGACTGCCGCGCCGAAGCCTTTGTATTTCAGCACAGGCAGGCCCTGGTCGTGGTACATCGCCAGCACCGCGTCGCAGTGCTCCAGATATTTGGGGGTAAACAGAGTGTCGGCGGGCAGGGGACCACGCAGGTCCATGCCTTCAGCGCGCAGACGCTCCAGGGTTGGTTCAATGATGTCGATTTCTTCGTGGCCCAGGTGTCCGCCTTCGCCGGCATGCGGGTTGAGTCCGCAGACGAGGATGCGTGGCTGGGCGATGCCGAATTTTTGTTGCAGGTCGGTATGCAGAATCCGCGTGACCCGCTCCAGGCGCTCAGGGGTGATTGCATCGGCAATCTCCCGCAGGGGCAGGTGCGTGGTAACCAGAGCGACTCGCAAGCCGTGTGTGGCGAGCATCATCACCACTTGCGGGGTGTGGGTCAGGTCTGCGAGAAACTCGGTGTGACCGGAGAAGGCAATGCCCGACTCATTGATCACGCCTTTGTGCACAGGGGCGGTAATCATCCCTGCAAAGTGCCCGTCCAGGCAGCCAAGGCCAGCGCGGGTCAGGGTTTCCAGGACGAAGGCGGCATTGGCCTTGTCCAGTTGCCCGGCGGTAACCGGCGCACTGAGCGGTGTATCCCAGACATACAGGCTGTTGGCTGGCGCAGGAACGTCCGGCCAGTTGTCCGGCGTTACCGGCAGCAAGTCGACGACCACACCCAGCTGCGCGGCCCGCTCAAGGAGCAGGTCGCGGCTGGTAATGGCAATCAGGGGGTGTGGCTGGGCTTGCGAGGCGAGTAGCAGGCACAGGTCTGGACCTATGCCGGCCGGCTCGCCGGGTGTCAGTGCAAAACGCTTGGGGTTCACTTCGCCGCCTGGTCGACGCCAGGGAGCTTGATTTCAACGTAGGCTTCGTCACGGATCTGACGCAACCAGGATTGCAGCTCTTCGTCGTATTTGCGGTTGCGCAGTACGGTCATTGCCTGTTGTTCACGGGCCTGGGTGGTGCTGTCGGTGGCGCGGCGGCCAAGGACTTCCAGAACGTGCCAGCCATATTGAGTCTTGAACGGCTTGGACAGCTGACCTTGTTGGGTCTTGGCCATCACTTCGCGGAATTCCGGCACCAGGGCGTTCGGGTCGATCCAGTTCAGGTCGCCGCCGTTGAGGGCAGAACCCGGGTCTTCCGAGTAGCTTTTCGCCAGCTCAGCGAAGTCTTCGCCTGCTTCGATACGGGTGTAGAGCGATTGAACCAGAGCCTTGGTTTTTTCTTCGTCGCGGATCGGGCTCGGTTTGACCAGGATGTGACGCACATGCACTTCATCGCGCATCTGAGTACCACCGCCGCGCTTCTCCAGTACTTTCAGGATGATGAAACCGCCTGGTGTGCGTGCCGGTTGAGTGATCTCACCCACTGACATGGCGCTCAGCTCTCGGTCGAACGGTGGTGGCAGTTGAGCGGCTTTACGCCAGCCCATGTCGCCGCCTTCCAGTGCGTTATCGCTGGCAGATTTTGCGATGGCCAGTTGAGAGAAGTCAGCACCCTGCTTGAGTTGCTGATAAATCTCGGAGGCTTGGCGCGCTGCGTTTTGAATTGCTTCAGCGTTGGCGCTTTCCGGCGTCCCGATCAGGATGTTGGCCAGGTGCAGCTCTTCGGAGAGTTGCATCTTGCCGAGGTCCGAAGCGAGGAAGTTTTTCACTTCCTGCTCGGACACCTGAATCCGCTCGGCCACACGACGCTGACGAACACGGCTGATGATCATCTCGCGACGAACCTGATCGCGGGCGTCGTCATAAGACAGACCGTCGCGAGTCAGGGCGGCACGGAACTGGTCCACGGTCATGTTGTTGCGCTGGGCAATGGTGCCGATCGCCTGATTCAGCTCTTCATCGGTAATGCGAATGCCGGAGCGCTCGCCGATCTGCAGCTGCAGGTTTTCGACGATCAGGCGTTCTAGCACCTGTTGGTCCAGTACGCCGGCAGGCGGTGTGCCGCCGCCGCGTTTGGCGATGGTTTGCTGAACTTCATGAACCCGCTGGTCCAACTGGCTCTGCATGACCACGTCGTTGTCGACGATGGCCACCACTTTGTCGATGGACTGAACCGCGGCGTTAGCCGCGGTACCCAGGAACAGCGCGCCCAGCATCAGCGGGCGCAGACAATCAGAAAGCTTGGTCTTCACGTTCACGATAACCTTGAATGCCTTTGTCGAGGAAGCTCTCTACCTTGGCGCCAGTAACGCCACCGAGACCTTTCAGAACAATTTGGAGGAAGACGCCATGGTCGCCTTTTTCGTTTTGCGGGGCTGCTTGACTGAACTCGTCATACGAAACCCAGTAACGGTTGATCAGGCGCAGTTTCCAGCAGCAGTTGTCGTACTCGAAACCACCAAAGGCTTCCAGGGTACGGTTGCGGTTGTAGTCGTACTGCCAGCGGCTGATGGCATTCCACTGTGGCACGACTGGCCAGATGACCGAGAAGTCGTGCTGTTTGATCTTGTAGTAATCCTTCACGTAGCCAGGTTGGCCTGGGGTGCCGTAGTCACCACCACCCACTGTCCACTTACCGGTGTTCTGATCGTAACGAATCTGGTCATTGCGATAGCGATAACCGGCATTGATGACCTTGTTCGGGTTGTCTTCAGGCTGGTAGTGGAACATCGCGCTGCCCGAGCGAGGTTTGCGGCTGTCCGGGTCCCAGTTGTAGTCGGCCGTGGTACGCCAATCGCGATTCCAGCGGTATTCGTATTCCAGTGCATACGGCGAAACGTTGGAGTGTGCATCGGCGCGGGTTTTTGGATCGATACCCGGCAACTGGACTTCGCGGTCCTTGAAGTACATGGCCTGGCCAACGCTGAAGCGTTGACGTTCGAAGCCGTTTTCTTCGATCCAGCGGTTGGTCACGCCCAGCGACAGTTTGTTCTCGTCGCCAACCCGGTCGGAACCGGTGAAGCGGTTGTCGCGGAACAGCGAGGAATAGTTGAACGTGGTTTCGGCGGTGTCGAATACCGGGATGTCAGACTGGTCTTTCTCTGGAACATAGAGGTAGTACAGACGAGGTTCCAGGGTCTGGCGGTAGTTTTTGCCAAACCATTGGGTATTGCGGTCGAAGTACAGGCCGCTGTCGATACTCGCGATAGGAACCGCACGACTCTGATTGCGGCTGTAGGTGCCGCTGAGGCTATCCTGCTGCGCGCTCTGGGCCGCGATTTGCTGTTTGCCGGTGCTGTCGAGATCAAGATCGTACTGGGTGTACTGATACTTGAGCGTTGGCTTCAGGAAGCCATAAGTCCAGTTGAGCGGCAGGCTGACATTGGGTGCCAGGTTGAGACGGTCGCCGTTGGCACGCGCCAGGCCTTGAATGTTATTGTCAAGTCGAGAGGCCGGGTTGCCGTCCTGGTCGAAATAGATGCCTGTTTGCAGGCTTCGGTCAAACCTTACAGCCTCGGTGTCATACGCAAAGTTCAGGCCGCCAGGCTGCTGAGGCAGAACACCGTTGAGGGTGATCTGCGGCAGGCGATCATACGGCGTGAGGTTGGAAACCGATGCAAGTTCGAAGGCCTGCACGTTGAGGCGTGCATTGAAACTGTCGCCACGGTAGGTGACTGCACCTTGCTGGTTCACAAAATCGGGGGCGCTTTTCACACCCAGTTGACCGGTCTCCAGATCCTGGAAGTAGTACGGATCGCTGATCTTGGTGTAGTCGACTTGGGTGAATACCCGCGAATCAAGCCCGCCCTTGTGCTGCCAGTTGTACATGTAGCGGGTTTTTTCGGAGTCGGTCTGCTTGCTGCGATCGTTGGACTCATCATTGAGGTACGAGGCGCCGAACTGACCTTCGCTGGACTTGGTCAGGTAACGGAACTCGCCTTCCATCATCATGCCGTGCTTGCTCATGTAGCGCGGATACAACGTGGCGTCGTAGTTCGGTGCCAGGTTGAAGTAGTACGGTGTGACCAGCATGAAGCCGGTTTTGGTGCTGGTGCCGAAGCTTGGCGGCAGGAAACCGGACTGGCGACGATCATCGATCGGGAAATAGATGTACGGCGTGTAGAACACCGGAATGTCCTTGACCCGCAGTGTCACGTTGGTCCCGGTACCGAAACCGGTCGCCGGGTTCAAGGTGATGTTGTTGCCCTTGAGCTGCCAGGCGTTGCTGTTCGGTTCGCACGTGGTGTACGTACCATCCTTGAGGCGGATGATCGCGTTCTCGGCGCGTTTGGCATACAGCGCGCTACCGCGGACACGGGATTTGTGCATCACGTATTCGGCGTTGTCGACCTGGGCTTCACCCGTGTCGAGTTGCACGTCAGCGTGGTCGCCGACGATCAGTGCACCGTTGTCGCGCACGCGAACGTTACCGCTCAGCTCGCCACGGTTTTCGGCTTGATACAGGCTGGCCTCATCGGCCTCGACCTGCATGCTGCCCTGACGCATGACTACGTCACCGGCGAGGGTCGCCACCTGTTCTTCCTGCTGATAGCGGGAGGCTTTGGCGCCAATAAAGGTCGGGGCGTCACTTTTATTCGTCTTGTCATTCATGCCAGGACGAATTGGTTCGATATAGGAACCAGAGCAGTAAGGTCCGGTTTCGGCCAATTGGGCTGCGGTGAGCTTCTCACGCGGGACCCAGTCGAGGTGGCTGTAGTCGGCACTGCGCGACTTCAGGGCGCGACCCTTGGCTTCAGTGACCAGCACCGGCTTGTCGGCAGTTTCGCCATTTGCAGTGCTGTCTGCCGCCGACTCGTTGCCCGAACTGACCGCGCTGGCATCATGCACAGGGCGCGGTGGCAGTTGAGCTGCGTTGGCTTTTGGCGCGCAGTCCCAGGCACCCGAAGCAGAGACTGAGCAGTCATACTGTTCCGCGGCGACCACGAACGAAGTGGCTAGAGGTTGCAGGGCCAGCAAACTGCCGGTCACCAACAACGGAAATTTTTTACGAAACGCGGGGGATTTCAATGCCATCTTATTAGTCCGGGCTTCCTGCGTGCCATCTGCCCGCGGTGTGGGCCGCACGCCTCTCGATGGTCTGAAAAAGATGCTGGATAATAAAGCATGACCCGCTTGACGGCTAGCGCCGTCGGAGACCCTTGTAATGCCTGACCAAGATGTACGCTTGCAACACCTGAAAGTTTGGCTCGATGAGCAATTGGCAACGCTGTTTGCCGCACAAGGATGGGGGGCCGTACCCCCGGCCACGTTGACTGCGGCCAGCAGTGACGCGAGTTTTCGCCGTTACTTCCGTTGGGAAGGCGCCGGCCGCAGCTTCGTCGTGATGGACGCTCCCCCGCCCCAGGAAAACTGTAAACCCTTCGTGGATATCGCATTTTTGCTGGCGAAATCCGGAATTAACGTACCGAAAATCTACGCAGAAGACCTTGAACGCGGTTTTCTTTTGCTCAACGACCTTGGTAACCAGACCTATCTGGACGTGATCGACAGCGAAAATGCTGACGATTTGTTCAGGGATGCCTTGCAAGCGTTGTTGGCTTTTCAGCAGTTGCCGATGGTTGCGCCACTGCCCAGCTATGACGTGGCCCTTTTGCGCCGCGAGCTGGAACTGTTTCCCGAGTGGTACGTGAAGCGCGAGTTGGGCATCGAGTTCGATTCGGCGCAGCAAATGCTCTGGCAGCAAGTCAGCGACAGGTTGATCGACAGCGCCCTGGCCCAGCCCAAAGTGCTGGTGCATCGCGACTACATGCCGCGCAACCTGATGCTCAGCGAGCCGAACCCCGGCGTGCTGGATTTCCAGGACGCGGTATACGGGCCGGTGACCTATGACGTGACCTGCCTGTTCAAGGACGCCTTCCTCAGCTGGCCCGAGGAGCGTGTGCGTGGTTGGCTGGCGGACTACTGGCAGCAAGCAGGCGCTCTCGGGATTCCGGTTCAGCCTGACTTCGAAGACTTCCTGCGTGCCAGCGACCTGATGGGGGTGCAGCGTCACCTGAAAGTGATCGGCATTTTCGCCCGCATCTGTCATCGCGATGGCAAGCCGCGCTACCTCGGCGATGTGCCGCGCTTCTTTGCTTATATAGAAGCAGTGGTCGCTCGTCGTCCTGAGTTGGTGGAACTGGATGTGTTGCTGGCCAGTCTGCGCCAGTCGGTCGGAGTTTCTGCATGAAGGCAATGATTCTGGCGGCTGGCAAGGGCGAGCGTATGCGCCCCCTGACGCTGACCACCCCCAAGCCGCTGGTGCGTGTTGGCGGGGTGCCGCTGATCGAGTATCACCTGCGGGCGTTGGTAGTGGCAGGTTTCACCGAGGTGGTGATCAACCACGCCTGGCTGGGACAACAGATCGAAGAGTACCTGGGTGACGGTTCGCGCTATGGCCTGAGTATTCAGTATTCGCCGGAAGGTGAGCCGCTGGAAACGGGTGGCGGGATATTCCGCGCATTGCCGCTCTTGGGTGATGAGGCCTTTGTGGTGGTCAACGGGGATATCTGGACCGATTATGACTTCATGGCACTGCGTCAACCGATCGCGGGCCTGGCCCACCTGGTGCTGGTCGACAACCCGGACCATCACCCGACCGGCGATTTCAGTCTGGTCGATGGCCTGGTGCGGGACGGCCAGCCGGGAACCGATACGCTGACGTACAGCGGCATTGCCGTGCTGCATCCGAAACTCTTCGCGGCGTGCGTGGACGGCGCCTTCAAACTGGCCCCGTTATTGCGCGACGCCATGGCGCGAGGGCAGGTGAGTGGTGAGCGATTGCACGGTCACTGGGTCGATGTCGGCACTCACGAACGTCTGGCCGAAGTTGAACAATTGATAGAAGCGAGCTACTGACATGTTGTGGCCAGGGACTCTGATCGGAGCCGGAGCGGGCTTTGCCATAGCCAGCATTCCGGGGGCCATGCTCGGCGCATTGTTGGGGCAGGCGCTGGATCGGCGCTTGCAGTTGCAAAGCCTGGGGCATTTACGTGAGCGACTCGGCGGTCGGCCGATGTTGCGTAACGACGAATTACTGTTTGTATTGCTGGGGCGTCTGGCCAAGAGCGATGGCCGGGTGGTGGATGGTCATATCTACCAGGCACGTCAGGAAATGCGTTCGCTGGAAATGAGCGAGCCGGCGCAAAAGCGCGCAATCGCGGCGTTCAATCGTGGCAAGTCAGGCCATGATCGATTGCGGGGTTACCTGCGCCGGTTAAGCGCGCAACCGCATGCCGCCGAAGGTGTCTTGCGCGCCTGTTGGCGGATGGTCTGGGCCGACGGGCGTGCCGGATGCGCCGAGCGTGAGTTGATTGCGCAGTGGGGCAAGTGGCTGGGCTGGACGCCGGAGCAGGTGCAGGCCCTGGCCAGTGATTACGAGCCACACAAAAGAACCCTGGTTAACAGTGCGGCGGCTTATCAGGAGGCGCTGCGGGTACTTGGCGTATCCACCACCAGTGAACCGTCGCAAATCAAGCGTGCGTATCGACGTCTGCTCAGTCGCCATCACCCGGACAAGATCGCCGGCAGCGGGGCGACTCCTTCCCAGGTGCGCGACGCGACTGACAAGACTAGTGAGTTGCACAACGCCTATACGTTGATTCGCGAGCGGCGGGATTTTCGTTAACGGCTTGGAAGGTCAGAAGATCGCAGCCTGCGGCAGTTCCTACAGGTGTACGCATAATCCAATGTAGGAGCTGCCGCAGGCTGCGATCTTTTGCTTGTGCTTAGTCCGCTTTCTGCGGATTCAACCAACCGCGCACACGCCGGAACAATTGCTCTTGTTCGGCAGCGCTGTTGCCGGGCAACGTCTTCAGTGCAAGCTGGCTGAAGGTCGAAGCTTTCAGGCGTTTGCTGGCCTGCAAACGCTCCAGGGCTGCGCTCTGCACCAGTGCTTTGTCCTTGTAGTAGATGTCGAAGGTGGCCAGCTTCAACGTGGTCGTCAGTTCGGCCAGTCCAGGTTTCGCGGTCACCGGTGTCTGTGCGGCGACCATCACGAATTTCGCGACTTGCGAGGGTTGTTTTTCGCTCAGGTAGCGCGCAACCCAATAAGCCCCGGTGCCGTGACCGAGCAAGACGATGCTGCGGGCACTTTGTTGTTCGGCGAAAGCAATGGCTGCGTCGATCCGTGCGTAGATGCGCTCGGCGTCGGCCTTGGCTTGTTCCTCGCTGGTCTCGGTGATGGCACGGTCGGCGACGTCCCCTTCGCCACCGGCCACTTGTTCGATGGGTGGTGCGGTGCTGGCGTCTTTGCTGCCGGTTGCGGTTTTGGCCGGTGTGGGTGCGACTTCGACGACGCGCGCTTGTGGGGCATTGCTTTGCAGGTCAGGCAAGGTAAGACTCAGACTGCTCCAGTCGGCATCGGGCAATTTTTGCCGCAATGGGCTGATTGCTTGAGGCCAGTCAGCAGTTTCACCCGCGCCGGGGATAATAATCACCGCACCCTTGGGATTGCTGGTGTTAGCCGGTTTCCAGAGCGCGAGAAAACTGTCACTGCCGGCCTGCAATTGCTGTTGCTCTTGCGCGGGGACCGTCCGTTCAAGGGCTGTGGCTTCTTCCTGGCTACGCTCTGGCAGAGGCTGGCGTTCGACCGGTTTTGCTGCTGCGGACTTTTGCGCAGTGGCGGGTGCCGGGTCGGCGGCCAGAGCTGAAAAGGCACAAGGCAGGATCAGCGACAGGCACAATGTTGGCAGTGCCAAGCGGTAGACAGGGGGCATCGGATATTCCAGGCCAGAAGTAATCCCGGCAGCCTAATGGGTTGGTCAGTATTTGTCAGTGTGTGAGACTTCGGATGATGCGTTTTCGCTGCCTGTTGGTTATCGGCTGTTGTTGGCTTCCCTTGATGGCATGGGCGGCACCGGCGTCGCCTGCGCATGACGCGCTATTGAACGCCGAGCAGCGTCAGTGGCTCGCACAACACAACGAGCTGCGCGTTGGTGTGGTGCTGCAAGCACCTTTCGCACAGTACGATCGGCGCTTGCAGCGGTTGTCCGGGGCCAATGTCGAACTGATGCAGTGGCTCGCCAGTGCGCTGAATATCGAGCTGATGTGGCGTAACTTCCCTGATGTGGCGCAACTGGAAGAAGCGTTGCGCGAGGGTGAAGTCGACATCGCTCCGGGTCTGACCCAAACACCCGCCGGCCTGCGCCTGTGGCAATTCACCGACCCGTACATGCGTGTACCGCAGCTGGTGGTCGGCGAACAGAAGGGCACCGGTATCGTCGAGCTGGAAAAGCTCGACAGCCAGTCGCGGGTCGCGGTGCGCATGCCCAGTGCCGTCGCCGATTATCTGCGCAGCAATTACGGCAATCTCAACCTGCAGGGCGTGCCCATGGAGCGTGAGGCCCTGCAATTGCTGCTGACTCAACAGGCCCGGTACGCGGTTGTCGATGAGGCCCAGCTCAGCCGTTTGTCGTCCGAGCCCGAATTCGCAAACTTGGTGGTGGTAGGGGACATTGGCCTGCCGCAGTTGCTACGGGTGGCGACTCGCCGCGACTGGCCGGAGTTGGCGGGCATCGTCGAAAGCGCTTTGCACGCCATTCCGGCCAAGGATATTGAGCAGTTGCACACGCGCTGGCTGCAACCCAAATACCCGCGTCTGGCCGAGTCGCCGGGCTTCTGGCAAAACCTTTGTCTGTTGTTGGCCGTGTTGTTCCTCAGCAGCATGGCCATCGTGCTGTGGCAGCGCCGTCAGCAACAGACGCTTGAGCAGCGTTTACTGGCGGCCCGCGAAGACATTGCCCTGCGCGAGGCCAGTGAAGAAGCATTGCGCCTGACGCAGTTTTCGATTGATCAAAGCACCGTCGGGATTCTCTGGGTCAATTGGGACAGCCATGTGCGTTACGCCAACCGTGCGGCCGAGGACATGCTCGGTTATGCGCCGGGCGGTGTCATTGATCGGCCACTGATCGACTTCGAACCCGGTCTGCACATGGACCGTTGGTTGAGCCTGTGGAAGCGCGCCCGGGCCAGCGAGGACGGGCCACAAAGCTTTGAAACCAACTGCGTGCGCGCCGATGGCAGCATTCTGCCGGCCGATGTGTCGTTGAGTTTTCTGCGTTTTCGTGACGGCGAATACCTGGTGGTTTACCTCAACGACGTCACCGAACGCCGTCGGGCGCTGGCCGCCTTGCAGGAAAGCGAGGCGCGGTTGCAGGGGATCGCTGCCAACGTACCGGGCCTGGTCTTTCGCCTGGAGCGTGCGCCGGTGACCGGGCAAATCGACTTTGCCTACATCAGCGAGGGCAGCGAGAGCCTGGTGGGGTATTCACCGGCAACCTTGAGCCGTCGCGACATGGGCCTGCGCAGTCTGGTGCATCCGGACGACAAGGCGAGTTATCACCAGACTCAAAATCATGCACTGGACACCGACAGCGACTGGTCATGGCAGGGCCGGATTCTCACCCGCCAGGGCGAGCAGCGCTGGGCCGAGATCAAGGCCATTACCCGTCGGCTCGACGATGGTGCATTCGTCTGGGACGGGATTGTCTGGGACATCAGCGAGAGCAAGCGCATCGAGCTGGAACTGGCCAGCTCCCGCGAGCAATTGCGTGAACTGTCTGCGCACCTGGAAAGCGTGCGGGAAGAGGAAAAAGCCCGGATTGCCCGGGAAGTTCACGATGAGTTGGGTCAGATGCTGACGGTGCTCAAGCTGGAAACCTCGATGTGCGAACTGGCCTACGCCGAGCTCGATCCGGGCTTGAGTGACCGTCTCAACAGTATGAAGCGCCTGATCGCCCAACTGTTCCAGCTGGTGCGGGACGTGGCCACGGCTTTGCGCCCGCCGATTCTCGACGCAGGGATCGCATCGGCCATCGAGTGGCAAGCCCGGCGTTTCGAAGCGCGCACGCAGATCCCGTGTCTGGTGCAAGTGCCGGACAACCTGCCGACCCTCAGCGATGCCAAGGCCATCGGCCTGTTCCGGATTCTTCAGGAAGCGCTGACCAATGTCATGCGGCATGCGCAGGCGCATACTGTTGAACTGACACTGGTGCTGGAAGGCGACGAGTTGTGCCTGACGGTCAGCGATGATGGCATAGGCTTTGTCGCCCCCACGGGCAGGCCGACATCCTTTGGCGTGGTCGGCATGCGCGAACGGGTGTTGATCATGGGCGGCCAGTTGTCGCTGGACAGTGAGCCGGGCGAGGGCACGACCCTGAGCGTGCGTGTGCCGCTGGACCGATAAAAGATCGCTCAACCCATCAATGAGGAGAAAGGCGTGATCCGTGTACTGGTAGCCGAAGACCACACCATTGTCCGTGAAGGCATCAAACAGTTGATCGGCCTCGC
Source organism: Pseudomonas sp. NPDC087697 (assembly GCF_044743155.1). Lineage (NCBI taxonomy): Bacteria > Pseudomonadati > Pseudomonadota > Gammaproteobacteria > Pseudomonadales > Pseudomonadaceae > Pseudomonas > Pseudomonas sp. NPDC087697. The sequence continues at coordinate 669 of NZ_JBIUVW010000029.1, read as the reverse complement.
CAAGGATTTGCTGGTGGTGGGGGAGGCGAGCAATGGCGAGCAACTGCTGGAGACCTTGCGCCACATTCCCTGCGAGGTGGTGTTGCTGGATATCTCCATGCCCGGGGTTAACGGGCTGGAGGCGATTCCACGGATTCGCGCACTGAACAATCCGCCGGCAATTCTGGTGCTGTCGATGCACGATGAAGCGCAAATGGCTGCTCGTGCGTTGAAGGTCGGTGCTGCCGGTTATGCGACCAAGGACAGCGATCCGGCGTTGCTGCTGACGGCAATTCGAAAAGTCGCGGCGGGCGGGCGTTACATCGATCCTGAGTTGGCGGATCGAATGGTCTTCGAAGTCGGCCTGACGGATTCGCGGCCGCTGCATTCGTTGCTCTCGGAGCGCGAGTTTTCGGTGTTTGAGCGCCTGGCCCAAGGCGCCAACGTCAACGACATCGCACAGCAACTGGCGTTGAGCAGCAAAACCATCAGCACCCACAAGGCGCGGCTGATGCAAAAACTCAACATCACCTCCCTCGCCGAACTGGTGAAGTACGCAATGGAACACAAACTCCTCTGACGTTGTACTCGATCCACTGTAGATACCGTCTTGAGCCTCACCGGGCAAGCGCAAGTTTCGGGTCAAAGGGTTGACCCGACTTGAGCACGCCGTAAACGAAGTGCAACAGC
>NZ_JBIUVW010000028.1:0-76468 GCF_044743155.1 Pseudomonas sp. NPDC087697 | reverse complement strand
CTGCCAGAGTGCTGCATCCGTACTGTCAGGCATCCAGATACCGCCAGACGGTAGCTCGATTTCAGCACGCCCCAGGGTCACCAGGGTTTTCAAATCGGTAGAGAAGCCAGTGGCCGGACGGGCGCGACCGAAATCGGCGCCGATGTCGTCGTAACGACCGCCCTGAGCGATGGACTGGCCAACACCCGGTACAAACACTGCGAACACCACACCGGTGTGGTAGTGGTAACCGCGCAACTCGCCCAGATCGAAGTACAGCGCAAGTTCCGGGAAACGCACGGACAAACGCTCGGCAATCGCCAGCAAGTCATCCAGCGCCGTCAGAACAGGCGCCGGTGCATTGGCCAGACGTTCACGAGCGGCAGCCAGCACTTCACGGCCGCCACACAGATCAACCAGCGCCCGCAACATGCCCGACAAATCGGCGGGCAGGCCTTCGGTCAAGATAATGACCTCATCGATGGCCTTGCGTTGCAGGGCATCGAACAACTGTTGCTCGACTTCACCGGACAAACCGGCGGCACGCGCCAGGCCACGGTAGATGCCGACATGACCGAGGTCCATGTGCACATCCGGCACGTCGGCCAGTTGCAGCATGGCCAGCATCAGGCTGATGACTTCCACGTCGCTGCTCGGGCTGGCATCGCCGTACAACTCGGCGCCCAGCTGAATCGGGCTGCGCGAGGTCGACAACGCCCGCGGCTGCGCATGCAGCACACTGCCGGCGTAGCACAGACGGCTCGGACCTTCGTGACGCAAGGTGTGCGCATCGATGCGCGCCACTTGCGGCGTAATGTCGGCACGGAAACCCATCTGCCGACCCGACTGCGGGTCGATGACCTTGAAGGTCCGCAGATCGAGGTCCTGGCCCGCGCCAGTCAGCAGGGATTCCAGGTACTCGATATGCGGGGTCACGACGAACTCGTAACCCCAGCTCTGGAACAGATCCAACACCTGACGACGCGCAACTTCAATGCGCGCCGCCTCTGGTGGCAGTACTTCTTCGATGCCATCTGGCAGCAGCCAGCGGTCTACCGTTGCCATTACGCCATTCCCCTATGATCCGGGCGGCCAGCCCTCGGGCTGGCCTTGAGTGAAGCAGAAAATGTCCGACCCATACGCATAAGTCGCGCGCATGGACGACGCGGCGATCGGCCTGGAATCGGCCTCGCCAAACACTTTCCTCGAAAAACCTGTCGAGTCGTTCAACCCGAGTCTTGCAATAAAAAACCGCAATCAAACGTGCAGACGCAAAAAAGCCGGGAATTTCCCGGCTGCCGCATCATACACACGTTTTCCCAAAGGATCACCCCGCGAGAGGCTTTAGCCGCCCGGCGGGGTTCCTTGAGATCAGTGTTGGATCAAGGTTTGGCTTTTTCCAGATAACGGAAGAAGTCGCTGCTTGGGTCCAGAACCATGACGTCGGTTTTGTTCGCGAAGCTTTCACGATAGGCACGCAGGCTACGGTAGAAACCGTAAAACTCCTGGTCCTGGCCGTAGGCCTTGGAGTAGATCGCAGCGGCCTGGGCATCACCGTCACCGCGAACCTCTTCAGATTCACGATAGGCTTCAGCCAGCAGTACGCGGCGCTGACGATCGGCGTCGGCACGGATGCCTTCTGCCAGCTCGTTACCCTTGGCACGGTGCTCGCGCGCTTCACGCTCACGCTCGGTGCTCATGCGCTCGAACACGCTGCGGTTCACTTCCTTCGGCAGATCGATGGCCTTGACCCGAACATCGACAACTTCGATGCCCAGCTCTTTTTCCGCCATCTTGTTCAGCGAAGCAGTGATGTCCGCCATCAGCGCGTCACGCTCACCGGAAACCACCTCGTGCAGGGTGCGCTTACCAAACTGGTCACGCAGGCCAGATTCCAGACGACGCGAGAGGCGTTCATCAGCAATCTGCTTGAGGCCGGAGGTCGCGGTGTAGAAACGCTCGGCATCCTTGACGCGCCACTTGGCGTAGGCATCAACCATGACGGCTTTCTTTTCCAGCGTCAGGAAACGCTGTGTCGGTGCGTCCAGCGTCATCAGGCGTGCGTCGAATTTACGCACCTGGTTAACGTAAGGCACTTTCACATGCAGGCCCGGCTGAACATCGGCCTGAACCACGCGACCGAACTGCAGCAACACCGCACGCTCGGTCTGAGCCACGATGTAGAAGCAGTTCCAGGCAGCGATCGCCACGACGACGCCGACAATAAGGGCGATCAGCGATTTATTGCTCATCAGCGACTCTCCCTGGTACGTGCTGGCTGCTGCAGATCAGTTGCCGAACGCGTATGCCCTTCATTGCTGGTCGCGGCCGCGCTGGTTACCGGCGCCGCACCACTACGACCACTGTCGATCATCTTGTCCAGCGGCAAGTACAGCAGATTGTTCTGGCCATTCTTGTTGCCGGTCACGAGAACCTTGCTGGTATTGCTGAAGACTTCCTGCATCGTGTCCAGGTACAGACGCTGACGAGTGACTTCCGGCGCCTTGCGATATTCGGCGACCAGTTTGGTAAAGCGATCTGCCTCACCCTTGGCGCGCGATACCGTTTCGTCGCGGTAACCGTTGGCATCTTCAATGATGCGCTGGGCCTGACCACGGGCTTCCGGCACGACGCCGTTGGCATAGGTTTCCGCCTGGTTGCGCGAACGCTGCTCATCTTCACGAGCGCGGATCACGTCATCGAAGGCTTCCTGGACTTCACGCGGTGCCGCTGCGCTCTGAACGTTGACCTGAGTGACGGTGATACCGGTGCGATAGGTATCGAGGAAGCGTTGCAGGCGCTCCTTGATTTCGCTGGCCATCAATTCACGACCTTCAGTCAGCACCTGGTCCATGGCGGTGGAACCCACCACATGGCGCAAGGCGCTCTCGGTCGCGTGTTGCAGACTGATTTCCGGCTGATCGACGTTCAGCACGAAATCCTGCAGATTGGTGATCTTGTACTGCACGGTCAGCGGCACTTCGACGATGTTTTCGTCTTCAGTGAGCATTTGACCCTGCTTGGTGTAGGCACGCTCACGCGTGACGTTTTCCATGTACTTGCGATCGATCGGCGGGAAGTAGATATTCAGACCCGGGCCGACGGTTTCGTAGTACTTGCCGAAGCGCAGCACCACGGCCTGCTCCTGCTCGTCGACTACATACACCGCGCTGTACAGCCAGACAGCCGCCAGCACGACAAGGCCGATGCCGAGCAGGCCGTAACCGCCGCCCCTGCCCGAACCACCGCCATCGTCACCGCGTTTCTTACCACCACCGAACAACCCATTCAGGCTTTCCTGCAGCTTTCGGAAGGCCTCGTCGAGATCTGGTGGCCCCTTGCGGTCGCCATTATTGCGGCGCTTACCACCCCAAGGATCCTGATTATTCGAGTTGCCACCCGGCTCATTCCAAGCCATAGCGCTCTCCATCTGATAAAGCAAAGACGCACCCACGGCGCGCCGACCAATGCTACAGAATGCCTGCCACAGCGGCACAACCGCTTTTTCAGGCTTTTATTGCAAAGTGTGTTGCTCGATGAATTCCAACGGCTGCATTCCCTCGCGGCTCACCAGTCGATTGAGTTCGACTCGCGGCAAACGAACGGCCAGCAAACAGATGCCTTCTTCGTCGTGTTCTTCTTTCTGTACGGCGCCGAGCGCAAAGAACTGCGCACGCAGTCGAGCAAAACGCTGCGGCAAGCGCAAGGTGCCGACGAACAAATCGTCGCCCAGCAACTCCGCAATAGCCTGTTTGAGCAGATCCAAACCCTGACCGTCACGCGCCGACAACCAGACCCGCTGCGGCTTGCCGTCGGCATCACGCTGGATCTGCGGCTCTACGCCCTCGAGCAAATCGAGTTTGTTATAGACCTCCAGGATCGGCAAGTCTTGTGCACCGATCTCGCCGAGCACCAGCATGACCTGTTCGATCTGAGCCATACGTTCCGGCTCATGGGCATCGATCACATGCAGCAGCAGGTCAGAGTTGCTCGACTCTTCGAGCGTAGCCCGAAATGCCTCGACCAGCTTGTGCGGCAAGTGACGAATGAAACCCACGGTGTCGGCCAGCACGATCGGACCGAGGTCGGCGAGTTCGAGTCGGCGCAAGGTCGGGTCGAGGGTGGCGAATAACTGGTCCGCCGCAAACACATCGGAATCGGTGACCGAGTTGAACAGCGTCGACTTGCCGGCGTTGGTATAGCCCACCAGCGAAACCGAAGGGATATCCGCACGCTTACGGCCACGACGAGCCTGGTCACGCTGGCTGCGGACCTTTTCCAGACGACCCTTGATCTGCCGCAGGCGAACCCGCAGAAGACGCCGGTCGGTTTCCAGCTGGGTTTCACCCGGGCCGCGCAGACCTATACCGCCTTTCTGCCGCTCAAGGTGAGTCCAGCCGCGAACCAGCCGCGTACTCATGTAATCAAGCTGGGCCAATTCGACCTGGAGCTTGCCTTCATGGGTGCGGGCGCGTTGGGCGAAGATATCGAGAATCAGGCCCGTACGGTCAATCACGCGACACTCGAAAACACGTTCGAGGTTACGTTCCTGACTGGGCGTGAGGACGGAATTGAAAATCACCAGATCGACCTTCTCGGCTTTGACCTGGTCGCGTAATTCCTCGACCTTGCCACTGCCAATCAGGTATTTGGCGGTTGGCCGATGACGCGGCACGTTAACAAACGCGACGGTCTCGGCGCCGGCCGAAATTGCCAACTCCTGAAACTCCTGCGGATCTTCGCGCGCCTCAGGGTCCTGACCATCCAAGTGAACGAGAATGGTTCGCTCACCACCACCGTGGCGCTCAAAGAACAAAGGAGACTCCTATCAGGCGTTACCTGGCTCAGCGTCAGCTTGTTCGGATTCGGTTGCGCTAGGCAGACGAATTGGACGAACTGGCACCACTGTAGAGATAGCGTGTTTGTAAACCATCTGGCTGACGGTATTTTTCAGCAGGATAACGAACTGGTCGAACGACTCGATCGTGCCTTGCAGTTTGATCCCGTTGACCAGATAGATGGAAACCCCAACTTTCTCTTTACGCAATGTATTCAAGTAAGGGTCTTGTAGCGAATGCCCTTTTGACATGTGCCGCACTCCTTTAAGGATTCAATAATAAAAATAGGTAAAAAAATGGCTTAGGCCGTCACACCCCCAAGGATAGACGGCAATTGCAAGGACTCAGCTCAATATGGAGACCGTTCCCAGGTATTTCAAGGCGCGTGGCAGATTGTCGCAATCGAGGCTGTCCAACCAATGTAAATCAGCCCAACTGCGTAGCCAGGTGAACTGGCGCTTCGCCAATTGGCGCGTGGCAATGATCCCACGCTCCTGCATCTCGGCTGACGTCAGCTTGCCATCCAGGTAATCCCAGACTTGTCGGTAGCCTACAGCGCGTATAGACGGCAACCCTGCATGCAGGTCACTTCTTTTACGCAGGGCTACGACCTCGTCAATGAATCCCTGTTCCAACATTTGTGTGAATCTTTGTTTAATACGCTCATGCAGTACCTGACGGTTCGCCGGAGCGATAGCCAAGTTCGCGACAGTATAGGGCAATTGTTGACGACCCGAAGCGCCTGCTTCAGTACTTTGCGCAGATTGTCGCGCGCGCAGTTCGGTCATGCTCTGACCGCTGACCCGATAAACTTCCAATGCCCGACTGAGTCGCTGCGGGTCGTTGGGGTGGATTCGCGCCGCCGACACCGGATCAATCACCGCCAACTGATCGTGCAGGGCTTGCCAGCCAAGACGTGCAGCCTCTTCCTCGATTTGCGCGCGGACCTGCGGATCGGCCGCTGGCATGTCTGCCAGACCTTCGAGCAAAGCCTTGTAATAGAGCATTGTGCCGCCGACCAGCAGCGGAATATTGCCGCGCGCAGTGATCTCGGCCATGGCCTCCAGGGCGTCCCGGCGAAAATCAGCCGCCGAATAGGCCTCGAGCGGGTCAAGAATGTCGATCAACCGATGAGGAAACTCGGCCAACAGCGCCTTCGATGGCTTGGCGGTGCCGATATCCATACCGCGATACACCAGCGCCGAGTCGACACTGATCAGCTCGCAGGGCAGGACCTTGGTCAGCTCGATAGCGAGATCAGTCTTGCCCGCAGCGGTCGGGCCCATCAGGAATATCGCTGGAGGGAGCTGGCTCATCAACGACCGCGCAAGAACAGTTTGTCCAGATCGTCCAGGCCCAATTGGGTCCAGGTCGGTCGGCCATGGTTGCATTGACCGCTGCGTTCGGTATTTTCCATGTCCCGCAGCAGACCGTTCATTTCCGGCAAGGCCAGGCGCCGGTTGGCGCGGATAGCGCCATGGCAGGCCATGGTGCCGAGCAGTTCGTTCAGGTGTGCCTGAATCCGGTCACTGGTGCCGTATTCCATCAGGTCCGCCAGTACGTCGTGGACCAGACGATTGGCCTCGGCCTGCTTGAGCAAGGCCGGGATCTGCCGGATCGCCAGGGTTTCCGGGCCCAGACGCTGAAGTTCAAAGCCCAGGCGCTGGAACCAGCTGACGTGCTCTTCGGCGCAATCGGCTTCACGCTGACTGACCGCAATCGACTCCGGCACCAGCAGCGGCTGGCCGCTCAGGCCCTCGCTGGCCATCGCGACTTTCAGGCGCTCGTACATGATCCGCTCATGAGCGGCGTGCATGTCCACCAGCACCAGCCCTTGGGCGTTTTCCGAAAGAATGTAGATGCCCTTGAGTTGTGCCAGCGCATACCCCAGCGGCGGGATATCGCCCTGGCCGTCAGGCAGTGCTGTGGCATTCGCTTCAGGCAATGGAGCAAAAAACTCACGATAGGCAGCCTGCGCTTCGGCCACCGGCACGCCCGACTGCGGGCGCGGCGTGTATTGGTACTGATAACCGGCACCCGCGCCCGAACCTGGCGCATTGAAGGTCGGTTGAGCCTGCGGCTGCTCCAGCAGCGCATTGGCCGCCAGACGCATTTCACCTTGCGGGCCGAACTCACCGGCTTCGATGCCAGTCGGCCTGACCACGGCCGTCGCGACAGGCGCGGCCAAATGGTCTTCCGGACGCACGTCGCCCAAGGCGCGGTGCAAGGTGCCGTAGAGGAAGTCATGGACCATGCGCCCATCACGGAAGCGCACTTCGTGCTTGGTCGGGTGCACGTTGACGTCGACGCCCGCCGGATCGACTTCGAAAAACAGTACGAACGTCGGGTGCCGACCGTTGAACAGCACGTCGCGATACGCCTGGCGCACCGCGTGGGCCACCAGCTTGTCGCGCACGGCACGGCCGTTCACAAAGAAATACTGCAAGTCCGCCTGGCTGCGGTTAAAGGTCGGCAACCCGACCCAACCCCACAGATGAAGACCATTGCGCTCGATCTCGATCGGCAGCGCCTGCTCCAGGAAGCCTGCACCGCAGATCGCCGCCACACGCCGGGCGCGAGCCGCGTCGTCATGGGCTTCGTGCAGGCTGAGGATGGTCTTGCCGTTGTGGCGCAGATGGAACGCCACGTCGAAGCGCGCCAGAGCCAGACGCTTGATCACTTCTTGCAGGTGATCGAATTCGGTTTTTTCGGTCTTGAGAAACTTGCGGCGCGCCGGGGTGTTGAAGAACAAGTCGCGAACTTCAACCGAGGTACCCACCGGATGGGCCGCTGGTTGAACGCGAGGCGCCATGTCCCGGCCTTCGGTCTCGACCTGCCAGGCCTGATCGGCATCCCGGGTGCGGGACGTCAGGGTCAGACGCGCCACGGAGCTTATCGATGCGAGTGCTTCACCGCGAAACCCGAGGCTCATGACCTGCTCGAGATCTTCGAGATTGCGAATCTTGCTGGTGGCATGTCGCGCCAGCGCCAGCGGCAAATCATCGGAGGAAATCCCGCTACCATCGTCGCGAACCCGCAGCAGCTTGACGCCGCCCTGCTCGACATCGACGTCGATCCGCCTGGCGCCGGAGTCGAGGCTGTTTTCCAGCAGCTCCTTGATCACCGAAGCCGGGCGCTCAACCACCTCACCGGCGGCAATCTGGTTCGCCAGTCGCGGGCTGAGCAGCTCGATACGCGCTGCGTTGTTCACCGCGTCGTTCATTCCTTGGCCGCCAGTTCGGTGCCCGGGATGTTCAGGTGCTGGCCGATTTTCAGTTCGTCGGATTGCAGGTTGTTGGCGCTGCGCAGGGTCGCAGGCGAGACCTGATAACGCACCGCGATCATCGCCAGGGTTTCACCCGGACGCACCGTATGGTCACGCGGACCTTGGGCAATCTTGCCGGAATCACGCAGCCAGGCAATGTAGGTGTCCGGTGGCGGATTCTGCTGGAAGAACTGGCGCACACCCGCGCTGATCGAACGGGCCAGCGCTTGCTGATGGCCGGACGCGGCGAGTTTCGAGGCTTCGTTGGCGTTGGAGATAAATCCGGTTTCCACCAGGATCGATGGAATATCCGGCGACTTCAGTACCATGAACCCCGCCTGCTCGACGCGCTGCTTGTGCAACGACGTGACCCGGCCAATGTTGCTCAAGACCTTCTGGCCGACGTTGAGGCTGGAGGTCAGCGACGCGGTCATCGACAGATCAAGCAGTACGCCGGCGAGCATCTTGTCCTTGTCGTCGAGGCTGACGTTGCCGGCACCGCCGATCAGGTCGGAACGGTTTTCGCTGTCGGCCAGCCAACGCGCAGTCTCGGACGTCGCGCCACGTTCGGACAAGGCGAACACCGATGCACCGAACGCTGCAGCCGATGGCGCCGCGTCGGCGTGGATCGAGACGAACAGGTCGGCGCCCTTCTTGCGGGCGATCTCGGTACGGCCACGCAATGGAATGAAGTAGTCGCCGGTACGGGTCAGCTCGGCACGGAAGCCTTTCATGCCGTTGACCTGGCGCTGCAGTTCGCGGGCGATGGCCAGCACTACGTCTTTCTCGTGCTGACCACGGGAACCGGAAGCGCCCGGGTCTTCACCGCCGTGACCGGCATCGATGACCACGATGATGTCGCGCTTGCCGGCCGGAGCAGGCGGCAGCTTGATCGCCGGCTCAACCGGAGCCACCGGCACCGCAGGCACGGTGGCAACGGTCGGAGTTGGGGTCGGCGCAGGCGGTGGCGCGGCATCGGCGGCGTTGTCAAACAGGTCGACCACCAGTCGGTTGCCGTACTGCGCATTCGGCGCCAGCACGAAGCTTTTCGGGGTAACGGCTTTTTTCAGGTCGATGACTACCCGCAGGTCGGTCGGCGTGCGCTGAGCCGAACGCATGGCGGTAATCGGAGTATTGGCGGTGGAAACATTCAGCGGCGCACCAAGGACTGCGCCATTGATGTCGATCACCAGACGATCCGGGGACGTCAGGGTAAAGACGCTGTGCTGGACCGGACCAGACAGGTCGAACACCAGTCGCGTGTTATCCGGTGCCCGCCACAGGCGAACACTGTTGACCTTTGTCGCGGCCACAGCGTCGACGGCCAGTGCCGTAAGCAGCATTCCTACGACAGCAACCAACGCGCGAAAGCGCATACCTAACCCCATCATTTATTTGAATTCCAATGCCAAAGCGGCACACCAAGACTCGCCACGCAAACCCTGGGGCGACAGATTCAGCGAACGTCCGCTGTTATGCGGGCTAATGGTAATGGTCAGGTCGGGCTTTGGCAAAAAGCCTGCACCCTTCTGGGGCCACTCGATCAGGCACAATGCATCGTCTTCGAGGTAGTCACGAATACCAAGAAACTCCAGCTCCTCTGGATCGACCAGTCGATAAAGGTCGAAGTGGAAGGCGCGGGTGTCACCGATCTCGTAGGGTTCGACCAAGGTGAAGGTCGGACTTTTTACCGCCCCAACATGCCCCAAACCACGAATAATGCCCCGCGACAGGGTGGTTTTGCCCGCCCCCAGGTCACCGTCCAGAAAGATGATGCCATGCCCTTGGGTCACTTGAGCGATACGGTTGCCCAACACCACCATGGCGTCTTCATTGGCCAGATACAGGGTTACTTCAGACACGGTGCTTGCTCCTCCAGCAACTGACGAATGGCGGGAATCAGATCACTGGCCGCCAGCCCCCGGCCAGATTTACCTTCACGTTCACCGGCGTTGGCGTGCAGCCAGACCGCCAGGCAAGCCGCATCAAACGCGTTCAGGCCCTGAGCCAGCAAGGCACCGACCAGTCCGGCCAGTACATCCCCCAGACCTGCGCTAGCCATGGCCGGATGACCTTGATGGCACAGCGCCAAACGACCATCGGGACTGGCAATCAGGCTGCCAGCGCCTTTGAGAATGACGGTGGCTGTGTATTTTTTGCTCAATGCATGGGCCGCAGCAGGGCGATCGGCTTGAACCTCGGCTGTGGAAATCCCCAATAACCGCGCCGCCTCCCCTGGATGCGGAGTGATCACGCAATCCTTCGGCAGACGCACATCACCCAGGCTCAGCAGATTCAGCGCATCGGCGTCCCAAACCTGCGGCAACGGGGCATTGGCCGCTGCCGACAACAAGCTGCGACCCCACGCGGCCTTACCCAGACCCGGTCCGACCACCACCACACTGGCTTGCCCGAGCGAGCCCATCAGCTGGTTGGCCGAGTGAGTGCCCAGGACCATGACCTCGGGAATCCGCGCCAATGCGGCCGGAATATGCTCGCCGCGGGTGGCCAGAGACACCATGCCCGCGCCGCTGCGCAGGGCACTTTGGGCGCTCAAGAGGATGGCGCCGCCGAAACCACGATCACCACCGATCAGCAAAACGTGACCGAATCGGCCTTTGTGAGCGCTCGGCGCCCGAATAGCCAGGCGCGGCAGATTGCCGGGGTTCAGGCGATAAGCGCTGACGGCACTTTCGGCGACGATCTTCGGGTCGGCTTGCAGATCGTTGAACTGCAACTCTCCCACCTGATCCGCCGCATCGCCGGTGAACAGCCCAAGCTTGAGGCCGATGTAGGTCACGGTGAGATCGGCCCGAACCGCAACGCCGAGGACTCGCCCGGTATCGGCGCACAGCCCCGATGGGATATCCACCGCCGCAACGGGCAGGCCACAGGCATTGATCGCCTCAATTGCGGCGACATAAGGTTCACGCACCTCACCGTTCAGACCGGTGCCCAGCAGCGCATCCAGCACCACGCCACGCAGCTCGATCGCGGGCGACCAGGCCTCGACGACAACCCCGGCGGCCAGCGACTCGGCATACGCCAGCGCTGCATCGCCTTGCAAGCGCGACGGTTCAGTCACCGCCAGCACCCGCACCGGCCAGCCGGCTCGCAGGGCCAGTACTGCCACCAGATAACCGTCCCCGGCGTTATTGCCGTGGCCCGCCAACACGCTGAGTTCAGTGGCCGTCGGCCAGTGCCGGACCAACGCCCGCCACGTGGCGCGAGCAGCCCGATGCATCAATTCGAAGCCCGTTGTCCCGGCCGCAATCAGCCGCGCGTCGAGCGCCCGGACCTGTGCGGCGCTGTACAGCGCGTCGGGTAAATGGTGTTTTGTCTGCGGCATGCGTCTTCGGGCTCCGATGTCTGGCAGAATTATACGCACCTCAGCTCCGGTTTCTCCTGTCTCATGCCTGCAATTACCACAGACCTTCCCGCTCTCGCCCAATCGATCAAGGACTGGGGCCGCGAGTTGGGCTTTCAACAAGTTGGCATCAGTGGTCTGGACCTTGCTGAGCATGAACAACACCTGGAGCGCTGGCTCGAAGCCGGCTACCACGGCGAAATGGAGTACATGGGTGCCCACGGCAGCAAACGCTCACACCCGGAAGAACTGGTGCCGGGCACGCTGCGGGTGGTTTCGCTGCGCATGGACTACCTGCCGGGCGACACTGAAATGGCCAAACGCCTGGGCCAACCGGAAAAAGCCTATGTCTCGCGCTACGCCCTGGGCCGCGACTACCACAAGCTGATCCGCAAACGCGTGCAGCAACTGGCAGAGAAGATTCAGCAGGTCATCGGCCCCTTCGGCTACAGGGCTTTCGTCGACAGCGCCCCGGTGCTGGAAAAAGCCATCGCCGAACAGGCAGGCCTCGGCTGGATCGGCAAAAACACCCTGGTGCTGAATCGCAAGGCCGGCAGTTACTTCTTTTTGAGCGAACTGTTCGTCGACCTGCCGCTGCCGGTGGACCCACCCCACAGCACCGAACATTGCGGGCGCTGCACGGCGTGCCTGGATATTTGCCCGACCAAGGCTTTCGTCGGCCCTTATGTGCTGGACGCTCGCCGCTGCATTTCGTACCTGACCATCGAGCTGAAAAGTGCGATCCCCGAAGACTTGCGGCCGTTGATCGGCAATCGGGTGTTCGGTTGCGATGATTGCCAGATCGTTTGCCCGTGGAACCGCTTCGCCCGCCCGTCTGGCGAAAGCGACTTCAAGCCGCGACACAACCTGGACAACGCCGAGTTGGCCGAGCTGTTCATGTGGGATGAAGAGAAATTCCTCAGCAGCACCGAAGGTTCGCCGTTGCGCCGAGCCGGTTATGAGCGCTGGCTGCGTAACCTGGCCGTGGGCTTGGGCAATGCGCCGTCAAGCATTCCCGTGCTGGAAGCCTTGAAGGCGCGTGCGGATTATCCGTCAGAGCTGGTGCGCGAACACGTGGCGTGGGCGCTCAAACAACATAAAGAGCGTGCTAAAAACACCTGAAGCCGTAATGAATTACCCTTAGGGGCGGAGCACGTCCAAGTCAGCTTTGCCCATTCGAATCAATTGCTCTTTTCCATTTGGCATTACGCCCCTTCCCCGTTGACTCAATCAGCCCTTCAGCTTTCATTGAACGCAAAACCAAACGCACAGTGTCCCGACTCACACTAGGGCAGGCTTCTTCAATCTCTGAAATTGAAAAGGCCAGTGTGCGCTTCAGTGCTTGGGCTCGGACTCGATCGCTTTTACTTCCATGGCGCTTATCGATCGTGCCGACACGCTCTTCAAATTCCTTATAGGCACGAAGAAGCGCCCCCCAGAAATAGTCGAGCCACGGTTGGACGTCATGCTGGCCTTTATGCCAACCCTGAGAACTGACCTCCAATGTTTCGTAGTAACTTTCCTTTGAACTCTCAAAAATGCGCTCAAGACTGATGAAACGACCTACGCAATAATCAAACTGATGGAGCAGCAGCAATGTAAGCAATCGAGCTACGCGACCATTTCCATCGGAGAATGGATGAATGCAAAGAAAGTCGAGCACACTCAACGGAACCAAAACCAGCGGATCAGCCAGATTCTGATCTATGGCTGAGCGATAACGCGAGACCAAATCGGTCATCGCAATCGGCGTCAGATGTGCAGCGACCGGTTGAAAGCGAATACGAGAGCTGCCATCGGCATGGCGCTCGATGATGTCGTTATTCGTCCCCTTCCAGTCCCCACCATCCTGCGGCATATAGCGATAAAGCATGTCGTGTAACTGCCGGATAACACCCTCGGAGAACGGCATACCTTCTGCGGCTTCGTGAATCAAGGACAGAGCATCACGATATCCGGCAACTTCTTGCTCAGAACGACTCTTGGGCTCGGCATTTTTGATAATGAGCGATTTCAACCGCCCCGGCGCTACCACGACACCCTCCAAACGGTTCGACGACTCGGCGGACTCGATGACTGCCAGTTGCTTTAGATCGCGAAGAATTTCTGGAGATTGCGCGACGAATAGCTGCTGCTTGCCACGGTATTCACCCAAGGCACGCAAGGTTGCTATTTGCAGTCCGTTGTAACGTAGCGCTGACAGGAAATCCGGAGTAAGTGATTGCATTATGCGTCCCGCCTTAAATGGGGTAATACTCGCCACAAATGGGGTATTTAAAGTTTTAAATACCCCATTTATCAACTTTTTTACCCCATTCAGGTAGAACAGGCCAGGCTAACTGATCGACACAATGTTACGAGCCTCAAACCCTCAGCACACCCGCCCGACTCACCTCAATGTTCGTCGTTGTAAACGAACTTGGGCATTTCCCAGTGGAAACGAATCGCCAACAAGCGCAACAGGAAGCCGCCAAACAAGGTGATCAGGATCGCCTGCTCGCCGGGTAATTGCAGATAAAGGCAGAGCATGTAGCACCACGCAGCCGCGAACGAGACGCTGGCGTAGAGCTCGCGACGGAAGATCAGCGGGATGTCGTTGCAGAAAATGTCGCGCAAGATGCCGCCGAACACCCCGGTGATCACCCCGCTGACCGACGCCACCAGCATGCCGTGGCCCATTTCCAGCGCGGTCATGCAGCCGATCAGGGTAAACGCCACCAACCCCACGGCGTCGAGCACCAGGAACAGCGAGCGCAGATGGCGCATCCAGCGTGCAGTAAAGACGGTGAACATTGCCGCGACTGAGGTCAGCACCAGGTATTCCGGGTGTTTGACCCAGGTCAGCGGGTAGTGTCCGAGCAGCACGTCACGCACCGAGCCACCACCCAAGGCCGTCACGCAGGCGATCAGCACCACGCCAAACCAGTCCATGCCACGTCGACCGGCAGACAACGCGCCGGTCATGGCTTCAGCGGTAATGGCAATCAGGTAGAGCATCAACAACATGGCGGCGGTCCTTACGAGAAGGCGCGCAGTCTAGCCATTTCGGATCGGCACCAGAAGAGGGCACTGAGCTTCGTAGGAGCTGCCGCAGGCTGCGATCTTTTGATCTTGAAAAATCAACGTCTAAAGATCGCAGCCTTCGGCAGCTCCTACGACGGGTGCGTGCATCCTTAGAACTTGATGAAATGCGTGCGGTAATGCTGCAGCTCGGCGATCGATTCGCGAATGTCATCCAGCGCCAGGTGGGTGCTGCCCTTCTTGAAGCTGTCGCGTACGTCCGGAGCCCAGCGCGCGGCCAGTTCCTTCAAGGTCGAGACGTCGAGATTGCGGTAATGGAAGTAGCTTTCCAGCGACTTCATGTGCGTATAGAGGAAGCGACGATCCTGGCAAATGCTGTTGCCGCAGATCGGCGACTTACCCTTCGGTACCCACTTCTCCAGGAAAGCGATGGTCTCGGCTTCCGCTTCAGCCATACTGATGCGGCTGTCGCGTACCCGTTGGGTCAGGCCAGAGCCACCGTGTTGACGGGTGTTCCACTCGTCCATGCCCGCCAGGATCTCGTCGCTGTGGTGAATGGCGATCACCGGGCCTTCAGCCAAGGTGTTGAGATTGCTGTCGGTGACAATGGTGGCCATCTCGATGATGACGTCGGTGTCAGGGTTCAGACCGGTCATTTCCAGATCGATCCAGATCAGATTCTGCGGGTTTTGCATGTGTCGGCTCCTCGGCGTAGGAACGCAGTTTAGCCTAGAGGACTCTCGGGGCGTGCTAAACTCGCGGCCGTTTTACCTAATCGCTGCATTATCGACACGGAACACCCATGGCCAAACGCCAACTCAATCGTCGTCAAAACTGGCGCATCGAAAAGATTCAAGGCGAGCGCGCTGCCCGCGCCGCCAAACGCGAATCCTCCGCCGTAGAAGCGCTGGAGGGTGGTGATCTTGGCCCCGAGCAAACAGGCCTGGTGATCGCTCACTTCGGCGTGCAGGTCGAGGTCGAAGCCCGCGACGGCGAACTCGCCGGCCAGGTGTTCCGCTGCCACTTGCGAGCCAACCTGCCTGCGCTGGTGACCGGCGACCAGGTAGTCTGGCGCGCCGGTAACCAGGGCATCGGCGTGATCGTCGCGCAACTGCCGCGCAACACCGAACTGTGCCGCCCCGACAGTCGCGGCCAGCTCAAGCCGGTAGCGGCCAACGTCGACATGATCGTGATCGTCTTCGCCCCGCTGCCCGAGCCTCACGCCAACCTGATCGACCGTTACCTGGTTGCCGCCGAACACGCCGGCATTCGCCCGTTGCTGCTGCTCAACAAGTTCGACCTGATCGATGAGCAGAATGCACCGGCGCTAAATGCCTTGCTGGCGGTTTACCGCACACTGGGTTACCCGGTGCTGGAAGTCTCGGCCCATCACGGCAACGGCATGGAGCTGTTGCAGGAGCAACTGGACGGGCGCATCAGTGTGTTCGTCGGTCAGTCCGGCGTCGGCAAGTCCTCGCTGGTCAACAGCCTGTTGCCGGAAGTCGAAACCCGTGTCGGCCCGTTGTCCGAGCTGTCCGGCCAGGGCACCCACACCACCACTACCGCGCGACTGTTCCACTTCCCCGGCGGCGGTGAGCTGATCGACTCCCCGGGTATTCGGGAATTCGGCCTGGGCCACGTCAGCCGTGCCGACGTCGAGGCCGGTTTCATCGAGTTCAACGACTTGATCGGCACCTGCCGCTTCCGTGACTGCAAGCACGACCGTGAACCCGGTTGTGCCCTGCTCAAGGCACTGGAAGATGGCCGCGTGCAACAGCAGCGCATGAACAGCTACCGCTCGATCATCGCCAGCCTGCCCGAAACCAGCTATTAAACAGACCGTCCAGCAGCCCTGATACTGACGGGGCTGCTGGACGCCGGTGCACCGACAGATAATAAAAAGCCGCGATTATCGCGGCTTTTTATTGGGTCACTGCTTGGGTGCCTCAGCCGGTTTGGCCGGGTCACCTGCTTTCGGTGCCGGGTTATCGAACAGGTTCAAACGCTCCCGAAGCTCATGCGCCGGCAGCGGTTCCTTGTCCGCCGGCAACGCGTTCGGATCGGCGGGTACGGCAGGCACTTCACCCGGAGCGCCCTGCCCCGGTGTCGGCGCAGGCTCGGCCCCTTGTTCACCCTCGATGGCACGCTGGGCCTTCTTGGTCAGCACGACGATGTCGATACGGCGGTTGACCGGGTTGAACGGATTTTTGCGATCGAACAACGTCGACGAAGCGTAACCCACCACCCGCGCCACTTGCTGTTCCGGATAGCTGCCCGCGACCAGCGCACGGCGAGCGGCGTTGGCACGGTTGGCCGAAAGCTCCCAGTTGCCGAAATCGCCGGTGCCCGCATAAGGCTTGGCGTCGGTGTGGCCGCCGATGCTGATCTTGTTCGGTACCGCTTTGATGGTGTCAGCCATGGCCAGCAGAATGTCTTCGAAGTACGGCTTCAAGCGCGCGCTGCCAGAGTCGAACATCGGCCGCTTTTCGGAATCGATGATCTGGATGCGCAAGCCGTCCGGGGTGATTTCGAAAAGAATCTGGTCTTTGAACTTCTGCAGCTGCGGGTTCTCTTCGACCTTGTTCTGCAATTCTTGCAGCAACAGTTCAAGGCGTTCCTTCTCGACTTCCTCGGCCATTTTTTCGACCTGGTCTGTATCGACGGTGACCTTGTCCGGTTGCGGCTGGGACTTGACCTCGGGATTGATCGTCTTGTCCGGCGCCAGCTCTGGAGAGCCGCCGAGATCAATGATGTACGGCGTGCCGCTTTCCGAGAAGCCGATCGGGTCCTTGAAGTAACCGGCAATGGCGATCTTCTGCTCTGGTGTGGCGGTGGATAACAGCCACAACACCAGGAAGAACGCCATCATCGCCGTCGCAAAGTCAGCGAAGGCGATTTTCCACGCACCCCCGTGATGCCCGCCAGCAATGCGCTTGACGCGCTTGATGATTATCGGCTGATTATTTTCCATGACTTAGCGACCGCGAACCGCTTGTTCCAGCTCAGCGAAGCTAGGACGGTGCGCCGGGTACAGAACCTTGCGTCCGAATTCCACGGCCAGCGATGGCGGCATGCCGGAAGCCGAAGCCACCAACGAAGCCTTGATGGCCTCGTAGATGTTCAGCTCTTCCTTGGCATCGTGAGCCAGGGAGTGCGCCAGCGGGCCGAAGAAACCGTAGGCCGCAAGAATACCGAAGAAGGTACCGACCAGAGCGGCACCAACGTGCAGGCCGATGGACTTCTGATCGCCCTCACCCAGCGAGGCCATGGTCACCACGATACCCAGTACCGCCGCGACGATACCAAAACCGGGCATGGCATCGGCGATACCGTTGACCGCGTGGGACGGGTGCTCCAGGTCTTCCTTGAGGCTGTACAACTCCATATCGAACAGGCCTTCAAGCTCATGCGGAGCCATGTTGCCGGAGGACATGATGCGCAAGTAATCGCAGATGAACGCGGTCATGCGTTCGTCCTTGAGGACCGCCGGGTACTTGGCAAAAATCGGGCTGGCAGCAGCGTCTTCGATATCCCCTTCAATCGCCATCATGCCTTCGCGACGGCTCTTGTTGAGGATCTCGTAGATCAGGCCCAGCACCTCCAGGTAGAAGGTGTGATTGAAACGCGAACTGAACATGCCCAAGGACTTCTTGAGCACGTGCATCGTCATGTGACCGGGGTTGGCCTGAAGGAACGCACCCAGCGCCGCACCGCCAATGATCATCACCTCGAATGGCTGAATCAGGGCGGCAATCTTGCCGTGGGAAAGCACGTATCCGCCGAGCACGCTCGCGAATACGACGATGATGCCGATAATTTTAGCCATAGGTAGGAAGGTACTTACTGAGTCGGGTTCAAGGTCATATTCGGAAGTTAAAAAATCTCTTCTTCTACTTATCGGCAAAACTGCGCCAGACTATAGCCAGTTAAGGCGAAAAGCCAATTTGGCCCGCTCCGGGCGTGTTTAATGCAGACGATGATCGCGCCCAACCATGGCTAATGAAACGACCGTTCCAACTGCTAAACCGACCACGCTCGAAGGCTGGGTCAAGCTGCTCGATAGAGTGATTTTGCCTGTGCCGCAAGCCAGCCATGACCTCGTCTGCAAGGCTATCGCCGACAATCGCAGCTCGTTGCGCGATATCGCCGAATTGATGCAGGGCAGCCCGGCCCTGGCCCTCAGCGTCATCCGCGAAGCCAATCGCCACACTCACGGCAGCATGAGCGAGCCCAGCGAGAACCTTGAGGTGGCCATCAATCGTTTGGGCCTCAAACGCACCGAAGAACTGCTCGCGCGCCTGCCCGCCCTGCCCCAGAACGAAATCCCGCCGGCTCTGCGCCAGCTGCAATTGATCAGCCAGCACGCGACCCAACAGGCCAACGGTTTTTTTGCCAGCCGCCTGGCACGGCTCTGGCAGGACATCCATTGGGGTAGCCTGCTGTTCCTCTCGCCCTTCTGGTCACTCGCACTGACCTTCCCGCAGTTGCTCGAAGACTGGGAGCTGCGGGTTCTGCACAAAGGTGAGCCGGCGAACAAGGTTGAAAAAGAGTTGTTCGGCGTGCGCCTGCTGGAACTCGGCCAGGCACTGGTGGAAATCTGGCGCTTGCCGATCTGGGTAGGGCAAGGCTATCGACTGTTACTGGATGAACAACGCGAACTGGCGAAAGTCCTGCGCATCGCCCGCGACGCCGATCACCCGTTGCGCCAGCAAAACCGTCTCGATGACGACCCGACCCTGCGCCGCTGGCTCAACCAACCGGCCAACACGGTGTTGCTGGCCAACGGTCTGGCGTTATCGGCACAGCAAGCCTGGAGCAGCCCTCACTGCCTGCGCTGGCAGTTACTGACCAGCCTCTACCTGCAAATACCGATGGATGAGGTTCAGCAGCAATTGCACCAGCAGGCCGCGCTCAGCGCCCGCAACCACGCAATGCCGGACCTCTGGCATCCGGCCGGGGCATTGCTCTGGCCGTGGGACGAGCGGCGCCTTCATCGCGGCCAACTCCCGGCGCCCGCACCGACCGCCGAGGATCTGCTCAAGTGGCGCAAACAATGTGCAGAACTGCTGGTAGAGCCGAGTCGCTTCACCAACGCCATGCACCTGACCACCTCCGCCCGCGACGCGCTGGTGGCCTGCGGCATGCGCCGGGTGATGCTGTTGATGGCCGACCGCACCCAGACTCAACTGCGCGTGCATCAGATTCATGGCCTGCCTAAAGAGGCGGCCACACTGAACCTGTCGGTCAGCCAGAGTACCGTGCTGCAACGCTTGCTCTCCCAACAGGCCCAGGTGCGTCTGACCCCAGCCAACAACGCGCAATTTTCGGCCCTGCTGCCCGCCAGCCTGCGTGCACTGTTCGGCGGCGAGCACCTGCTGCTGCGCTCACTGGTCAACAATGGCCGGGTGATCATGCTGGTCGTGGCGGATCAGGGCGGCGGTCCCTTTTCGGAAATCACCGTGCAAGCCTTTGGCAAAACCGCACAGTGCATCGAAAAAGCCCTGAACAGCTTTACCACCCGCGGCCAATAGCTGTTGCGCTACAATCCTCCCCTTTGTGCTCTGGAGACCTCACATGTCTGACTTCTCTGGCTTGTCGCTGGTGATCGAACCGAGCGACCTGCTCGCTCGTCTCGACGCTCGCGAACTGATTCTGGTCGACCTGACCAGCAGCGCCCGCTACGCCGAAGGCCATATTCCCGGCGCGCGCTTCGTCGACCCCAAACGTACTCAATTGGGTCATGCGCCTGCGCCGGGCCTGATGCCGCCACTGGCTGCGCTTGAAGCCTTGTTCGGCGAACTGGGGCATAACCCGGACGCGGTCTACGTGGTCTACGACGACGAAGGTGGTGGCTGGGCCGGACGCTTCATCTGGCTGCTGGATGTCATCGGCCACAATAAATATCACTACGTGGACGGCGGCCTGCTGGCGTGGCTGGCGGAAGGCTTGCCGGTTTCGACCGAGGTTCCAGCGGCCGTCGGCGGCCCGGTCGCGCTGACCCTGCACGACGAACCCACCGCCACCCGCGAATACCTGCAAAGCCGTCTCGGCGCCACCGATCTGGCAATCTGGGACGCGCGCGGGCCGCTGGAGTATTCCGGCGAAAAGGTGCTCGCGGCCAAGGGCGGACACATTCCCGGCGCGGTCAATTTCGAATGGACCGCGGGCATGGACAAGACGCGTAACCTGCGCATCCGCACCGACATGCCGCAGATCCTCGAACAGCTCGGGATCAGTAAAGACAAAGAAGTGATTACCCACTGCCAGACCCACCACCGTTCTGGCTTCACCTATCTGGTGGCCAAGGCGCTCGGTTATCCGCGAGTCAAAGGCTACGCCGGCTCCTGGGGCGAATGGGGCAACCACCCCGACACGCCTGTTGAGATTCAAGGTTCTTAAGGACAGTTAATGAAAAAGCGTTTGTTTATCCTCAGTCAGTACCTGCTGCCCCATCACCTGCTGTCGCGTCTGGCCGGTTGCATTGCCGAATGCCGCGTGCGCTGGTTCAAGAATGCCTTCACCGCCTGGTTCGCCAAGCGCTATCAGGTGGACATGTCGCAAGCACTGGTCGAAGACCTGACCGCTTACGAACACTTCAACGCGTTCTTCACCCGCGCCTTGAAAGACGGCGCACGCCCACTGGACCAGACCCCTGGCGCGATCCTCAGCCCAGCCGACGGCGCCGTCAGCCAGCTCGGCCCGATCGAGCACGGCCGCGTGTTCCAGGCCAAGGGCCACAGTTTCAGCGTGCTGGAATTGCTCGGCGGCGACGCGGCGAACGCTGCGCCGTTCATGGGCGGCGATTTCGCCACTATTTACCTGTCGCCGAAAGACTACCATCGCGTACACATGCCGCTGGCCGGCACCCTGCGCGAAATGGTCTACATCCCGGGCCGGATCTTCTCGGTCAACCAGACCACCGCGGAAAACGTTCCGGAGTTGTTCGCCCGCAACGAACGCGTCGCGTGCATCTTCGACACCGAGCGCGGGCCAATGGCCGTGGTATTGGTCGGTGCGATGATCGTTGCTTCGATCGAAACCGTCTGGGCCGGGCTGGTGACGCCACCCAAGCGCGAACTGAAAACCTTCCGCTACGACGAAGCTGCCCGTGCGCCGATTCACCTGGAGAAAGGTGCGGAGCTGGGTCGCTTCAAGTTGGGTTCGACGGCGGTCGTACTGTTTGGCCCGGATCAAGTGAAGTGGGCTGAAGAGCTGGCGGCTGGTTCGCCAGTGATGATGGGCCAAGGCATGGGCTCACCAAAAGCCTGATCTGTACGGACAACTAATGTGGGAGCGGGCTTGCTCGCGAAGAGGTCATAACATTCAGTATCTATACTGACTGTTACACCGCCTTCGCGAGCAAGCCCGCTCCCACAAAGGCCTGCATTCACTCAGGCCATCCGGTGTTACAGCTGACCGTCGCGGTCTCTGAAGCCCAGCAGATAAAGCACGCCATCCAGACCCAGGGTCGAAATCGCCTGCTTGGCCGACTGTTTAACCAGCGGCTTGGCACGGAACGCGACACCTAAACCTGCAATCGCCAGCATCGGTAAATCGTTGGCACCGTCACCGACAGCAATAGTCTGCTCCAGACGCAAGCCTTCCTTGTGCGCCAGTTCACGCAGCAAATCGGCTTTGCGCTGTGCATCGACGATTGGCTCGACGGCCACGCCGGTCACTTTACCGTCGACCACTTCCAGCTCGTTGGCAAACACGTAGTCGATGCCCAGCTTGGCTTGCAGCTGCTTGGCGAAGTAGGTGAAGCCGCCCGACAGAATGGCGGTCTTGTAGCCCAGACGCTTGAGTTCGGCGAACAAGGTTTCAGCACCTTCGGTCAGGCGCAGAGAAGCCCCGATCGAGTCCAGCACGCTGACGTCCAACCCTTTGAGCAAGGCCAGGCGCTCCTTGAAGCTAGCGCGAAAATCCAGCTCACCGGCCATCGCCCGCTCGGTAATTTCCGAAACCTTCTCGCCCACCCCGGCCGCCTTGGCCAGTTCGTCGATGACTTCGGCTTCGATCAGGGTCGAGTCCATGTCGAACACCGCCAGACGACGGTTGCGACGGAACAGCGAATCTTCCTGGAAAGCGATGTCGACGTTCAGTTCCTGCGCGACGCTGAGGAATTCGGCACGCAGGGCCTGCGGATCAGCCGCTTCACCGCGCACAGAGAACTCGATGCAACCCTTGCCCTTGTCCGCTGGAGTGTCCAGCGGCATACGCCCGGACAAACGGTCGATATGATCGATGTTCAGCCCGTACTTGGCGGTGATCGAACTCACGCGCTGCAACTGCTCGGCCGTCACTTTGCGGGTCAGCAAGGTCACAATGTGGCGCTTCTTGCCCTGAGCACCGACCCACTGCTGGTAATCCTCCTCGGACACCGGCGTGAAACGCACCTGTTGCCCCAGCTCGTAGGCCTTGAACAGGATGTCCTTGAGCACCGACGAACCCTGTTCGGTGTCGGGAATTTCAACCAGGATGCCGAACGACAAGGTGTCGTGGATCACCGCCTGACCGATGTCGAGAATGTTCACACCACCCTGGGCCAGTACACCGGTAATGGCCGCAGTCAGACCCGGACGGTCGACTCCCGTGATGTTTATCAGGACGATTTCGCGCAAGGCGCACCCCCGCAAGTGGAAAAAACCGCATTCTACCCACTTTCAGTGACCATCGGGCACAGCCAAAGCTTTGCCGGTCTGGGGCCTGTCGCTATACTGCGCCTCAACTTCACGGACAAAAGAGCCGAGCTCAGTGAACCGGCCTACGCCAGTCAAAACCGATAACTTCTTTCTGCTGATCTTCCGGGCACTGCGCCACCGCCGTGTCCCGATTGCATTGCGCATTGCCAGCCATAACGTGATCCTGGTCGCATTGGCCCTGGTGATCTACGCCTGCGTGATGGGTCTGCAGTTCAAACAGGCCATGCACGAGCAAGCGGATGCCCTCGGCCAGAGCCTGACTACCCAGACGGCGATGTCAGCGACCGAACTGTTGGTGTCCAACGACATCCTCAGCCTCAACGTGTTGCTGAATAACCTGACCAAGAACCCGTTGGTGGCTCACGCAGCTATTTATAGCGTGGACAACCGGATTCTTGCCGAGGCCGGGCAGCGTCCCAAGCATGGCTTGCTCGGCGAAGCCGAAGGCATGTACGAGAGCAAGATCACCTTTCAGGACGTGACCGCCGGGCAGCTGCGGATCAGCCTCGACATGGCGCAATTCGAACAGCCGATGACCATCAGCCTGCAAAGCATGGGCATTCTCAGCGCTATCCTGTTGGCCTTGTCCCTGGCCTTGAGCCTGCGCCTGGGTCGGCACATCTCCACGCCGCTGCTGCAATTGCGGGTGTGGCTGCGCGACATTGACGAACACACCCCGGCGACTGATCGCCAGGATGAGATCGGCGATCTCGCCCGCCAGCTGCACAGCAGTTTTGCACCCGAACGGGTCGAACCTGAACCGGTGCCGGAGCCTGAATTCGACGATTACGACGACACCGAAGAGGCCGAGCCGACCTTCGAAGTACGTAACCTGCGCGACCCGAGTTTCGACGAGAGCGCTCCGGTGGCGGGCCTGAAAGCGGCACCACGACACCAGATCAGCGCTGAAGAAGACGAACTGGACGAAGAAGATCCGTTTGCCGACCTTCGCGACACCGCTGCCGCCCCGGTTGCCAAGCCGCAACCCAAGCCTGCGGTCCCGGCGCAACCACAGCACAGCGCGGTATTGGCAGTGCAACTGGGTGCTCAGGATCAACTGCGCCGCCTGCCGCGTGCGCGCCTGACCGAACTGCTGGAACGTTATCGCGACTGCCTGGACCAGGCCGCGTCGCTGTATCAAAGCGAACTGCATACCCTGAATGACGGCAGCACGCTGATGCTGTTCCACAGTGAAGACAGCGGTGACGACTACCTGACCAACGCTATTTGCTGCGGTGAGTTGCTGCGCGCGCTCGGCCATCAGTTGCAGATCGAAGTCGCCGACAGCGGCATCACCCTGCAATTGCAGTTGGGCCTGACCTTGGGCGATGAGCTCTTCGGCCTCAGCCAGATTGATCTGCTGCTGACCGAAACCGCTCAGGACGCCCTCGCCCTGTCCCAGCACAGCCGCAACCTGCTGCTGGTAGAGCGCAAGATCAGCGACGACGTGCTGATCCGCCAACGTGCACGGATTCGCCCGATTGCCAGCCCGGAAGGTGCTTGCTGCGTTGAGCGGTTGATGGAGCCTTATCCATCGATGCTGGAGCGACAACTGGCGCGCATGCATGAGACACGCGCCAAAAGCTGAACCCGGCCAGTGAACCAAAAAGCCCGCAGATGAGTGATCGTCTGCGGGCTTTTTGTTGCCTACTCCAACGCCTTCGCGAGCAAGCCCGCTCCCACATTTGACCGAGGGTGTTCACACATGGTGTGTTCACAGAGGATCCATGTGGGAGCGGGCTTGCTCGCGAAGAGGCCATCAGCAGCGCTAGAGAGCTCCAACCGTCAGAAACAACAAAGCCCGCATCTATGCGGGCTCTGCCTTGAATCAATTCAACCCTAGAACCTGAACACTTCCATGTCCGTGCGAATCGGTGAAGCCATCGGCATCTTCGGTTTTTCCGGACCTGCCGGCGCCACAGCCTTGGGCGCAGGTTTACGCGGTACGTCGACAATCGGTGGCTGATTGGCCAGCGGCTTGAGCGCGGCCGACAGTTGCTCGGCCAAGCGTTGCAGCAACACACCCTGGGCCTGTACCTGCGCAGCTGTACCACTCGCATGTTGCTCTTGCAGGTGAACAATGCGGTTGTCACGCACCTGGCCGCGACGGTCAATCAAGCGCCACTGGGCATCGAGGATCGCCGGCTGCGACTCACCCGAATCCAGGCGAGTGATCGACAGCAAAACCTGTACATCCGGGGTGAAACCCAGGGTCGCCGGCGCCAGTACTACGCGCTGGCTGTCCAGATGGCCGGCCACCTGACGCAATAGAAGCTGATTGATGTCCGAAGACAGGCTGCCTGCCCAACGACCGTCGGTGGACGCTTGCAGGCTGCCATCAGGCTGGCGCTGCAACAGGGTTTCACGCTGCAGGTAATCGGCGATCGATACCGGGCCCAGCAAAACAGCCATGCCCGCGCTTTGCGCAGGCTGAGCCGGACTTCCGCTGTCCAGCTGATACAGCGACACCGGCTGGTGAACGCTGCAACCCGCCAGGCCAAGAAAGCCTGCGAGCAACAAAATTAGAGGAAGGCGCAGAACAGTCATCATCCCATCCAAGTGACGGCCACGTGGCCGGTCACAGTGAAAAATACTCAATCAATATGAAGAACACTGAACCATGTCAGCGTTTGAAAGGCCATATCATCCGTGAATATGGCTTCCGACTCCAGCGCGAAAGCATCGATCTACGGGTTAAATCGTAGATCGAGCGCTCTAGACCGCTTAATTGAGAGTTTCTACCAATAGTGCATCGACACGCTGAAAGCCCCGCGGCAGCTTGTTACCACGGCGTCCGCGCTCACCCTTGTAGTGTTCGAGGTCGTCGGCCTTGAGCGATAGCGTGCGTTTACCGGCCTGCAAGACCAGGGTCGCGCCTTCCGGCAATACCGCGATGTCGGTGACATATTCTTCGCGACTGGCTACACGTTCGCCGGAGATGCCGATGATTTTGTTGCCTTTGCCCTTGCCCAGCTGCGGCAGGTCGCTGATTTTGAAGATCAGCAGGCGACCTTCGGTAGTGACCGAGGCCAACCAGTTCTGCTCGCGGTCGCTCACCGGACGCGGCAGGATCACCTTGGCGTTGTTCGGCAGGCTCAACAGCGCCTTGCCGGCCTTGTTCTTGGCTTGCAGGTCTTCACCCTTGACCACGAAACCGTAACCGGCGTCCGAAGCGATGACGTACAGCCCATCGTCTTCAGGCATCAATACGCATTCGAAGGTCGCCCCTGGCGGCGGCGTCAAACGGCCGGTCAGCGGTTCGCCCTGGCCACGGGCCGATGGCAACGTGTGCGCCGGTACCGAATAACTGCGGCCGGTGGAATCGATAAACACCGCAAACTGGTTGGAACGACCGGCAGCCGCAGTCTTGAAACCGTCCCCGGCCTTGTAGGAAAGCCCGGTGGCGTCGATGTCGTGGCCCTTGGCCGAGCGCACCCAGCCTTTCTCGGACAGCACCACGGTGACTTTTTCGTTCGGCAGCAGATCGTGTTCGGTCAGCGCGCGGGCTTCGGCACGCTCGACAATCGGCGAGCGACGGTCGTCGCCATAGGTTTCGGCGTCCTTGATCAGCTCGCTGCGCACCAGCTTCTTCAGCTTGGTTTCGCTGCCCAGCAAGGCTTGCAGCTTGGCTTGTTCCTTGAGCAGTTCATCCTGCTCGTCACGCAACTTCATTTCTTCAAGTCGCGCCAACTGACGCAGGCGGGTGTCGAGAATGTAGTCGGCCTGGATTTCGCTCAGGGCGAAACGCTCGATCAGCTTGGCCTTCGGATGTTCCTCGGTGCGGATGATGTGAATCACTTCATCCAGGTTGAGGTAAGCGATCAGCAAACCGTCCAACAGGTGCAGGCGACGCTCGACCTTGTCCAGGCGGAACTGCAGACGGCGGCGTACGGTATTAACCCGGAACTCCAGCCATTCCACCAGCAACGCTCGCAGATTCTTCAGCTGCGGCTTGCCGTCCAGACCAATGATGTTGATGTTGACCCGGTAGCTCGACTCCAGCTCGGTGCTGGCGAACAGGTGCTGCATCAACGCCTCATGATCGACCCGGCTGTTGACCGGAATGATCACGATACGGCACGGGTTCTCGTGGTCCGACTCGTCGCGCAGGTCCGCGACTTGCGGCGCCTTGGACGGCTTGGCCTGCATCATCGCGGCAATTTGTTCCAGCACTTTGGCACCGGAAACCTGATGCGGCAGCGAGGTGACGATGATGTCGCCGTCTTCGATGTGGTACACGGCGCGCATGCGCACCGAACCACGACCGGTTTCGTAGATTTTCAGCAGGTCGGCGCGCGGCGTAATGATTTCCGCTTCGGTCGGGTAGTCCGGGCCCTGGATGTGTTCACAGAGCTGCTCGACCGTGGCTTTGGGCTCGTCGAGCAAGCGTACGCAGGCCGTGGCAACTTCCCGCAGGTTGTGCGGCGGAACGTCAGTGGCCATACCCACGGCAATGCCGGTGGTGCCGTTGAGCAGAATGTTCGGCAAACGTGCCGGCAATACCAGCGGCTCGTCGAGGGTGCCGTCGAAGTTCGGGCCCCAATCCGCCGTGCCCTGGCCCAGCTCGCTGAGCAGCACTTCGGAATAACGCGACAGGCGCGCCTCGGTGTAACGCATGGCAGCGAAGGATTTCGGGTCATCCGGCGCACCCCAGTTACCCTGGCCGTCTACCAGCGTGTAGCGGTAGCTGAACGGCTGAGCCATCAGCACCATGGCTTCGTAGCACGCCGAGTCGCCGTGAGGGTGGAACTTGCCGAGCACGTCACCGACCGTACGCGCGGATTTCTTGTGCTTGGAGTCAGCGTCCAGCCCCAACTCGCTCATGGCGTAGATAATACGCCGCTGTACAGGCTTCAGGCCGTCGCCGATGTGCGGCAAAGCACGGTCCATGATCACGTACATGGAGTAGTTGAGGTAGGCATTTTCGGTGAAGTCGGCCAGTGAGCGGCGTTCTACGCCGTCCAGGCTGAGATCCAGGGAGTCGCTCATGCGGGCCTCATCATTTCGTTGTCTGGCGCAGCAGCAAGGTGCCGCCGCGCTGGGTAAATTCAAGTTGTTTCAGGGCGCTCATGGCTTGGCGCTCCAGCCACCTTGGGGTGCGGCAAAGCGCCAGACAATCGGCCGGGCTTCGCCGTCCGCGCGGGCACCGTTGTTGTTGTCAATGCCGATCCAGGCGCCATCGGCATCGACCACCAGTGCTTCGGCCAGACCGTAAGGCTGAGAATAACGTCGATGTTCCTGCAAGGCTTCAGCCGCGAACGACCAGCAACGCTCGACCTTGGCACTCAGCGCATCGCGACGACAGATTTGAAAAGCGTTGCGCTCCAGAGTGAAGAGCTTGCCGTTAAACAGTGCGAGGTCCGCAAAGTCCCTGGACACCGGTTTGGCCTTGGGAAACTGCGCCGGCTGCATTTCCAGGCCGGCCTCGCTCAACAGCACGCAGCTGCCGTCACAGTCCCAGACGCTCTGCTGACGTTTGAGCAGCAGCAATCCGCGTCGCTCACGCTCGGCCGCCAGCCATAACCGATCACCTTCCGGATTGATTGCCAGCCCTTCGAACAGCGCATTGAAGTGCAGCAACATGCCACTGGCTCGCGCCTCGCGGACCATGATCGGTGAAATTCTCAGCCACGAGGCAGGCCCGTGTAATGGCACTTGCAGTACCGCTGCATGGGCTTCACTGACGATGTAGCGGTTACCGGCCTTGTCGCAGGTGATGCCTTCGAAATCCAGACTTCCACCGCGCACGAAAGAGACTGCCCAGGTGCGCGATTTCAGCCCCCAGGGCAACCCGCTGTCAGGCACCGGCGGCACATCGATGCGCACGGTTTCGGCCTGCCAGACGCGCTCGCTGGTGTCGAGCCGGTAGATCTGGTCATCGTCGCGGTCGGACACCGTCCACAGGTCTTTACCACACCGCGCCAGCCCCGACAGGTTACCGCCGCGCATGCCGTCCACCGCGTGCTCGGACACCAGCGTCAGTTCAGGCGCAGGTTCTGCCGCAACGGCAGACGCCAACAGCAGCAACGCGAGGGCGAAACCGCTCCGCATCAGGCCAGAACCTCGGCCAGGTTGCCTTTGGATTCCAGCCAGGACTTACGGTCACCGGCACGTTTTTTCGCCAGCAGCATGTCCATCATTTCCGACGTGGCTTCGAAATCATCCAGCGTCAGTTGCACCAGACGTCGAGTGTTCGGGTCCATGGTGGTTTCGCGCAGTTGCGGCGGGTTCATTTCACCCAGACCTTTGAATCGGGTGACCTGTGGCTTGCCGCGCTTCTTCTCGGCCACCAGGCGATCGAGAATGCCATCGCGCTCAGCTTCATCGAGGGCGTAGTAAATTTCTTTGCCGAGGTCGATACGGTACAGCGGCGGCATCGCCACGTAGACGTGACCGGCGTCCACCAACGGGCGGAAATGCTGGACGAACAAGGCACACAGCAAGGTGGCGATGTGCAGACCGTCGGAGTCGGCGTCGGCGAGGATGCAGATCTTGCCGTAACGCAGCTGGCTCATGTCCGCCGCGCCCGGATCGACGCCAATAGCCACGGCAATGTTGTGCACTTCCTGGCTGGCCAGCACTTCGCTGCCGTCGACTTCCCAGGTGTTCAGAATCTTCCCGCGCAATGGCAGGATCGCCTGAAACTCTTTGTCCCGCGCTTGCTTGGCCGAACCGCCTGCGGAATCACCTTCCACCAGGAACAGCTCGGACCGCATCGGGTCCTGCCCGGCGCAGTCGGCGAGTTTGCCCGGCAAGGCCGGCCCTTGGGTGATGCGTTTGCGCTCGACCTTTTTACTGGCCTTCAGACGACGGCCGGCGTTGTTGATCGCCAGCTCAGCCAGTTGCAGGCCCAACTCAGGATGCGCGTTGAGCCACAGGCTGAAAGCGTCCTTGACCACGCCGGAAACAAACGCCGCCGCCTCGCGAGACGACAGTCGCTCTTTGGTCTGGCCGGAGAATTGTGGCTCCTGCATTTTCATCGACAGGACGAAAGCGATGCGTTCCCAGACGTCTTCCGGCGCCAGCTTCACGCCACGCGGCAGCAGGCTGCGGAATTCGCAGAATTCGCGCATTGCGTCGAGCAAGCCCTGACGCAGGCCGTTGACGTGAGTACCGCCCTGGGCCGTCGGGATCAGGTTGACGTAGCTTTCCTGCACACTGTCGCCACCTTCAGGCAGCCACAGCAGTGCCCAGTCGACCGCTTCTTTATTACCGGCCAGGCTGCCGCAGAAAGGTTCGTCGGGCAGACGTTCGAATTCGCTGACCGCGTCTACCAGATAGGAACGCAGACCGTCTTCGTAATGCCATTCGACTTTTTCGCCGGTGGCCTTGTCTTCAAAGCTGACCAGCAACCCCGGGCACAACACGGCCTTGGCCTTGAGTACGTGCTTGAGGCGGCTGATGGAGAATTTGGGAGAGTCGAAGTATTTCGGGTCCGGCGCGAAGTACACGCTGGTCCCGGTGTTGCGCTTGCCAACGGTGCCGACCACTTCCAGGTCGGTGGCTTTGTAGCCATCGGCGAAGGTCATCTGGTACTCGTTGCCATCGCGTTTGACGCGCACCCGGACCTGGGTCGACAGGGCGTTGACCACCGAAATACCCACCCCGTGCAAACCGCCGGAGAACTGGTAGTTCTTGTTGGAGAACTTGCCGCCCGCGTGCAGTTTGGTAAGGATCAGCTCGACGCCCGAGACACCCTCTTCGGGGTGAATGTCCACCGGCATGCCTCGGCCGTCATCGCTGACCTCCAGAGAGTGGTCGGCGTGAAGAATGACCTGCACCGATGTGGCATGCCCGGCCAAGGCTTCGTCGACACTGTTGTCGATGACTTCCTGGGCGAGGTGATTCGGCCGACTGGTGTCGGTGTACATGCCGGGGCGTTTGCGCACCGGGTCGAGGCCCGAGAGGACTTCGATGGCGTCTGCGTTATAAGAGCTAGCGCTGGGAGTGGCCATGGGGTCTCGTCGTCAGTTGTTCATGAAAATAGGGGCAAGGGTTCACAGTGCTGTGAAATCGATCGCCTGATACACATCTGCACCTATGCCTGCAAAACTCAACAGGGCCGGCAATTGCCCGGCGAAACCCTGAAAACTGTGGTCGCCACCGGCCTGGATGCGCAAGGCGCAGGCTCGGTAATACTGCTGGGCGAGGCGATAGTCCAGCGTTTCGTCCCCGGTTTGCAACCACACCTGAAACCGCTGCGGGTCCTGGGGCGCCGACACTTCCAGCTCGGCCAGGGCCGTCACGTGGTCGTGGGTCAATTCCCAGGTCTCGTCGGTATACAGGTTCTTCTGCGTGCCCAGGTATCCGTCGAACATCCGATGCGGGCTGACGGCAGGGTTGACCAACAGCGCCTTGAGGCCATGGCGCTCGGCAAGGTGAGTGGCATAGTAGCCGCCGAGGGAGCTGCCGACCAGCAGTGGCCGCCCCAGTGTGGCAATCGCCTGCTCCAGCTGACCGATGGCCTCGCGCGGATGGTGATGCAAGGCCGGCACCTGCAACTGATCGCCCAGACCCAGACGATCCATCACGTCGACCAACTGACAGGCCTTTTTCGACGAGGGTGCGCTGTTGAAACCGTGGATATAGAGGATCGAACCAGACATGCGAGCTCCCTGTGCGACGGGCAAAGAGCCGCAGTTTACAGGGACTTCGGCAGGCTTGGGGGAGCATCAAAAAGATATCAACTACACACTCACCGTAGGAGCTGCCGAAGGCTGCGATCTTTTGATCGTTAAAAGATCGCAGCCTTCGGCAGCTCCTACGCGGGTGAATCAGTAGCCGTTGGAACCGTAATCAACCTGAAACTCGAACCCGGTCACACGCTCGACCCCGGTTTCCAGCCGTCCGTCCGGTAGCAACCGCAGCCAGCGATAGCCTGGCGCCAGGGTATCGACCTTGAAATCCACACTGCCTGGCTCGAACTGGATGCAGGTCGACGGTGAAGCGATCAGCCGCACGCCGTTGCGTAACTGATCGATTTCCTGATGCACATGGCCCCAGAGCACTGCCCGAACCTGTGGAAAACGATCGAGCACGGCAAACAAGGCTTCCGGGTTGCGCAGGCCTATCGGCTCCATCCAGGCACAACCGATGGACACCGGATGATGGTGAAAGCACACCAGATGATGGCGTTCCGGCGCTTCACTCAGGGCGCGTGCGAGCAATTGCAGCTGATCATCCTGCAAATACCCCGGCACCGAGCCGGGTACCGCCGAGTCCAGCAAGGTGATCCGCCAGTTGCCGATATCCACCACCGGCTCCAGCAGCTGACTCTGGACCGCTGCCCGGGCCATGATTTGTGGCTCATCGTGGTTGCCCGGAATCCAGCGAGCGGGAGCATCGATCTGCCGGGTCATCTCACGAAACTGCCGATACGACTCAAGCGTGCCGTCCTGGGACAAGTCGCCGCTGGCGATCATCAGGTCGATGTGCGGCTGTTGCGCCAGCACCAACTCGATAACCTTTTGCAGGCTGTCGCGGGTGTTCATGCCCAGCAACGTCCCATCCGCCTCGGCGAACAGATGACTGTCAGAGAGCTGCACCAGCAATACGGCATCGTTGGCGGTCAGAGTGGATACGCTCGGCAAGGCGTTCTCCCAAGGCGTGATCACGGCGGTGGATAAGTGGCGCAATTATGCTGGGGGAAATTGAAAAGAGGAAACCCGTGAACCGGACGCAGTTCACAACTAACGCATAGCTAGCGCACGGCTTCGAACTCATGCCCACAGGCCAAGCAATGACTCAGCCATTCGCCGAGGAACACATTGAGCTGGGCTTTTTCGTCTGGCTGGTGCATCAACGCATTCGGGTAAGGATAGATGCCGCGAAAGCGCCGCGCATGTTCGGCGCTGATAACTTCGGCCATCCGCGCGTCGTGGTACACCTGAACTTCCAACTGCGGCACCGGTAGCCACGGCAGGCTGTGTTCCTGACGCACTCGCAGGGTCGTGGTGTACGGACACGCTTGCAGCACTTCCAGCATCAGCACACCCAGCATCTGCTCGCCCTGGGTCATGGCAATGCGCCGGGCCGTCGGCTGATTGCGCATCTCCGGCAACAGGCGCATCAAACGGGCGTAATTGGCCTCGCAGGCGCTTTGCAGCCCCACGAGGTCGACCCGATAACGATCGCGCTGTTTGTTTACGACCATAGCCCCCTCACTTCAACGCGATTCAAAGCCAGCCATTGCAAGGCAATGATGCTTGCCGCGTTGGAAATCCGCCCATCACGTACGGCCTGCAGGGCATCTTCGAAGTCCCAGACCGTCACGCGAATGTCTTCTGCTTCCTCCACCAGCCCATGAATGCCGCCGGCCCCGTTACTGTCACACCGCCCCAGATACAAGTGCACATATTCGGTACTGCCACCGGGCGACGGAAAATAATTGAGCATCGGCCACAGAGCAGTGAATACAAGTCCAGCTTCCTCCTGCGCTTCGCGGTGAGCAACTTCTTCCGGTATTTCGTCCCGATCGATCAGACCAGCGACCAGTTCGATCAGCCACGGATTATCGGTCTTGCCCATTGCACCGACACGAAATTGCTCGATCAAAACCACTTCGTCCCGCTGCGGATCGTAAGGCAAGACGCACACAGCATCATGACGAACGAACACCTCGCGACTGATCTCGCGACTCATACCACCGGCAAACAGCTCATGGCGCAGGTGCACGCGATCGAGCTTGTAGAAACCCTTGTAGCAGTTTTCGCTGCGAACGACGTCTACGATGGTCGGGGTGGCATTGGCAAAATCAGTCATAACAATCCTCGTTTACAGTCAATCCGTCTGAGGCTCCCCCTCAGGCTTCGCGCCATCCTAACGTGCTCACAGCGTTTGATGCAGCCTCTATGCAATCGCCGGGATAGACGGCAGGGGAGCAAACCTACTCTAATTGATACTATTGAGCTTAGTGGCGAACTGACCGCCACGCTGGCAGTCGAAGCCGGTAACTTTTGCCTTTCACTGATTCATGAAGGACGCCCATGTCGCTGTTGAAAATCGCCTCCGTGGCCTGTATCGCCCTTACGCTCGGCGCTTGCCAAAGCCTGTTCCAGCCCAGCTATCGCGCGCCGCTGGCATCCACCAGCGATGCGTCCGAGCAGGTCAAACCCGGGTGCGGCAGCCCCGACTGCCCGTTGGTGAATATCGATACGGTGCACTTCCCCAACGAGCCGCAACTGGACCGGATCGTCGAGCAGCGCCTGCTGCAAATGACCCGCACATCAGCGGGTGCGGCACTGCCAGCGTCGATCAACGCCTACCGGGAACAGTTTTTAAGCGCGTCAGGCAATCGCAACAGCAGCTATTTGCAAGCCAAGGTACGTGAGCAGCATGACGGACTGGTGATCGTTGAAGTGTCCAGCTATCTGGACACCGGGGCGGCCAATGGCACGCCGGGGCGAGGGTTCATCAATTATTCACGTCAGCAGCAAAAAGAGCTGAGCCTGCCCGACATGCTTCTGCCGGGCCAGGAAACGGCTTTCTGGAAGACCGCGCAGGTCGCCCACAATAGCTGGTTGATCAATTCGCAGATGGATCGGGACCCGGACTTTGTGAAGACCTGGCCCTTCCAGAAAACCCCGAACGTGGCACTGACCAGCGCCGGGGTGGTGCTCAAGTACAACGTTGCGAGCATCGCGCCCTACTCGCTTGGTCTCATCGAGATGACCATCCCTTACGCCCGTCTCAAGGGTCAGATCAAGCCTGAGCTGGTGCCCGAGCGTAGCTGAAGACCCGACCCAGCAGCAGTTGCAGCAGCCCTGCCAGTACCAGCGACGGTAGGGTTGCGCCGACTTGCGGATACAGATTCGCGAGCAAGTGATAGGTACTCACCCCGCCCAACCAGGCGAGCAACGCCGGCCAGCGCAAGGCGGCTGACGCAACCTGAGCACTGCGCTGACGCAGGATGAAGTGATCCACCAGCACCACGCCGAACAGCGGCGCGAACACCGAGCCGATCAACAGCAGGAAGTTCTGGTACTGGGCCAAGGGCGCCAGGCAGGCAATCAGCGTGCAGATCACACCGATGGCCAAGGCCAGGTGTTCGACTTTCATGCGCAACAGAATCCCGCTGGACACCGCCGCCGAGTGAATGTCGGCGAACGCATTTTCCGACTCATCAAGCAGAATCAGCAACAGCGGAATGCCCAAACCGGCACCGGCCAGCGCCAACAGCAAGGCATTGACTTCACCGCTCGGGGCAAACGCCAGGGTGTAGGCAACACCGAGGCTCATCAGCCAGAAGTTACCGATAAAGAAGCCCAGCGCCGTACCGCCGAATACGCTTTTCGCACGCTTGCCGAAACGCGAGTAGTCGGCAATCAGTGGCAGCCACGACAGCGGCATGGCGATGGCAATGTCAAACCCCACGGCGAACGGCATCGAACCGTCACCGGCCTGCGCCCACAGCGCGGCCAGATCGGCTTTGGCGAAGAGGTTCCAGGTCAGCCAGATGCACGCCGCCAGCAGCAACCAGATGCCCCACTTGCGCAGGATCTTGCGGACGAACGTCAATGGACCACTGACCGCGAGCAAGGTCGCCAAGGCACCGAACGCCAGCGTCCAGAGCAATGGATTGGCCATCAGGCTACCGTCGTTGAACGCACGGGAACCCAGCAGGCTGGCCGCATCGCGCATGACGATGATTTCGAACGAGCCCCAACCGATCAGTTGCAGAAGGTTCAGCATTGCCGGCAGGCTCGCGCCGCGAGCACCGAGACTGAGTTTCAGCGCGGCCATGGCCGACAGGCCGGTATCGCTGCCGATCACCCCGACACACGCCAGCAGCAGAACGCCGACCAGGGTGCCAAGGAAAATCGCCAGCAACGACCCCGACAGCCCCAGCCCCGGCGCCAGCAAGGCACCGGTCTGCAAGACCATCAGACCAATGCCGAGGGAAAACCACAGGGAGAACAGATCACGGGCACCGAAAACACGCTGAGCCAGAGGCACGGCGTGGTCGGGGGAATAGGTACTGGTTGGAATGCTCAAGGGTGTTATCTCAGAGGGATAAAGTGTGTCATTGGTATTTTCGGTGCCTGGCCTGGCCCCTTCGCGAGCAAGCCCGCTCCCACACTGGATCTCCTGTGAACACAAAATTTGTGTACGACTGAGACCTAATGTGGGAGCGGGCTTGCTCGCGAAGACGGCAGCACAGGCGCCGTCAATCCCGGGTCAGATCAAACTTTTTTATACAGCTGACTGCCTTCCTGCTTGAAGCGCTCAGCCTGTTCGGCCAGACCTTGGGCGACTTCTGCATCGACGGTTTCGATCCGCTGGTTGGCCGCATATTCACGGACTTCCTGGGTGATTTTCATCGAGCAGAATTTCGGCCCGCACATCGAGCAGAAATGCGCGACCTTGGCCGAGTCCTTTGGCAGGGTTTCATCGTGGTACGAACGCGCGGTGTCCGGATCCAGACCGAGGTTGAACTGGTCCTCCCAGCGGAACTCGAAACGCGCCTTGCTCAAGGCGTTGTCGCGGATCTGCGCGCCCGGATGCCCCTTGGCCAGGTCAGCCGCGTGGGCGGCGATCTTGTAGGTGATGATCCCGGTCTTCACGTCATCCTTGTTCGGCAGGCCCAAGTGTTCCTTCGGCGTGACGTAGCAAAGCATGGCGCAACCGAACCAGCCGATCATCGCCGCACCGATGCCCGAAGTGATGTGGTCATAACCCGGTGCGATGTCGGTGGTCAGTGGGCCGAGGGTGTAGAACGGCGCCTCGTCGCAGCACTCGAGCTGCTTGTCCATGTTCTCTTTGATCAACTGCATCGGCACGTGGCCGGGGCCTTCGATCATGCACTGTACATCGTGCTTCCAGGCGATCTTGGTCAGCTCGCCGAGGGTTTCCAGTTCACCGAACTGCGCTTCGTCGTTGGCGTCGGCAATCGATCCCGGACGCAAGCCATCGCCCAGCGAGAAGCTGACGTCGTAGGCCTTCATGATTTCGCAGATGTCTTCGAAATGGGTGTAGAGGAAGTTCTCCTTGTGGTGCGCCAGGCACCACTTGGCCATGATCGAACCGCCACGGGAAACGATACCAGTCACGCGTTTGGCGGTCAGCGGCACGTAGCGCAGCAACACACCGGCGTGGATCGTGAAGTAGTCGACGCCCTGCTCGGCCTGCTCGATCAGCGTGTCGCGGAACAGCTCCCAGGTCAGGTCTTCGGCTGCGCCGCCGACTTTTTCCAGCGCCTGATAGATCGGCACGGTACCGATCGGCACTGGCGAGTTGCGGATGATCCACTCGCGGGTTTCGTGAATGTGCTTGCCGGTGGACAGGTCCATGACCGTGTCCGAACCCCAGCGAATGCCCCAGGTCAGTTTCGCCACTTCTTCTTCGATGGACGAACCCAGCGCGCTGTTGCCGATGTTGCCGTTGATCTTCACCAGGAAGTTACGGCCGATGATCATCGGTTCCAGTTCGGTGTGGTTGATGTTCGCCGGAATGATCGCGCGACCGCGGGCGATCTCCTCACGGACAAACTCCGGGGTGATGATTTTCGGCACGCTGGCGCCGAAGCTGTGGCCGGCGTGTTGCTGATCCAGCAGACCTGCGGCACGGGCCACTTCGAGCTTCATGTTTTCGCGGATGGCGACGTATTCCATCTCGGCGGTGATGATGCCTTTGCGGGCGTAGTGCATCTGGCTGACGTTGGCGCCCGGCTTGGCGCGGCGCGGGTTGTTCACGTGAGCGAAACGCAGCTTGGTCAGCTCCGGATCGGCGAGGCGCTCCTGGCCGAAATTCGAGCTCAGACCGGCCAGACGCTCGGTGTCGCCACGGGCTTCGATCCACGGCGAACGCACGTCGCCCAGGCCTTTGCGCACATCAATGATCACGTTGGGATCGGTGTACGGACCCGACGTGTCGTAGACCACAACCGGTGCGTTGATCTCGCCGCCGAAGTCGGTGGGGGTCACGTCGAGGCTGATTTCGCGCATCGGCACGAGGATGTCCGGGCGAGTGCCCTGGACATAAATTTTCTGCGAGCGAGTAAAGGGCTGAACCGATTGCTGATCGACCTTGGCCGAATCACTCAGATTGATTGCATTTTTTGATTTTGTAGTCATCACGGGCTCTCCAGACTTCATCCAGGCAGTGGATTTTTTGTCGGAGCGAACCTGTAACGAATGGACGCAGCCCACCAGTGAAAACTCCAACTGGATGAGTGCTGTGCTGAGTGCACGAGAGCTGTTCGATTGTCGAACAACATCCCGGACGAAGCACAAGAGGACTCGCCGGGTGACGAGAAATCTTGTTCCCTACGCAGGCATAAACCTGATCAGGTTCAACGGGATCCGAATTTATTCGATCTCAGCCTCATAGCAAGGCACCCCGACAAGAACCCGGCCAGTCTAGACACAACTGGCAAAGAACGCCAACACCGGTGCAAACAGCGTGATGAATGGCGTAATTACAGGATTGTTGCCGTCGACAGGCGCAACTACACTCGCTACGCCATGCTGCGCCTTGACGCTGTAAAGCGCGCGCCGTAGCCTTGGCGCTCAGATTATTGACGTAATATAAATTTAGGGATCGCCTCATGCTGCGCAAACTCTCACTGGCCCTCGCCGTGTCTTGTGCGTCCAATGGAATGGCCTGGGCAGCAGAAGCGCCCTTATCGACCAAGACCGATCTGGTCAGCGTCTACCAGGAAGCCGTCGACAACAACGCTGACCTGGCCGCAGCCCGCGCCCAATATGGCGCGCAAAAGGAAGTCGTGCCCCAGGCCCGCGCCGGCCTGCTGCCGAACCTCTCGGGTGGTGCTGAAGTCGCCGATGTGCGGACAAAAATCGACCAGCCGTCAGCCATCGCCAACCGCAGTGCCCACTTCTATCAAGCGACGCTGGCCCAGCCGTTGTTCCGCGCCGATCGCTGGTTCCAGTTTCAGGCGGCCAAGGATGTCAACGAGCAAGCGGCGCTGCAACTCTCGGCGACCGAGCAGAACCTGATCCTGCAAAGTGCCGAGAACTACTTCAACGTGCTGCGCAGCCAAGACAACCTGGCCTCGACCAAGGCCGAAGAAGCGGCGTTCAAACGCCAGCTCGACCAGTCCAATGAGCGTTTCGATGTGGGCCTCTCGGATAAGACCGACGTGCTGCAATCGCAAGCCAGTTACGACACCGCACGCGCCAATCGGATCCTCGCCCAGCGCCAGGTGGATGATGCGTTTGAAGCGCTGATCACCCTGACCAACCGTCAGTACAACTCGATTCAGGGCATCGTCCACACCTTGCCGATCCTGCCGCCAGCGCCGAACGACGCCAAGGCCTGGGTCGACACCGCAGCCAAACAGAACCTCAACCTGTTGGCCAGTAACTACGCAGTCAGCGCCGCCGAAGAGACACTCAAGCAGCGCAAGGCCGGTCACGCGCCGACCCTCGACGCCGTGGCGCAGTACAAGACCGGTGACAACGATGCGCTGGGCTTCAGCAACCCGAGTCCCTTTGGTCAACCGTATGGTGGCACCGTTTCGCAAAGCACGGTCGGCCTGCAATTGAACATTCCGATCTACAGCGGCGGGCTGACCAGCTCGCAGGTTCGCGAGTCGTACTCGCGCCTGGACCAAAGCGAACAGCAACGCGAAGCGCTGCGTCGGCAAGTGGTGGAAAACACCCGCAACCTGCACCGTGCGGTGAATAGCGATGTCGAGCAGGTGCAGGCACGCCGCCAGTCGATCATCTCGAACCAGAGCGCGGTGGAAGCCACGGAAATCGGTTATCAGGTGGGTACGCGCAACATCGTCGATGTGCTCGACGCCCAGCGTCAGCTGTACACCTCGGTGCGCAATTACAACAACAGCCGCTACGACTACATTCTCGACAACCTGCGCCTGAAGCAGGCGGCCGGCACTCTGAGCCCGGGCGACTTGCAAGATCTGAAGCGTTATCTCAAGGCCGACTACAACCCGGACAAGGACTTCCTGCCGCCGGACCTGGCCAAGGCTGCAGCGGAACAGCTGAAGGCTCCGCCGAACTATTAAGCAAGATCAAAAGATCGCAGCCTTCGGCAGCTCCTACGGAGGAACACAATTCCCGCGTAGGAGCTGCCGAAGGCCGCGATCTTTTTTATGTCATGCACCGCGGTCTAACGGTCGATCAACCGCCCCAACCCATCCAGCAATCGCTGCAAGGCGCCCTGATTGGCGCGCATTACCGTAAGCCCCGCCTCTGCCATCCGCTGCGCATCGCGTGGCAACTCGAACAACCGCTGCACCGCCACCGCCAGCCCTTGGGCGTCATCCACTTCCTGCAACGCCTTGGCACTGCGCAGCAGCGCGGCGATCTCAAGGAAGTTGAACAGGTGCGGCCCGCTCAACACCGGTTTGGCCAACGCCGCCGGCTCCAACAGGTTATGCCCGCCATTCGGCACCAGGCTACCGCCAACAAACGCGCTGTCGGCCAAGGCGTAGAGAAACAGCAACTCGCCCATGGTGTCGCCGAGCAGCACTGAGGTGTTGGCGCTGACGGCTTCGCCGGTCGAGCGGCGGATCGTGTTGAAGCCTTGCTGCTGGCAGAGTTCGAACACCGGGTTGAAGCGCTCGGGGTGACGCGGTACCAGAATCAGTAGCGTATCCGGATGGCTGGCGAGCAATTGCCGATGAGCCGCCAGCACCACTTCGTCTTCACCTTCATGGGTGCTCGCGGCGATCCACACCGGACGCTCGACCGCTTGCCATTGCTGACGCAACTCGGCGGCGCGCTGCAGCAGTTGTGGATCGATACTCAGGTCGAATTTGATCGAGCCGGTCACTTCGACCGTTTCCGCACGCGCACCCAACTGCCGAAAACGCTCGGCCTCGGCTTCGGTCTGCACCGCGAACAGGCTCATTTCGGCAAGCATCGGCTGGGTCAGTTTTGCGAAACGGCCGTAGCCTCTGGCCGAGCGCTCCGAGAGCCGGGCATTGGCCAGCGCTACCGGAATTCCGCGTTTGGCGCACTGATGAATGTGATTGGGCCACAACTCGGTTTCCATGATTACGGCCAGTTTCGGCCGGACCCTGTCGAGGAAGCGCGCCGCCGCACAGGGCAAATCGTAGGGCAGATAGCAGTGCTGGATGCGCGGCTCATTGGCGAACATCGCGTGAATTCGCTCGGAGCCGGTTGGGGTCATGCAGGTCACGGTGATTGGTAGCTGTGGATAACGTTCGAGCAACGCACGAATCAGCGGCGCAGCGGCGATACTCTCGCCGACCGACACCGCGTGTACCCAGATGCCGCCGGGCTTCATCACCGGCAAGCCGATGGAGAAGCGCTCGCCAATACGCCTGGCGTACGCCGGCGCCTTGCGCGAGCGCAGCCACAGCCGAATCGCTACCAGTGGCAGCCCCAAGTAAAACAGCACGGTGTAGAGAGTTCTATTCATGGCGGCGGAGTTTATCGGCTTTTTTAGCCGATCGCCTGCAAGTGCACGGCAAAACGCTCCGCCAACCAACGCGCCGCCGGCCCCAATGGCTCATCACGCCGCCAGACCAGTTCCACCACCAAGGCTGGCGGGGTCCACTCGCTGACCAGTTCGACCATCTGGCCTTGATACGCCGGGTACTGCACCACATGCCGTGGCAACCAGGCCCAGCCCAACCCGCGCATCAGCCACTCGGCCAGGACATAAAAACTGTCGGCCCGCCAAACTTGCGGGCTGGCTTGTTCACTGCCGGGGTAGACGCTGGAATGCGTGGCCATCAGCAGTTGTCGATGCTGCGCCATCTGCTGACAACTGACCTGTCCATCTACGGCCAGCGGATGCCCTACTCCGCACACCGTGACCATCTCGACACTGCCCAACACCCGACGCTCCAGGGCTTCGGGAATCTGCTCGTGATAAAACAGCAAGCCCAGATCGGCCCGGCGCTCCACCAGTTTGCGCGCCACATCACCCTGTGCGGCGCTGGCCAGTTGCACTTCCAGGCTGGGAAATCGCTCGGCCAATGCTTCGAGGCTGTCGAGCACTGGCTGATATGGCATGGCCTCATCCTGCGCCAGACGCAGCCGCGCTTCCTGACCGCGCATCAACGCCTGCGCCCGGCCATTGAGCCGCTCGCACTGGCGCAGCACCTCTCGCGCTTCTTCGAGCAATGCACTGCCGGCTTCGGTCAGGCGTGGCTGGCGACCGCTACTACGATCAAACAGGTTCACGCCAAGGTCTGCTTCAAGCAGCGCAATTGAACTACTGACCGCCGACTGTGCCTTACGTTGGTCCCGCGCGACAGCCGAAAACGAACGCTGCTCGGCGACGCTAACGAACAGACGCATCTGTTCCAGACTCCATTGCACACTCATTATTCAACCCATCTTTAATTCAGATAGGTAATGACTTTACCCCATCTCCAGAGTCTCTAGAATGCCGACCTTATCAAGTAGGTCCAAACACGAGGAACGCCCCATGAACGCTTACTACTACCTGGCTATCGCCATCTGCGCCGAAGTGATCGCCACCGTATCGATGAAAGCGGTCAAGGGCCTGAGCACGCCGATCCCTCTGCTGCTGATCACTGTCGGTTATGGCATCGCGTTCTGGATGCTGACCCTGGTGGTGCGCACCATTCCCGTTGGCGTCACCTACGCGGTATGGGCCGGCATGGGCATCGTGATGGTCAGTATCGCGGCGCTGTTTCTCTACGACCAGAAACTCGACATCCCGGCCATGCTCGGCATGGCGCTGATTGTCCTGGGCGTGGTGGTCATCCAGTTGTTCTCGAAAACCGCCGGGCACTAAGAGCAGCTTCAAGCTTCAAGCTACAAGCGGCAAGAAAGAGCAACACCAGCCCTCTTGCAGCTTGAGGCTTGAAGCTTGAAGCTTGCCGCTAGGCTGTATACTGCGCCTCTAGTCTTGAACGCTGAGGTCGCTGCATGCCATCCGTTATTTCCACCGACGTGCTGATTGTCGGCGCTGGTGTCGCCGGCCTCTGGCTGAACGCACGCCTGCGCCGCCAGGGTTTTTCGACCGTGCTGGTGGAAAGTGCCAGCCTCGGTGGCGGGCAAAGTGTGAAGTCCCAGGGGATCATCCACGGCGGCGCCAAGTACGCGCTGCACGGCGCGTTGACGGGAGCCTCGGAAGCGATTGCCGACATGCCGCGACGCTGGCGTGAAGCCCTGGCCGGCGACGGCGAACTGGACTTGTCCGGTGTACGCCTGCTCTCCGAAGCCCACTATCTGTGGTCACCCGGCACCCTCGCCGGCAACCTCACCAGTTTCTTCGCCAGCAAAGCGGTGCGTGGTCGGGTCGATCAGGTCAAGGGCGAGCAACTGCCGCCGGCCCTGCAAGACAAGCGTTTCAAGGGCAAGGTCTATCGCCTGGCTGAGCTGGTGGTCGACGTGCCAAGCCTGATCGCACGCCTGGCCGAGCTGGCCGGTGATGGCCTGCTGGCCGGCCAGAAGATCGAGCCGCTGCTGGAGAACGGCGAACTGGTCGGCCTGCGAGTCGACGAACGCGAGATCCGTGCACAGCGCATTGTCCTCAGCGCCGGTGCTGGTAACGCCGACTTGCTCACCGCGCTCGGCCTGAGCCAGCCGGCCATGCAACGTCGGCCGCTGCACATGATCATTGTCAAAGGCCCGACCCTCAAACCGCTGTACGCTCACTGCCTGGGCGGCGGGCCAAAGCCGCGCATCACCGTCACCACCCACCCGGCCGCTGATGGCCAATGGGTCTGGTACCTGGGCGGTGACATTGCCGAAGCCGAGGGCGTGGCTCGCGAGCCCGCCGCGCAAATCGCCGCTGCACAGAAAGAGCTCGGCAACCTGTTGCCGTGGATCGACCTCAGCCAGGCGCAATGGGCGACCTTGCGGGTCGAGCGCGCCGAGCCACTGCAATCAGGCCTGAGCCGCCCGGACAACGCCTTCCTCGCCGAGCAGGACCGTCTGCTGGTGGGTTGGCCGACCAAACTGGCGCTGGCACCGGACTTCTCTGAC
This sequence comes from Pseudomonas sp. NPDC087697, assembly GCF_044743155.1. NCBI lineage: Bacteria > Pseudomonadati > Pseudomonadota > Gammaproteobacteria > Pseudomonadales > Pseudomonadaceae > Pseudomonas > Pseudomonas sp. NPDC087697. The sequence continues at coordinate 32,384 of NZ_JBIUVW010000028.1, read as the reverse complement.
CGAGTGCTTGCATCGCTGCAACGCGACGGTATCCAGCCAAGCCACCCGGCGCCGTTGCCGGCGCTGCCAAAACCACCGATGGGCGTGCCTGCCTGGGAGCAATTGCTGCCATGAGCCAAGCTACCCTGCACAACCTGCATCGCCCGCTGGGCAGTACTGGCCTGCTGGTTTCGCCGCTGGGCCTGGGCACGGTGAAACTCGGCCGCGACCAAGGCGTGAAGTACCCCAATGGCTTTCAGATCCCGGATGATGATGAAGCGCGCAGGCTGCTCAAGCTGACCCGCGACCTGGGCATCAACCTGATCGATACGGCGCCTGCCTATGGCCGCAGTGAAGAACGCCTCGGCCCATTGCTGCGCGGTCAGCGTCAGGACTGGGTGATTGTCAGCAAGGTCGGCGAAGAGTTCGCCGATGGCCTGTCGCGGCATGATTTCAGCGCTGCGCACACACGGTTTTCCGTCGAACGCAGCCTGAAACGTCTGGAGACCGACTTTATCGACCTGATGCTGGTGCATTCGGATGGCAACGATCTGGCGATCCTCAACGAGTGCGAGGTCTACCAAACCCTCGCCGAGCTCAAGCGCGAAGGCAAGATTCGCGGCTTCGGGTTTTCCGGCAAGACCGTTGATGGTGGTTTAAAGGCTCTGGAACAAGGCGATTGCGCCATGGTCACCTACAATCTCAACGAGCAGGCCGAGCGGCCGGTCATCGACTACGCTGCTGCCCACGGCAAAGCCATCCTGGTGAAGAAGGCTCTGGCCAGCGGTCACGCCTGCCTCAGCCCAGGTGTGGACCCGGTACGCGCCAGCTTCGAATTGTTGTTCGCGCAACCCGGTGTCGCCAGTGCTATTGTCGGGACCATTAATCCGCTGCACCTCGCCCACAATGTGGCGACTGTTGCTCAAGTTCTAGGGTCTGTTGACGTTTTGTGACGACCGCGACGCAAGAAGGAGCCGACATGCCGCGAACGCTCATAAGAAAGAACCCCAGCAACTTCAAGACCCTGCCGTTATACGTCGAAGCGACTCCCGAAGGCCTGAGCTATCAGAGTGTCGGGAGGCCGTTGAATTTCTCCCAGACCCTGCAACGTCGGCGCCCGGTCACGGTGGCCAATCCAGAGCACTTCTCGCTGGAGCTGGCCAACCTCGGCGTCTCGGTACGCCTGACCCTGCACTGGCAAAATCGCGATTACTGGGTGCTGGTCCGCCAGCGCCGTCAGGACCGTGGCGACGTGGTGCTCAAACTGATCTCGGGTTATGTGCCGGCGCACGAACTGAACCTGCCGTTGCACACAGCCATTCAGGAAATCGCCGAAGAATGTCTGCTGGAAACGCCGGAAGGCTGGCTCGGCGGGCGCTTCAATGACACCTGGCTGCCCGCGCCCTACGCCACCGCGCTGCATTATCGCGAGGCGCTGCCGTTTCGCCTGACACCGTTGTCTGGCGCTGCACGTCCGGTGCGTTGCGCCAATATGCAGCTGATCGAGCGCCCACGGGCTTACGTGCATTTGCCCACGGCTTCGTTGCAGTTGATCTACGATTTGCGCCTGAACGTGCCCAAGGAAGCCAAGTCCCTGAGCCTGTTCCATGTCGATGAACGTCTTGAAGGTGATCAACTGGTCGCGCGGCTGGACCGCAAGCGCCCCGACCTGTACCTGATGCCTCTTGAGGATGGCCAGCCTTTGCCTGAGCTCTACACCCTGAAAAAAGATCAGCTCTACCCGGCAAGCACACGCGGACTGTATCTGGCAGAAAGTTTTGCCCGACAGGAAGGCTGGCTGGTGCGTGACGAGCGGATTCGCTGGAAGGATTGGCTCAGACAGCAAGGCTTGAGCCAACCGGGCAAGGCATCAGGTTTCAGCCGACTGACCGGCAAGGCCAAACTGCTGCTGAAGAAAATCGTGCCGCGCAAAGTGGCACGATAGGTCGGCCACCACAGACCCGTGGCGAGGGAGCTTGCTCCCGCTGGGCCGCGAAGCGGCCCTAAAACCTGCCATTGAGTTTCTACAGATACACCGCGTTTGCTGGTTTTACGCCTGCTGCGCAGCCCAGCGGGAGCAAGCTCCCTCGCCACAGTTTCAGGTCTTGCGGATCTTCTCGACGATGGCGGTGGTCGAGCTGTTTTCCACCAGTCCCAGCACTTTCACTGTTCCGCCATAAGCGCTCACAATGTCGGCGCCAACCACCTGGTCGATCCCGTAATCGCCACCCTTGACCAACACGTCCGGCTTGACCTGCGTCAGCAGATTTTCCGGCGTGCCTTCCGGGAAGCTGATGACCCAGTCCACCGCGCCCAGACCTGCCAGTACCGCCATGCGCCGGTCAACACTGTTGATCGGCCGTCCAGGACCTTTCAAGCGGCTCACCGACGCATCGTCATTGACTGCAACGATCAAACGATCGCCCTGCGCCCGCGCCTGCTCGAGGTAGGTCACGTGGCCCGCGTGAAGGATGTCGAAGCAGCCATTGGTGAAAACGATTTTCTCTTTGTGCGCACGCGCGTCGTCGACTGCCAGCAGCAGTTGTTCCAGTCCCAGAACACCACGCTCGGAACCTTCTTCACGCTGAATCGCGCGACGCAGTTCCGGAGCGCTGATGGCCGCCGTACCCAGTTTGCCAACCACGATGCCGGCGGCCAGGTTGGCCAGGGCCACCGCATGCGGCAGTTCTTCGCCAGCAGCGATCGCCGCCGCCAGTGTAGAAATCACTGTGTCACCGGCACCGGTCACATCGAATACTTCACGAGCCCGCGCGGGCAAGTGCAACGCCGGATGATCAGGACGCAGCAAGGTCATGCCGTGCTCACCACGGGTCACCAGCAAGGCGCCGAGTTCAAGGTCGTGCATCAATTGCGCGCCCTTGCTCACCAAATCGTGCTCATCGACGCAACCGCCAACGATGGTTTCAAATTCGCTGAGGTTCGGGGTGATCACGCTGGCACCGCGATAAATCGAGAAATCCTTGCCTTTGGGATCGGCCAGCACCGGAATGCCACGGGCACGTGCGGCCTGGATCAGCACTTGGTGGTTCTTCAACGCGCCTTTGCCGTAGTCAGACAACACCAGCACCTTGATGCCTTCGAGCAGACCGTCGACTTCAGCGCCGAGCGCCAGTGCGTCTGTGGCAAAAGGTTCTTCGAAGTCGATACGCAGCAATTGCTGGTGACGACTCATGACCCGCAGTTTGACGATGGTCGGCTGATGAGCGATACGCTGAAACAACGCACGCACGCCGGCGCCTTTGAGGCTATTGGTCAGGCTGTCGGCGGCCTCGTCATCGCCGGTCACACCGACCAGAGATGCCGGCGCGCCGAGCGCGGCAATGTTCAAGGCAACGTTGGCAGCACCGCCCGGGCGGTCTTCGATTTGCTCGACCTTGACCACCGGTACCGGCGCCTCAGGAGAAATCCGTGAGGTACCACCATGCCAGTAACGGTCGAGCATGACATCGCCGACCACCAAGACAGGGGCTTGATCGAATCGCGGCATGGACAACTTCATGGAGCAACCCACATACAAAATGAACAAGGGCGCGATATTAGCACAGGGTGGGCGCTGCCTAGTCCGAGAGCTTCACCGGGTGTGTATCACGCCTCTATATTGTTCATTTTTTAAGCAAAACAGCCTGAATATGCTGCACCGCATCGGCCAGTTCGACCTCGTCGGTGTTGATTTCACAGTCTGCGTGCTGCGGTGCTTCGTAAGGGCTGTCGAGACCGGTGAAGTCCTTGATTCGCCCCTGCAGCGCGGCTTGATACAAGCCCTTGGGATCGCGCCGGGCACAGATATCGAACGGCGTGCTGACATACACCTCAAGAAACTCGTCCGCACAGAACAAGGCTCTGGCCGAGGCCCGATCGGCCTGAAACGGCGAGATTGCCGAGACAATCACAATCAGCCCCGCATCGACCATCAACCGGGCCACCTCGGCAATGCGTCGGATGTTTTCCTTGCGCGCCGCAGCCCCCATGCCCAGGTCATTACACAAACCGTTACGCAGGTTGTCACCATCGAGCACAAAGGTGTGACGCCCCTGTTCATTGAGTTGCAACTCAAGGGCATTGGCCAGGGTCGACTTGCCGGCGCCGGACAGACCTGTCAGCCAGACACAGCACGGCTGCTGATTCTTGAGCGCAGCCCGGCCGGTTGTCGACAGCGACAACGCAAAGGGGCGGATCTGTGGAGGCTGTTCGCAGACAAACGACAATTTACTCATAGCCGAGCATCTCATAGTCACGCTGGTAGACTCGTCGCACCAAACGGCGAGTGCGTACCGAGCAAAAATCACGAGCGGGCGCCGATTGGCGATGCAGCGAGCTGTTCACATGGGGTAATAACGAGACAACCCCCAAATGCTCGCAAAGCAGCTGAAAGTCACGGCCCAGGTATTCCTGATACCCCACGAAATCCATCGCCATATACCCCATGGAGTCGACCAGGAAGTCGGTCTGGGGAACGAAATGCAGCTGTTTCTGAACGTTCTCCGGATGCAGCCAGCCGCCGATGAAATCATCGAAGTCACGGTAATGACGGACCAGCGCCTGGGCCTGTCGGTCGCGCGCCCCCAGTTCGTTGCCACGCAGGAAAGCGTAGGCCGAATAGGCCCGCTCCAGAGGGTCACGAACGAAGGTAAATTTGAAACTGCGGGAAAACTGCTCGGGAAACTGCTGTTCGTACCAGTACAGCGGCAAATGCCCAGGTTTCCAGCCGTCGAATAGCGCGGAGCACACGCTGCTCCCGGCACACTTGGGAATGTGGATGAACACACAGGAACGCTGCTGGAAGGCCTGAGGGAATCGCACATTGCCCGACATCGCCTTGTTCACCACTTGCCGATCCCTGACCGACAAACGTCCCAACAGGAACGCTCGCTGCTGTTTGGGTAACAACTTCCATAAAAAGCGCTGCAACATTCCGGTACCCACGCGAGGCGGATAGCCGCCCCGAAGTCAATGATTCATGCTCGAACCATAACAAGTGAGTTCCGGAAATTTATTTAGACATAGTCAAGTATGTAAGGATCTGGATACAAGCGCCCTGAGCGCGTTGCACGCCGAGGCGGGTTCAGGGTGAGCATAGCTCACCCTGAAGTGGGTATCAGACGATACCTTGCGGTTCGGGCGCATCGAGGCCCATTGCATTCAATCGAGCGTAATAGCCATTCTTCACCAGGAGCTCGGAATGAGTACCGCGCTCGACAATCCGACCCTGATCCATGACCAGGATCAGGTCGGCCTTCTCAATGGTCGACAAACGGTGGGCTATCACCAGCGTCGTACGGCCTTTCATCACCTGATCCAGAGCGGCCTGAATATGCCGCTCGGATTCGGTATCAAGGGCCGACGTTGCTTCGTCGAGAATCAACAACGGGGCATTTTTCAACAGCGCCCGGGCAATCGCAAGACGTTGACGCTGGCCGCCGGACAACAGCACGCCGTTCTCGCCAACCTGGGTGTCCAGCCCCTGAGGCAACTGCGCAATGAAGTCCATGGCATAGGCATCCTTCGCGGCTTTCTCGACATCTTCACGGGGAGCGCCAGCGAGGTCTCCATAGGCAATGTTGTTGGTCACCGTGTCACTGAACAAGGTGACATGCTGCGTCACTTGAGCGATATGCCGACGCAGGTTCAGCAGTTTGTACTCCTCGACTTCAATACCATCGAGGAGAATCTCGCCTTTATCGTGGTGATAGAAACGCGGAATCAGATTGGCCAGGGTCGACTTGCCACTCCCTGAACGACCAACCAGGGCAACCATTTGCCCGGGCTCGACAGAAAAGCTGATGTCATCGAGCACCTGACGGTCGGTACCCGGGTAGGTGAAGCTGAGGTGACGCACATCGAGTCGCCCCGTGACGGAATCACGCTCGACACTGCCTTTGTCGACTTCCGGCTCCACATCCAATTGCTCGAAAATGCTCTCGGCACCGGCAACGCCCTTCTGGATCGTCGAACTGACTTCCGAAAGCTGCCGAATCGGTTTAGGCAGCAAGCCGGCAAGGGTGATGTACGCCACCATGTCGCCCGCCGAAGCATCACCGCGCAGGGCCAACACCAGGAACATCAGCACCGCCATGGCGGTGTAGATCACCAACTGCAGCATCGGCGTGTAGATGGCGCTGGTGCGGGTCATGCGCAGCTGCTTGTCGGTGTTGCTCTGGCTCGCGCGCTTGAAACGGTCGCGCTCGTAGATTTCACCGCCGAAACTGCGGACCACGCGATAACCCTGGATGGTCTCGGAGGCCACATGGGTCACGTCGCCCATCGCCACCTGGATCTTCTTGCTCTGCTTGCGGAACTTGGAGCTGGCGCGACTCACCATGAACGCGATCAGTGGCAGGATGGCAACCATCACCAGCGTGAGGCGCCAGTTCATGATCAGCAGGGAGATAAACAGGAATACAACCGTCATGCCCTCCCGGAACACGACCTTGATCGCATCTGTCGCTGCCCCCGTGACCATGGTCACGTTGAACGTGATGCGTGAAATCAGGTGCCCGGAGTTGTGCTGATCGAAGTAACGATTCGGCAGCACCAGCAGGTTGTTGAACAACTGCACTCGCAAATCATGAACCAGGCCCAGCGAGACCTTCGCCAGGAAGAAGTTGCCCAGGAATGAACCGGCGCCCTGCCACGCAGCGATCAGAATGATCAGCAAGGGGACGGCTTGCATCAATTGCAGGTCGCGCAGATAGGGTATCGAGGGAAACAGCACGGCCTCGGGATTGGACAGGCCATCGACGAAATATTTGAGCACGTAGCCAAGCATCGGCTGAGTCGACGCGAAAATCAGGAAGCCGACAATACTTAGCGTGAACAGGCCGATGTAAGGCCGCACATAGCCGAGGAGTCGGAAGTAGATTTTCAAGCTCGAAGGGCTTGCGGAGAGACTGGAGTCGGTCATATCACGCGAAGTATTCAAAAAAAAGGATGCTGACTTTATCACAGCTTCCGCAGGTCTCAGCGGGATCGTTCGAACCGGTGGCCCGATGGCAATATTCCGCAGGACCGAGGTAAACAGATACGCTAGTATTATCGACCCTTAATCGGAATACAGATCAGCATGCCATTCAGAAGGATCAATACCAGCGGGCCCCGGGTTTTCGATTTCATTTGCCTGTGGGTGCTGCCGCTCGGCTTTTTTCTTTTGCTTTGCGGGCTGTTTTTTCTGCCTACGCGTGGTGCCCATCAAAGGCTGTTTTACGCTCTCGTGAGCGCCCCCGCCCTGATCGCCCTGTGCATACGCCCCGGCGAACTGAAGATCCTCCTGCGAGAGCCGCTGGTTCAGGTATTCCTGCTTTACTCCGGCTGGGCGCTGCTGTCGCTGAACTGGAGTCCTACGCCAGAAAGCCTGTTTAGCCTGGCAAAACCACCACTGTATATTTTCATGCTCTTTGCGGGTGCCAGCCTCTTGCTGCGCTACCGCGCCGAAAGCTTCAAGCCCGTCCTGCTGGCCGCGGCCCTGATTGCGTTGGCCGCCAGCGTGGTCAATCTTTATATTTTCCTGTCGCACTATGCACCGGGCGATCGGATGATCGGCGGGGGCGCCTTTGACAACCCCTTGCTCAGTTCCCACCTGTTCGGCTTTTTCTGCACCTACTGGTTTTTTCTGGGCATGACCGTGCGCAATCCCAAGCTGCTGCTCGGTATTGTCCCAGCCTTCCTGGTCATGTTCGCGGCCGCCCTGGCAACAAGCTCCAGAACGCCTCTGGTTGCCATCGCCATGGCGGGCCTCTGGCTGGCATTCATTTGCTGGAACCGTCGTTCATTGTTGCTGCTGGCTATCGTGGGCGTCATTGCCGCAAGCATGCTGGCCGCTTTACCGGAAATGCTCCTGGCGCGCGGCGACTCCTACCGTTTCGAAATCTGGAAACAGGCGCTGCATCTGATCGCTGATGCGCCCTGGATTGGCCATGGCTATGACGCGACCCTGAGCATCGATCCGGGGGTTGGGTATCCCTTCCGCGAACCCCATAGCTTTGCCTTGGGCGTACTCTTCTATGTTGGCATCATCGGGTTCCTGCCCTGGCTGGCCATGCAGCTTCTAGGGCTGTTCAACTGCTGGCGCCAGCGCTCACAACCGCTGTTTATCCTGGCGTCGACCCTGATGGTATTCGGTATAGGGGCCAGCCTGGCGGAGGGTGGCGATATCCTGTACACCCCCAGGGAGCATTGGTTCCTGCTGTGGATTCCGCTGGCACTGATGGCCGCGCTGAGCATTGCCCAGCGCACGAATCGCCCGTCGAAACTTTCGGTTCGCAGCCTCTCTGCCGACGACGCTCAACGCATGACAGCCAACGCATCGGTGGTCGAAGAAGACGGCCTTGGGCCCAAAGTCCTCAAACTTGAAGATGGCAGTTTTCTGAAGCTGTTCCGTGCCCGCAGCTGGTATACCTATGGCAGCTTCTACCCCTATTCCGAGCGTTTCGCCGAAAACAGCCAACGCCTGGCCCGTACAGGCCTGAACACCCCGCCGATCCTCGAGCTGTACCGCATGCCCAATGGCAGCAGTGCCGTACGCTACCAGCCCCTGTCAGGCAGAACCCTGCGTCAGGTGCTGCAAGCCATGCCCAGCGTGAGCATGCGCCAGGCACTGGTGCAACGTATCGGGCACTTTTTGGCAGAACTGCACGAACGCGGGGTCTATTTCCGCTCATTGCACCTTGGCAACGTCCTTTTGCTGGACGACGGCGAGTTCGGCCTGATCGATCTGGCCGACTTGCGCATCCTGCCCTCGCCCCTGAGCCTGGAGCTTCGTCGACGCAACCTGTGCCATATGCAGCGTTACATGGAAGACCGGCGCTGGCTGTTCGACGCGCATTTTACCGATCTGCTTCAGGGTTACGCCCTCCTGGCGCCAGACAACGCGGTCAAATGCGTGCACAAACAAGTGCATTCCCTTGGCTTGGCGAGCTGATGGAACCGGTGGTGCCTCCTGGCTACTGCCGGCACACTATCCGAACAGGCCGTAGCGAAGACGCGCAGCCATCCGGCCCAGGAGTTGTCGGGTCTTGAGCTTGGGCTTGCGTACCACCTGCTCGATATCACTCATGACCATCAGGCTCTGCCGGGCCAACAGGGGTCGCACAAGGAACGCGTGGGTCGTGGGCAGGAGACTTTCCGAGTAATACCAGTCAAGCGGCAGCCCACTGATTGGGGCCTCCTGCAGGATCCGATCATAGAGCTCTGCCCTGACCACGTAGGCATGCGCCAGGCGCACCCGGTTGACCGCCACCAGGTTGGCTGAAACCTTGCGCGCCTGCCCACCCTTCTTCAGCGTGCCCCCCAGATACAGCATGGTCCAATCCCGCGATGACAACTGTGCCGGCACCCGACGCAGGACCGCAGGCGTATAGGATTCAAACTCGCAATCGTCCTCCAGGACCAACACCTGCGGCCAGCCGCGAGCCTTGGCCATGGCAATCACTGCAAGATGGCTGCGCATGCACGCCCAAGTGGCGCGCAACTTGTGTTCGAACCTGTCACTGTCGCCATCGACGCGCAGCAAAAACTCGCGCAGTTGCGGCGAAGGCGGGTCATCGTCCAGCCGATGCATCGACACTGCGCTGAAACGCTCGGCCTGTAGTCCCATACCGTGCAAATGTGCCTGTATGCGGGCCCAGCGATCCTTCCTGCTGTCGAGATTGATAACGCAGGCATGTGCAAAGGGCCAAATCATTTTCCGTTCACCACCGCAACCGTGATTATTAATGTGTCAGGCCTGACTCGCGGCCCTACTGAACGGTGCCGTCAAGCACCTGAGAAGGCACAGGCTCTGCCTGCAACAGGTCGACCAACAACCCGATGGTGGTATCCAGCCCTTCTACCCCGTGCGCCAAGTGAAACTCGGCGAAATGCCGGGCCCGCTCCAGGCACTGCTGATAGTTGCCCTGCATCCAGACTACCCGCTCGGCCAGCTCTGCAGTCGTGGTGACACGCTCGCCCAGGAAGCGCTCCTGAGAAAAAATGTCGTGATGTTCATCGACATCGACATAAATGATCGGGCGTCGCGCCAGCGCCGCCTCGATAACCGCGTTAGACATGATGTTTACCACGATCGAAGCCGGCTCCAACGCTGCGGCCAGACCGATTCCACGGTCGAGAACCTGCACATTGGGCAGTGCCGCGGCCGCTCCGTGCCAAAACGATACCTGGCTGCGCGGATGCGCCTTGATCAGCACCTGGTACTCCGGATGCTGCGCCGCCCAGTCGCGCAACAGGGCATAGGTTCGCAGGTAACCACGCTCCTTCTCTTTGTCCGGACCGACGCCCAGAACCAGCAGCACCTGTCGCTCGGGGTCCGTCGGCGGCAAGTCGTAGGCAACGTCAATCATGTGCGAACCGGACAGCACCGCATTCGAACTGCCGAAGCGCAACGGTCGCGACTGCAGGGCCTCCAGCGAACTGCGGCCGAACATGAAGTAATAGTCATAGTCGTTCATGCCCAGACGACTCGAAGACTCGACCGTGGTCGCATGCGCCAGGTGCACCAGCAGGTGATGGTGCCGGTTCAGCGCCAGGCGCAGGAAAGGCGCATACAGGCTGCCGTTACGGTCGTTGAGCAGAATCTTCGGCTGGTGGTGAGCCACCAGCCACTCGGCATGCGCGGCATAGCCGAAATAGCGCAGCGGCACCGGCTGCTGCGGATGCTTGAGCAGACGCTGGGCAAGAATGGTCGATGGCACCTGCAACGCGGTTTCCACCAGTGAGTGACCACTGGCGCGCAGGGCGGCAATCAGCAGTTTCTTGCGCTGCAAGGGAATGACTTTGGATGCCGACTGCAGCAACAGGAAATCGCAGGGCTCGGCCACGACCTCGGCCGCCAGGCGCGCCTGCGCCCTCCAACCGAACCACCAGTCTGCGCAAGCGTCCCGACCAAAGCGCAAAAGGCTGCCCAGCCAGGAGTGACGCTCGCGCAAGCGCCGCCAGCGATAGCGATCCAGGGCATAAGCCTTGTCGGCCCAGCTGTTGCCGGAAACATCCAGGATCATGCTGACCTCAATACACAGCGGCCGTAGTAATTCGCCAAGCCAGCCCCAATGAGCACAGCTCTAGTCTGATTGCTGTCGATGTACAAGGCCTCGAACAAGGCATGCCCGTGGGCGCCGGCAATAAATGGCGGACTGCGATGCTTACGCAAGGTGTCGAAATTGAGCAATGCCCATACTCCCTGACTCACCGTTGAGAGGCATAAGCAAGAAAGCTCTGAATATCCTCAGAGCAGAGCTTGCCAACCACCTCTGTTATCTCGTCCTCCGGCCACTCCCACCAAGCACTCTGCAACAACAGCTGGCGCTGCTCCTCCGGAAAACGCCAGCGCAGGAATCGCGCCGGGTTGCCGCCGACCACCGCATAAGGTTCGACATCCTTGGTGACCAGCGCGCCAGCAGCAACGATAGCTCCATCACCTACCGTCACACCCGACAGCAGCGTACTGTTGGAACAGAGCCACACATCGCTGCCGACCGTCACGTCACCGTTGGTACCGGCGTAGCCGCTGATGTGTGCAGCGCCCGGCAGCATCGCCGGAAACGGATAAGTCGTCACCCAGTCTGCACGATGATTTCCACCGAGAAAAATCTGCACACCTTCGGCGATTGAGCAATACGCACCAATGCGCAACGTGGACCCTTCGTGCCAATCATGTACGTGCGGCATACCATAGCTACCACGGCCGAACTCATACTCGGGATAGCGTTGCTTGAAACGCACGACGCCGCGCTCGCTCTTCGGCAACTTGCGAATGGCGCGCTTGGCGCGCTTTTCCAGAAAGCGTTGAATCCAGCCCATTTGATTGCCCCCTCAGCTCTTTTCCAGCGGGGAAAAACACAACCGCGCCAATCCGCGCCAGGTCTTGCCAGTCCAGGCTTTGAAAGGGATCTGCGTCAGCAGCTCGCGAGCCAGCGCCCGATCGCGATTGGAGGTTTTGAGGAACATCGAGTTGAGGAATTTGTAACGCACCTCGTCATACGACGGATGATCGCTGAACAGCGCGTAGGACCGCAGAATGTTGTCGATCATGAAGCGATGATTCTTGTACGAGTTGGTCGCGTGCTTGCGATAGCGCGCCATCAGTACATTCAGACCATCAATGAAGTAACCCGCGTGAGTCACCTTCAATTCGATCAGCAGGTCCTCCAGACGAATATTCGGGTCGAAGCCACCCACCTTGTCCAGCGCCTCACGCCGAATCATCAGCGTCGGGGCCGGCGGATAAGGTTTGCGCTCGAGGAACATGTCATCAAAGTCCAGGCGTCGGAACGGCACATCCCGGCGTTGACGTTTCTCGGGAAAGAGCTTGCCATCGGCGTCGATCAGTTCGATGTTGCCGGCGCAAATACCGACCTCGGGTTTACCGTCCATGTAAGCGACCTGAATCGCTATCCGCTCCGGCAACATGATGTCGTCAGAACCGAACGGGACAATCAAGCTGCCCTTGGCCCGAGCAATCGCACCATTGAGCGTATTGGTCAGCCCTTGATTCTGCTGAACCCGGAAATCGAACGAGTGTTGTTCTTGCAGCCGACGGATACGCTCGACGCTGTCATCCTTGGAGCCATCATCGACGACCAGCAATTCGATATTCGAATAGGTCTGATTCAAGACGCTGAGAATACTCTGCTCTATGTACGGGCCGTGGTTATAGGAAGCGATGATCACCGTCACCACAGGTTGATCGTCTTTCATACTTCCCCCTTACGGGCCTGACTCAACCCAGAGTCGATCAATTGCAGATACTCCTGACGGAACACGTCGATATCGTGCTGCTCTTGCAGATAACGGTAGGCCAGCTCACCTTTGGTTTTGAGGTCCTCATCCGAAAGCCCCAGATACGTATCCAGCGCCCTGACAAGAGACGGGACATTCGCAGGCTCGACGGCAAGACCGCCAGCGCCCTGAACCAGCGGAAGCATGGCCGGCACATCCGAGGCAATCACTGGCAAGTGGCCGCTCATGCCTTCGAGTAATGCCAGGCCCAATCCCTCGGCCAACGAGGGCATGGTCCAGATATCGAACGCGCGAACATACTGCAGGGCGTTTTCCTTGAACCCCAAGAGATGCGCACGGCCGCACAGACCCAATCGCTCAATTTCACTGGTCAAACGTGCTTCTTCGCGACCGGCACCGATGATCGCCAATTGAGTCTGGGGATATTTATCCTTGAGCGCGGCAAAGGCCTGCAATAAATAAGTATGACCTTTAACGGGTACCAGACGCCCAAGCGCGCCGATCAAGCGTACCGACGAATCAAGCCCCAACAACTCGCGCGAACGCTGACGAGAGTGCTGCAAGCCTTCAGCCTGCTCGATATCAATGGCATTGGTAATGGCATAGGTATTGCTGTCAGTGAAACCGCAATCACAATCCAGCAAGTACTGTTTGACTGCTGGCGACACGCCGACAAAACGCCAGTGGCCGTCGACAAGGCTCTTGGTCTGACGCCGCCGGTAAAAACGGTCGTACTCACCGAAGCCATGAGAGATACCGATACACAAGGGTATTTTCAGCCAGCGATTGAGTTGCAACAGCATATTCACCGGCTTGAAGCGGTTGCAGATGACCACATCAAACTTTTCTTTTCGGCAAAACTGATACAGCCGCCACATGGCTCGCAGGCGCATCCCCTTGAGGGACTTGTCGGAAAATTCGAAATAGACCGAGCGATCGGCACGGCTCACGGCCTCACCCGGCCCCGGCCGGCCGCGCAAGAACGCCGCTGTTATTTCATAACGCTCTACCGGCAGGGCCTTGACGATCTGCTCCGCAAGGTCGGCAAAATCGTGCGCTTTAACGTTGTAGTCCGGCTGTAGCTGCAAGACCTTGGAACGCTGATTCATGGCTCATCCCCGGTGAATCCTGTTGCGTCAATGACCCAGGCCGACTTGGCAGCCAGGCCTTTTACGTATTCAGGATCAGGCTCGGACATCCGTGACCACTCATTGCGTTTCCAGATATAGAAATGGAAATACGGAAACGAGCGGTCACCGTCCCGATCATTAGTCAAACAACCATCACGCCAGTACCAACGCTGGGGAACATCATCAGTGCCATCGTGCCACTTGATATGGCCGCCAGGAGTGCTGAACGCTTCGGTGAATTCACTGCGCCGCCGCCACGGGTTGAACTTGCCAACCAGATTGAATAACGGTTTGGGGAAATTCTTGCGCCAGAGGAATATCCGGCTGAACGCCCCTTCATCCAGAGCGTATTGCTTCTGATCGGTAAAACGCGTTTTCCAGTTCTTGATCCGCATGAACAACTCACGCTGGCGAGCCGTATTGCGTATCAGGCACAGGTGCCCGGCGACTCGTCGCTCATGGGTCGACAACAGGTCAAAGCGGGCCAATCGCTCAGCAGTGAAATAGCGACGCAGGTCACCATACACCAGATCAATATCGCCGAAAGCCCAGAAATCGTAACCCGCCAGGCGATCGGCATGGATATAGCCGAGCGCTGGCTTGATGTCACAGAGCTTGTAAGCCCTGGCAGGCGAGAAATCGATATTCAGGCGTCGCGACACCAATTGGCAGTATTCGCTGAAACCGATGTTCTCGATCTTTACGTTGTCTGGCAGGTTCTGCGGAGTACCGCAGTCACTGAACAACAGCCAGTCGATATCCGCATTGCGCCGGCAGCTTTCGAGAAAGAACGGCATCCAGAACGGCCAGCGACCGAAATAAGAAATAATGAAAAGAATGCGTGGCGACGGATTAATCACTGGGAGCTCACTATAGAGATGAGAACACGAGGCAACGCTATACCCATGCAGCTTTATTTGTGTTTAAAAAACCAGAACAGCTCATGACGCCTGACAGCCTTGCGGAAAAACTCGTTCTCTCCGAGAGGCGACGGCGCTCTTCCAGCCAGGAACTGTTGTATCGAGCGACGCAATCGACGCTTGAACGGCATTCGCGGTTGCAGGTCATGCATCATCCCCAGCGCCATGGCCTTGTCACGCTGCTGCTCAATCGACAATGCCAGGCAATACGGCTGCAGCACGTGCGCTGAATCGAACACCGGCGGCAATGCAATCCCGGCCCCTGAATCGCCCATTGGCCAGCGATCATTATCATGCAGGTGGTTGGCGTAGCCGAGCACTGTCGTCGGCTGCCACTCAAGGCCCTGCAAGGCTTCAAGTACGGCTTGCTGTGCGCAGATGTGATCAGGATGCGGGTCCAGCGCTGGGTGTGGCAGGACGATCACTTCAGGGCGAGCCTTGAGCAGCAACTCACGCAAATCGGCCAGCAGATTATTCCAGGTCGGTGCGCCGTCACTGTCGCCGGGCAGGGAAAACGGGTTCAATTGGCGAAACAGCCGGGTATCGCTCAAGTCCGCTTCCCGGGAGGCAATCGGCTGATCCGGCGCAGCCTGCATGGCGGCCAGTTGCAGGCAAAAATACCCCAGTTGCACGCATTGCGCCTCAGGCACGCCGGCCCAGCGCGGTACTGCAATACTGTCCCAGGCGCGCAAGCGGCCCTTGATCCGCGAAGCTTCGACGGCGCTCAGCCCCATCTGCCGATAGTGCTCGGCTTCGATTTCACCGGCGGTCAACGTGACGATCCAGGCCTCGTCGGCCTGGCTGTACAAACCGAAAGCAGCCAGCTCGGCATCGTCGGCATGAGGCGCAATCACCATCACTCGCTGACGACGGTAATCAGGTTGTTCGAACGACCAGAGCACTGGCTCGCCGAGCAATCGGCAGAAGTGCCCGCGCAAACGTAAATGGCCCTGCGACAGAACGCCCGCCTGACCACTGAGGTTGAGGTAACGCAGGCCGTTTACACCACGCTCGAAGGTTTGTCGGTCCGGATCATCGCCACCCGACAACTCGACCACCGGATCAATAAAGCGTCCCAGCCAGGTGCTCTTTATCCGTAGCGCCAGCACCAATGTAGTGTCGTCGGTCAGGATCACGCCTTCGTCCAGCAACAGACGTCCACCGTCCAGGCGAACCTTGGGTTGCTGGGTGTACGGCGGGAAGCTGTACTGGTAATCGTCCTCGGGCGAATAAAACAAGTGGTCAGCAAACCACGCCTCGTGGGCGATCCAGGCCAGGACCGCCAGCACCAGCGGCAGCCACCATGTCACCAGCACACCAACAGCAATCAACAGCGACAGTGCGATCAACAGACCGATGCGTTTGTTACGTCGATGACGCTTGAGCAATTGCTGCTTGCGGCTGATGGTCTGGCTCATACCGTGAACACCGGCACAGGGTTGCACCAACGGTCCTTGTATTCGCGATCGACACGCCCGAAGGAAAAGCGCAGCGGCTTGTCGATCGCGCGTGCCTGCTCCCAGGCACTTTGGGTATTGAGGAAGCTCAATACGCTGCCGGGGCTGAACTCGCGAGTCTCGGGGTCAACTCCACCGTTGATGTACTCGACACTGATCCACTCCGGCGCTTCAACGCGGTAGACCAACTGAATCGCAATCGGTGCGTCGTTGAGGAAGATCACCGAGCCGATCAGCAACTCGCGCAGCAGTTCGAGCACCTCGCTCATGCGCGGCGCACCGGTCGCAGGAAAACCCCAGCGGCGCTGAAACAGATCGCAGTAGATCGCCGCCAGTTCCTGGCTGGAGAACTCGCTGACCGGCCTCACCACGCCGCCCGCCTCTTCCAGCAAACGCAGTTCACGACGCTGGTTGTAGCGAAACTTCTTCGACAGTTCTTCAGGTGTACGGGCCATGGCCAGTTGTTCGGTTTGCGGTTTGAGACCGGTAAAACGGCCTTCATTCAGCGCCGACAGGTAGCGCCCGCGGTGACGCAGCAGCGCCTGCGCATCGGCCGCAGCCGGCAGGATAAACTCAGCGTTGCCGAGATCGAACAGGCCTTTCTTGCCGTTACGTTTGAGCACGTCTTTGGACAATGCCAGGTCGCGGCCCCAGGTCGGGATTGCGGCTTTCAGTTCGCCACCCTGCTCCCAGGCCAGGTAACGCACCGGGATATCGGCCAACTGCGCCAGACGTTCGACCACCAGTGGATGAGTCGCCACGCTGCCGCCAAAACGCTGCCAGGCATTGTTATAGGTCGACGCGTCGACAACGGACCAACCACGCTCGCGCCAGCCTTGAAATCGGTTAAGCATCAGGCCCTCGCCGTCAGTTCAATGACGTGCGGCAGACGCCAGAACGCGTCGCGTACTGCGCGATCCGAGAAGCGCTCGCGCAGGCGATCAAGCATCATCTCGGCACATACCTGGCGCTCGTGTTGATTCATCACGGCCAGGTGTTGCAGCCCTTGCGCCAAGTGCTCGGCATCGCCCAGCGGGAACAGAATACCAACGCCTTCGACCACTTCCTTCGCACCGCCGCATGCGGTAGCCAGCAACGGCACGCCAGCGGCCATGGCTTCGAGCAGCACCATGCCGAACGGTTCGTAGTCGGAGCTCAGGGCGAACACATCGAAGGCCCGGAAGTAGCGACGCGCCTCTGGCACCTGACCGAGAAACAGCACGCGGTCACCGATACCGAGTTCGAGAGCCAGTTCCTTGAGGTTCCGCTCCAGACGCCCGGTGCCGAGAATTGCCAGTTGGCTGTCGACCGGCAAACGCGGCAAGGCCTGGGCAAAACCGTGCAGCAAGGTGGCCTGGTCCTTGTCCGGGTGCAGGCGACCGACGTTGCCGACCACCCACGCATCCGGCGACAGACCCAAGGCGTCACGCGCCTCATCAAAGGACACCTGAGACGCCTGCAGCGTGTCGACATCGATGCGGTTGTAGAGGGTTTGAATCCGCGCCGCCGGCCATTTCGGCAGGCACCGACGCATGTCGTCGCGCACCGCATCGGAGACCCCGAGCAGGCTCAGACGCTTGCGGAAAATATGCGCGAACAGCTTGCGCGTGCGCCGCTGGTAATCACCAAAGCCGTGGTGCACGCCGATCACCGGCAGCGCCGTGCCAAGCAAGGCGATGTAGATCGGCTTGAAGCGGTGGGCAATACAGAAACTGAAATTGCGCGACTGGGCGATTCTGCGCAGATCGGCAATCGCCGAAAGCTTCAGGCCACGAATGGCCTTGGAGCTGTATTCCATGAACAGCACTTCATCAGACGCACAACCTGCTGCGACCTCGGCGTCGGCGACCCCGGTGAGAAACACCGTGGTCACTCGATAGCCGGACCCTGCGAACAGGCTGGCGTACTGTCGGGCGCAGTCCAGGAACGGCCCGTCATAGCCGTGACAGAACTGCAGCACGTGGCGTTCAGCCGAGCGTGTCATAAGCGTCCGCGCCGTCTTTGACCACTAGAATGTCTTCCATGATCAGATACTGTAGATCGGAACCGAAGAACATGTTCAGGGCGTCGGTCGGCGAGCAGATCATCGGCTCACCGCGGCGGTTCAGCGAGGTGTTCAGCGACACGCCGTTACCGGTCAGCACTTCCAGCGCCTTCATCATGTCGTAGTAGCGCGGGTTGTATTCGCGCTTGAGCACCTGGGCACGGGAAGTACCGTCTTCATGGACGACTTCCGGCACGCGGGTTTTCCACTCTTCAGCCACTTCGAAAGTGAAGGTCATGAAGGGGGCCGGGTGATCGATCTTGATCATCTGCGGCGCCACGGTGTCGAGCATCGACGGGCAGAAAGGCCTCCAGCGCTCGCGGAACTTGATCTGATGGTTGATCCGGTCCGCCACGCCAGTGGCGCTTGGGCAACCGATGATAGAACGACCACCCAACGCACGCGGACCGAACTCCATGCGACCCTGGAACCAGGCCACCGGATTACCGTCGACCATGATTTTGGCGATCTTCTCCGGCATGTCGACGAGCTTGCGCCACTTGGGCGCGCTCGGGTGACGGGCGCAGGCTGCGATCACGTCTTCGTTGCTGTACGACGGGCCGAGGTAGACGTGTTCCATCTTCTCGACCGGTACGCCACGAGCGTGGGACACGTAGGCTGCTGCACCCACCGCGGTGCCGGCATCACCGGACGCTGGCTGTACAAACAGCTCTTTGATGTCGTCGCGAGCGATGATTTTCTGGTTCAGTTTGACGTTCAACGCACAGCCGCCGGCGAAAGCCAGCTTGCCGGTTTCCTTGAGCACGTCGCCCAGGTAGTAGTCGATCATCTGCAACGCCAGTTTCTCGAACAGCGCTTGCATGCTCGCGGCGTAGTGAATGTACGGTTCGTCAGCGATATCGCCTTCGCGCTTGGGCCCCAGCCACTCGATCAGCTTCGGCGAGAAGTAGAAGCCTTTGCCCTTCTCTTTGTAGCGACGCAGGCCGATGACGTTGGCGTAATCGGTGTTGATCACCAACTCGCCGTTTTCGAACGAAGCCAGACGGGAGAAATCATATTTGCTGGCGTCGCCGTACGGCGCCATGCCCATGACCTTGAACTCACCGTCAAGCATCTCGAAACCAAGGAACTCGGTGATCGCGCCATACAGGCCACCGAGGGAATCCGGATCGAAGAATTCCTTGATCTTGTGGATCTTGCCGTTCTCGCCATAACCGAAGAAGGTCGTGGCGTACTCGCCCTTGCCGTCGATCCCGAGGATTGCGGTTTTCTCTTTGAAACCGGAGCAGTGGTAGGCGCTGGAGGCGTGAGCCAGGTGATGCTCGACCGGCTCGATCTTGATTTTCTTCGGATCGAAGCCCAGTTGCTCGAGGCACCAGACGATCTTGTTGCGATAGCGTTTGTAGCGACGATTGCCCATCAGGATCGCGTCAAGTGCGCGGTCCGGGGCGTACCAGTAACGCTTGGCGTAGTGCCAGCGGGCCTTGCCGAACAGGCTGATCGGGGCAAACGGGATCGCCACTACGTCAACGTCGGAAGGTTTGATGCCAGCCTGTTCCAGACAGAACTTCGCCGATTCGTAAGGCATGCGGTTCTTTGCATGTTTATCGCGTACGAAGCGCTCTTCTTCAGCGGCCGCGACCAGCTTGCCGTCGATATACAAGGCTGCGGAAGGATCATGGCTAAGGGCGCCGGACAGGCCAAGAATCGTCAATGCCACAGGGGTCTAGCCTCTATTAGTCTGCATGCAGGCGACATGCGCCTGAAGATAATGTGTCCTCGCAAAAGGGCGAGAAACAGCTAAAGGGCGGGATTATAGCGTAAAGATGGCAGGAATGACCCAGAGGTTGTTTGACGCACAATGTTCATAATCAAAAGGACACAGCATGCGACAACGACAAAAAGAACGATGTTTATAAAGCCTGTAGGTTTCAGAGAAGCATCCGACATGTTTTTCAGGTTGTCGCTCGGAAAGTGCGCGTCTAGTCTTCGGGGGTCGCTGCCAATTCAGCGACCGGACGTGAGAATCCGGACACCTCTAGGCGCACAGCCGACCACCCTATACAGTGCAGACGATTTTTTCGTCTGTCGCTCAAGTTATGGCGGCTGTGCGCGGGCACGCTTCGGCGTGGCCGGGTTCCTAGAGTCCCGGTTTCTCACCCCGCGTACGGCTGCCACCCCAAGTCCGTGAGAAGACCTTGTGGCAGCTCCACTACTCTGGGAGCTTCATCATGCACAAAGTCACTCCAAATCCCCCTGAAACCCCAAGCACTTCCCCGTACGCCTCCAACGATTCCAGAAAACTCCACGACGCCGCCGAGCGCGCGCTGGATCACCACCTCAAACCGCCGTTCGACAAGGGCAACCTGCCCGACAAACGTCCCTCCAACATCTTCGCGGTGATCCCTGATCTGGATAACGAAACCCTGCTGGCCCACGCCTCGGAAACACTCGCCTCGGTCAATGTGCTTGCCAGCGACCTGGCATTCGAGCTTGAAGGCACGCGCCGACATGTGGCGCTGGCGATTCAGCAGATGATCTCGTTGGGGGAACTGTTGGTGAACCGAGCGCTGGATAGTTTCGATCAACCAGAACAGCAGTAACACCGCACTGTGGGAGCGGGCTTGCTCGCGAAGAGGCCATCACATTCAACATCTCAGTTGACTGCCAGTCCGCCTTCGCGAGCAAGCCCGCTCCCACATTAGTTTTGATCGATGTACATCTACAAATGATCAGCATCTAAAGCCGTACACGCCCCAACCACTCAGGCCGGCCGGTAGGCCGCCGTGCTTTGCTTTTGATCTACCCGCCCCTTCGGAAGGCCGAGTGCAGGTGTTCATCAGGGGGTTGGCGCGCAGCGCCGTACGGCGCAGCCGGACACATCGAGAGGAGGTCGTCGCGAAGCAGACCGTAGGCGATGCCCCCTGATGGGCACCGGAGCGAGGGAACGCCGAGCCTTGGCGAGGTGCCGTACGCTCGGGGCGAGCGTTTTTTTGCTTACTTTTTTTAGGCGCTTGTAAAAAAAGTGAGTCGCCGTCAGGGCGAAACCCTAAGTGGCCGTTACCGCAGGAATGGATATGTACACCTGCAAGAGATTGGTCGGCTATCAGGCCGCCATCGCGAGCAGGCTCGCTCCCACAGTTTTGATTGATGTACATCTGCGGGAGATTGGCCGACTGTCAGGTCGCCATCGCGAGCAAGCTTGGCTCCTACAGTTTTGATTGGTGTACATCTGCGGGAGATTGGCCGGCTGTCAGGCTGCCATCGCGAGCAAGCTCGGCTCCCACAGTTTTGATTGGTGTACACCTGCGGGAGATTGGCCGGCTGTCAGGCTGCCATCGCGAGCAAGCTCGGCTCCTACAATTTTGATTGGTGTACACCTGCGGGAGATTGGTCGGCTGTCAGGCCGCCAAGATCAAAAGATCGCAGCCTGCGGCAGCTCCTACACATCCTTGGGCAAACGCTGATCGATCACCTGATACAACGCACTGCTCTCAGGCCAGTTACGCATAAACCGCGCCCGATCCCGCGCATACGCCGGAGCAAAGCTACTCAGCGAACCGTGCTGACACATCGAATCCAGGTCAATCAACGACCAGCGATCCATGTCCCAAAACAGATTATGCCCCTTGAAATCCCCATGACTGATGCGCTCGCGAATCAGCTCGGCAAACAAGTGATCCAGCGCCAGCAACTCAGCTTCAGGCGCATCACCACTTTCAACGAACGGCGCGAAGCGTTCGATGATGTCCGGTCCCGACAGGTATTCGGTGATCAGATAGGCCCGGCTGCGCAACCAGAAAAAACGCTTTTCCAACACCGCCAACGGTTTCGGCGTGGCGATGCCAAGGAACGCCAGGCGATTGCCTTCGCGCCACGAGTGCCAGGCGCGGCTCGGGCGCCAGAAGCGCTTGAGCCAATGGGCAAAACCCTTGATGTTGTAACGTTTGACCAGCAGCGTGCGCCCCGCCACCTCGACCTTGCCAACACTCGCCGCACCACCGGTCTTGTACAGATGCCCCTGATCGAGCAACGCATCGGCCTGCGCCAATACCGGCAACATGGCCGCCTCTTCTTCGCGACGAATCGCGCGCAATCCGAATGCCCCACGACACACGCTGAACAGCGTGCATTCACGGCCCACCTTGATCAGAAAGTCTTTCAAGCGCCAGCTGCGAACCTTATTGACCTGTTTTTGCAAAGCCTCCAGCGGCAACGCGTGCTCACCGTTGCTCAGCAGGTAATACACCAACAACTCTTCGGTGAACGACTCAAGCGATTTGGGCAACTGGGCGAAAAACACTCCGAGGTTTTCCAGGACTTTCTGTCGGGACAACGGCTGACCAGCCTGCTCGACACGAATACCCGCACCATCGATCAAGTACAGCTGGCCGCTGTGGCGCAGCAAGTTGTCCAGGTGCAAGTCTTCCTGCCACAGGCCCTTGCTGTGCAATTGACCGATGACCGCCAGCGCTTCGGCCAACACTGCCGCTTGCTCGTCCGCCAGCGCCGGCAGTGCTTCGACCTGTTTCCAGGCGTCGCCGAGACTTTCGGCTCCTTCGAGAAAATCGAACAGCAGCCAGCCACCCTCGCCGTCTTTCAAGCCATCGGCCAACAACAACGGCGTGATCAGCCCTTGAGCAGCGAGCAGGCGTACACCGTCCAATTCACGCTGAAAATGCTTGGCAGCCTTACTACCCACCAGCAGCTTGGCCAGCACCGGACGTCCGCGCCAAACAGCGGCGCCCACATAACGCTGGCCCGGCAGAACCCGCAGCAAGCTGAGCAGTTGCAACTGGGCCGGCCCAGCGGCGTCCGCCAGTTCGATGTTCAATGGCAAGCCAGGTGTGCGACCGAGGTTTTTCAGTTCAGACAAACGCATCAACGCGTCTCCTTATGACTGCGTCGAGCGGTCAGGCGCGTGTTGAAGGCCTTGAGTCGAGACTCTTGGCGGTGCAGCGGTTTCAGGTTCCGCCCCACCATCAGAGCGCATCTCCATAGCGCTGTTTGCGTTCATAAAGCTTGTTGGCCTTGCCCTCGAGCCACGCCAGCAACGACGCCTCTTCGCGCAAAATCTGGCGCAAGGGCTGCTGGAAGTAACCTTTGAGGAAACGCAGCTTGTCGCGACGCGTCAGACCGATATCCAGCGCCGAGAAATACAGTGCCGCCAGATCCTTGTTACGCCAGCGTTTGGTGATCGAACGGCGGGTCTGGGCACGGTGCAAATCGATCACCGAGAGCTTGAAGTCGTCGGCCGTAACCGGCTTATCGGTGTGCAGCAGAAAGTGGCAGATGTAGCAGTCGCGGTGGTTGACCCCGGCGCGGTGCATCATGCCTGTCATCCGCGCCACTTCGGCGATCAGCGCACGCTTGAGTGCAGGCGTAGGCGGCTGCTTGACCCAATCGATGCTGAAGTCTTCCAGGCTGACGGTCGGCGCCAGCTCTTGCGTGACGATGAACGAGTGCTGGTCTGCCGGGTTGCTGCCGCGTTCGCCGTAAGCAACGGCGGTCATGGTCGGCACACCGACTTCCTGCAAACGCTGGATGGCCTGCCATTCCTGGCCAGCACCGAGTACCGGCAGTTTGGCGGTGAGCAGATTCTTGAAGATCTCGCCCCAGCCAATGCCCCGGTGAATTTTCACAAAGAAGCCGCTCCCGGCGACTTCGGTGCGCAGGGTCCGGCGAGCTTCGAGCTCACGGTAAACCTCGCCCTCCAGGCCTTCGACTTCGGTGAACGCATCGCGTCCGGCCCAAAGGCTCTTGAACGGCTCGGCAAGAATCAACTTCATCAGTGTTGCTCCGCCAGAATCACATCCGCCGCGTGCTGCGGCATGCTGTAGAGATCGGCCGTGTCGGCGTAGACCAGACCGTTGCGGCCCCAGGCCGCACGTGCTGCGTCGTCGCTCAACATGGTCGTCAGGTACTGCGTGAGTTGCGCCTGTTCGAACGGTTCGTCCAGCACCAGACCGCTGTCGGCTTCGGCGATGTAATGCGCGTAACCGCACACCGCACTGACCAGCACCGGCAAACCGGCCACCAGTGCTTCAAGCAATACCGTCCCGGTGTTTTCGTTGTACGCCGGGTGGATCAGCAGATCGGCGCCGAGCAGGAAACGCGGAATATCGCTGCGGCCCTTGAGGAACTGCACGCTATCGCCGAGCCCCAACGCGGCACTCTGCAACTGGAATACTTTGGGGTCGTCCTGGCCAATTACAAACAGCCGGGTACGTTTACGCAGTTCCGCAGGCAATGCCGCCAAGGCTTTGAGGCTGCGGTCGACACCTTTGGTCTTGAACCCGGAACCGATCTGCACCAGCAACAATTCATTGTCGGCCAGGGAGAATTCGCGACGGAACTCAGCGCGGATTTCGGCCGCATTGGCCGGCGCACGACGGTCCAGAGCAATGCCTGGTGGCAGCAGATGGAAGCGTTCAAGTGGTGTGTCGTAATGCTTGATGAACAGTGGCTGCTGGACTTCGGAAATCATCAACACTTCGGTTTTCGCATCTTTGGCGAACACTGCGCGCTCGTACTCGGCGAAGTGCCGGTAGCGGCCCCAGCGACGATAGAGGGAATTGCGCAGGGTCTGCGCCTTGTCCTCGAAGCAGCCATCAGCAGCGTAGTAGACGTCAAGCCCCGGCATTTTGTTGAAACCGATCAGCCGGTCCACCGGACGCTTGGCAAGGTCTGCTTCCATCCAGGCACTGAGTTTCTCGTTGCGGCGATGGTTGAAGATCGCTTTGACCGGTGCCACCAGCACTTCGAAACCCGGAGGCACATCACCTTCCCAGATCAGCGTGTAGACGCGGATCCGATGCCCGCGCTGCTGGCACTCCAGGGCAATGCGCATGAAGTCGCGCTGCAAACCGCCGAACGGGAAATATTTGTATAAGACAAAAGCCAATTGCATCAGTGCAGCTCCTCAGCCAGTAACGGCGGCTGCAAAAGCGTGCTTAAACGGCTCGCGACACGCTCGGGGTTCAGGCGAGTGAAGCACAACGGCCACTCGCGTTTGAGATCAAACCGACGCTGATCTTCAGCCGTCGGTTGGTAAGAACATTTCTTTTGCAGGCACGGCGCGCACGGGAAGTTGCTCGCCAGGTGCACCTGGCTTTTTCCATAGGCACCGGTCAGGCCCGGATTGGTCGGACCGAACAGCGACACAGTCGGCACGTCCAGCGCGGCGGCCAGATGACCGAGACCCGTGTCTACCGCCACACAGGCTTGCGCACCGGCCAGCACCTTGGCGATACCGGCCAGGTTCAATTTTGGCAGCACTTCGGCATTGCGCAGGCCCTTGGCGATGCGTTCGGCGCGGGCCTTCTCGGCCGGGTTGCCCCACGGCAGTTTCACCGCCATGCCGACGTGGCCCAAGCGTTCGGCCAGCTCACGCCAATAGGCTTCCGGCCAATGCTTGGTGTCCCACGTGGTGCCGTGCAGGAACAGTACGTAAGGATTCTTGCGTGGCAACTCGACCAGCCGCTCGACGTTCAGGCCATAGTCGCCAAGCCCTTGTGGCAGGTCGTAGCCCAGCGCCAAGGCGAACAACTGGCGCACTCGCTCCACCGCGTGTTGCCCACGGGCCACCGCCAGACGGCGCGAATAAAAGCGCGCGGCGATTGGCTCACGGGCAGAGTTTTTGTCCAACCCAGCCACGGGGGCGCGGACGTATCGGGTCAGCCAGGCGCTTTTGAGCAGGCCCTGAGCGTCGATCACCAAATCGTATTTCGTGGCGCGAACGCTTTGCTTGAAGCGTTTCCACTCGCCGCTTTTGATGGTTTGCCAGATGTTCTTGCGCCAGCGCCGGATCGCTACCGGAATCACTTTGCCAACAGCCGGGTGCCAGGCCGGGATCTCGGCGAAGCCTTCTTCCACCACCCAGTCGAACTTGATGCCCGGGATCGCCCGTGCAGCGTCGGTCAACGCCGGCAACGCATGAATCACGTCGCCCAACGAAGAAGTCTTGATCAACAGTACCCGCAACTTAACGGACCTCGACCGGAGCGCCTTGCAGGCGTTCTAAGGCTTCGTTCACCGGCTGCGGCGTGAGCTGGCGCAAGCAGTTGTAATGACCGAAACGGCAGGTGCGATCGAAGCATGGGCTGCACTCGATGCCCAGACGAACGATCTCGACCTTCTCGGCCAGCGGCGGCGTGAAACCCGGCGACGTCGAGCCATAAACAGCCACCAACGGACGGTTCAGCGCCGCCGCGACATGCATCAGGCCGGAGTCGTTGGACACCACCGAGTCAGCACAGGACATCAGATCGATGGCCTCGGCCAGCGAAGTACCGCCGCTGAGGTTCACCGACTCTTCGCGCAAACCCGGAATCAGTCGCGAGCGGATGTCTTCGCCGACCGCGTGATCGTTCTTCGAACCGAACAGCCAGACTTGCCAGCCTTCGCGGATTTTCGCCTCGGCGACCTTGGCGTAGTGCTCGGACGGCCAGCGCTTGGACTCACCAAACTCGGCACCCGGGCACAGCGCCAGCACCGGACGATCGAGGGCCAGACCGAATTTGGCCAACGCAGCGTCGCGGCTGGCCGGGTCGATTTGCAGGCTCGGACGCGGATACGGCTTGGGCAACTCGGCGCCAGGCTCATAGGCCAACGCCATGAAGCGCTCGATCATCAGCGGGTAACGCTCTTTATCGAGGGTGCGTACATCGTTGAGCAGGCCGTAACGGAACTCGCCACGCCAACCAGTGCGTTTCGGGATGCCGGCAAAGAACGGCACCAGCGCCGACTTCAGCGAGTTGGGCAGCAGAATCGCCTGATCGTACTGGCCGGCCAGGGACTTGCCGATCCGCCGCCGCGTTGCCAGCTCCAGCACGCCATGGCCGAGCGGAAAGCTCAAGGCCTGGCGCACTTGCGGCATACGCTCAAGAATCGGCCGACTCCACTCGGGGGCCAGCACGTCGATTTCGCACTGAGGATGACGCTGTTTCAGACACTGAAAGAGTGTCTGCGCCATCACCATGTCACCGACCCAACTGGGCCCAACGATCAGAATTTTCATAGTTATCCACAAACGAATAAGGGAGGCATAAGCCTCCCCGCCTCGATAATTACTGTAGGAACCGGCTTACCAGTTCCTACAATTAAATGCTCATTGTTTCAACCAGCACCACTCAGCTTAACCCCAGTTCTGCCCAAATTCGCAGCACTTGCTGCCGTTCGTCGACGAACTGGTCACCCGGAATCACCCCGGCCTCATTCTGCAGGGCCTGGCGGTGAGCGGCGGCGCGGTAGGTCTTATAGGCCTCACGCAGCAGGCTGGCGTCTTCGGCGGGCATCAACCCGACCTCCTCCAGGCCTTCCAGAATGCGGATGTTATCCGTATAGCGGAGCAGCGAAGGGTGCGCGTCGGACCACGCCAAAGCGGCGTATTGCACCATAAATTCAATATCGACGATACCTCCCGCGTCCTGCTTCAGGTCGAACGGCGCCGTGGCTTCGAAGGCATTTGGCGCGGTGCCGGCAGCAGTGCTCTTGCTCCCCAGGTTGTCGCGCATCTTGGCGCGCATCTCACTGACTTCCTGGCGCAGCTTGGGTAAATCGCGTGCACGACCCAGAACCTTCGCCCGGACTTTCTCGAAGGATTGGCCGACATCCTGACTGCCCACCAGCACCCGCGCCCGCACCAATGCCTGATGCTCCCAGGTCCAGGCTTCGTTTTCCTGATAACGCTGGAACGCCCCCAGCGAACTGACCAATAACCCCGATGCACCCGACGGACGCAAGCGCATATCCACCTCGTACAACTGGCCAGAGTTGGTCTGGGCGGTCAGCAAATGGATGATCCGCTGGCCCAGACGGGTGAAGAACTGCGCGCCGTCGATCGGTTTCGCTCCATCGGTTTCTGCCTGCGGATCACCATCGTGGATAAACACCAGGTCCAGGTCCGAACCATGCCCCAGCTCCAGCCCGCCGACTTTGCCGTAACCGACAATGACGAAACCCGGGTCGCATAACGTGCCGTCGGTACGCTGCGGCGAGCCGTACTTGGCGACCGTCTGGCGCCAGGCCAGCGCCAGCACTTGCTCCAGAATGGCTTCGGCGAGCCAGGTCAGGTAGTCGCTGACTTTCATCAACGGCAGGCTGCCGGCAATTTCCGAGGCCGCCACTCGCAGGCGGTGCGCCAGTTTGAAATGCCGCAAGGCTTCCATCTGTTGTTCGAGGTCATCCTCGGGAATTCGCGTCAGTCGCTCGCGCAATTCGGCGGCCAGCTCCGGCGCCAACGGTGGCTTGAACAGTCGCCCTTCGTTGAGCAATTCGTCGAGCAACAGCGGGAAGCGAGTGATCTGCTCGGCAATCCATGGACTGGCCGCGCACAAGGTCAACAGACGTCGCAGCGCTCCGGGGTTTTCCGTGAGCAACACCAGATAAGCCGAACGCCGCGCCACGGCTTCAACCAACGGCAACACCCGCTCCAGCACCAGGTCCGGGCTGGCGTGCTCCACCGCCTGCGCCAGCAAACGCGGAATAAAGGCATCGAGCCGTTCGCGCCCCAGGCGTTGCATCGCTCGCAATTGCGGACTGCTACGCAGGCTGGCGAGCGTTTTCAGGGCCTTGGGCGCGTCGACAAAACCACCCTCCTCCAACTGACGGCAGGCGGCGTCTTCATCCTGGGCTTCTTCCCAGAGCGGCAGCCATTCACCGCCGACCACCACTTCGCGCTCCTCGCCGTCCTCTTCATCCGGGTCAGCGATCACTTGACGGAAATGCCAGTCGACCCGGCCGCGCCAATACATCAGTTGCTCATGGAACGCCGTCCAATTGGCAAAACCCAACATAAAGGCAATGCGCGCCTGATCGTGCTCGCCATGTGGGAGCATTTGCGTCTGACGGTCAGCAATCGCCTGGATCGCGTGCTCGGTGTAGCGCAGGAATTCATAACCTTCGCGCAGCTCGCTGATCACCGCCGGCGGCAGGTAACCCTGCCCTTCAAGCGTACTGAGGACTTTCAATAGAGGACGCTGCTGCAAACTCAGGTCACGACCACCGTGAATCAGCTGGAAGGCCTGGGCGATAAATTCAACTTCACGGATACCGCCGGAGCCGAGCTTGATATTGTCGGCCATGCCTTTGCGCCGGACTTCCTGCTGAATCAGCTGCTTCATGGTGCGCAGCGCTTCGATTGCCGAGAAATCCAGATATCGCCGGTAAACGAACGGCCGCAGCATGTCGAGCAATTGCGCGCCCGCCGCTTGATCACCGGCCACCACCCGCGCCTTGATCATTGCGTAACGCTCCCAGTCGCGACCCTGGTCCTGGTAGTACTGCTCCAGCGCGTTGAAGCTGAGCACCAGCGCGCCGGACGAACCATACGGCCGCAAGCGCATGTCGACGCGGAATACAAAACCGTCGACAGTCATCGGGTCCAGCGCCTTGATCAGCCGCTGGCCCAAACGAATGAAGAATTCCTGGTTATCTAACGGGCGCTTTACGCCGACCGTCTCGCCACCTTCGGGGTAGGCGAAGATCAGATCGATGTCCGATGACAGGTTGAGCTCGACCGCGCCGAGTTTGCCCATGCCGAGGATGACCATTTGCTGCGGCTCGCCACTGCGCCGGCCAGTGGGTATACCGAACTGCTGGCAATGGCGCTGATACAACCATTGATAAGCCTGATCGATGCTCGCATCGGCCATGTCCGAGAGATCACGGCAAGTCTGGATCAGATCGGTCTGGCGAGTCAGGTCGCGCCAAATGATTCGTACTTGCTGGCGGTTGCGCTGACGGCGCAATACACGGCCCAATTCATCTTCGGTGGTGGCGGCCTGCACAGCGACCGCAATCTGCGCACACAACTCACCGGCGGCAAAGCTGCGGTCGAGTTCGCCAGACTGCGCCAGCTCAAGCAACATCAAAGGGTCACGCAGGCTCTGTTCAATGACAAAGTCGCTGGCGGCGGTCACTCGGGCAAACGCTGCCCAGCGCTCAGGCGACCAGGTCGCCAGGCCATGATCATCGTCAAACAGGGCAACAGCGGCACGGAACGACTGCTCGGCGCGGCTGACAAACGGCAGGAGAATGGCCGGCAGTTCGGCAAGCGAAGGGAGGCTCATGGTCTATCCTTGATCGGCGTAGAAAGGGCGGTCTGTAGTGAACGCATGAAATGCACTACGCAAAGGACTGTCGAACAAAAGTTAGAAATAGCTGAAATATCGGTTTTTTTGGCAGCCGGCATCAAACTTCTACCTATTTCAGTTAGCTAAAGACCAACAGTAACGATTATTCTCACAACGCAGCAGGAGGCCACAAGCCAATCCTCTGTAGTTTTACTACTCGTATATACATTCGAAAGGCTGAAATGGCCGACGATTTGTAGTAAAACTACACGCCGCCGAATCAACCTCCGGCATTCCAAGAATTTATAACGTCTGCCCACAAGGCCAGTCGCTAACTCAGGCAACCGATTCTGGAAGCCTTTCCGCCCTGGAGCAAGCCATGCAAGACCTCGATCCCGTCGAAACCCAGGAATGGCTGGACGCCCTGGAATCGGTTCACGACACAGAAGGCGCAGACCGTGCTCCCTATCTGATGACCCGTATGGGCGAACTCGCGACCCGCAGCGGCTCGCAACTGCCCTACGCCATCACCACGCCGTACCGCAACACGATCCCCGTCACCCACGAAGCACGCATGCCTGGCGACCTGTTCATGGAACGCCGCATTCGCTCGTTGGTACGCTGGAACGCGATGGCCATGGTAATGCGTACGAACCTGAAAGATTCTGACCTGGGCGGTCACATCTCCAGCTTCGCCTCCAGCGCAACGCTGTATGACATCGGCTTCAACTATTTCTTCCAGGCTCCTACCGACGAACACGGCGGCGACCTGATCTACTTCCAGGGCCACACCTCGCCAGGCGTTTACGCCCGTGCGTTCATGGAAGGCCGCATCACCGAAGACCAGATGAACAACTTCCGCCAGGAAGTCGACGGCCAGGGCTTGTCGTCCTACCCGCACCCGTGGCTGATGCCTGATTTCTGGCAGTTCCCGACCGTGTCGATGGGCCTTGGTCCGATCCAGGCGATCTACCAGGCACGCTTCATGAAGTACCTGGAAGCCCGCGGCTTCATCCCTGAAGGCAAGCAAAAAGTCTGGTGTTTCCTGGGCGACGGCGAGTGCGACGAGCCGGAATCCCTGGGTGCCATCTCCCTGGCTGGCCGCGAGAAGCTGGACAACCTGATCTTCGTCATCAACTGCAACCTGCAGCGCCTCGACGGCCCGGTTCGCGGCAACGGCAAGATCATCCAGGAACTCGAAGGCGTGTTCCGTGGTGCTCACTGGAACGTAACGAAAGTCATCTGGGGCCGTTTCTGGGATCCGCTGTTGGCCAAAGACGTCGACGGCATCCTGCAACGCCGCATGGACGAAGTCATCGACGGCGAGTACCAGAACTACAAAGCCAAAGACGGTGCGTTCGTGCGTGAACACTTCTTCAACTCGCCAGAGCTCAAGGCGATGGTTGAAGACCTGTCCGACGACGAGATCTGGAAACTCAACCGTGGCGGTCACGACCCGTACAAGGTCTACGCGGCGTACCACGAAGCGGTCAACCACAAAGAACAACCAACCGTCATCCTGGCCAAGACCATCAAGGGTTATGGCACCGGTGCCGGCGAAGCGAAAAACACCGCGCACAACACCAAGAAGGTCGATGTCGAGAGCCTGAAGTTGTTCCGCGACCGCTTCGACATCCCGGTCAAGGACGACGAGCTGGAGAACCTGCCGTTCTTCAAGCCGGAGCCAAACAGCGCCGAAGCCCGCTACCTGAGCGAGCGTCGCACCGCACTGGGCGGTTTCGTGCCACAGCGTCGCGCGCAAAGCTTCAGCGTACCGACCCCGTCGCTGGATACCCTCAAGGCAATCCTCGATGGCTCGGGCGACCGCGAAATTTCCACCACCATGGCGTTCGTGCGGATCCTCGCGCAACTGGTCAAGGACAAGGAAATCGGCCCGCGCATCGTTCCGATCATCCCGGACGAAGCCCGTACCTTCGGTATGGAAGGCATGTTCCGTCAGTTGGGGGGGGACAACCGGGGCGGGGGGGGGGGGGGGGGGCCGGGGGGGCGTGCGGCGCAGGGGGGTTGGAGGGTGTTTCTAGATACGGTGCGGGGGGGGGGGGGGGGGGGCG
>NZ_JBIUVW010000027.1:0-77995 GCF_044743155.1 Pseudomonas sp. NPDC087697 | reverse complement strand
GAACAAAAACGACAAATAAACAGTACAACACAAAAATAACCTACACGACCATCAAACCATAATAAAGAAGTTTGACCCAGAGCGTGAGCGTATCTCCCTGGGTATCAAGCAACTGGAAAGCGATCCGTTCTCCGAGTACGTTCAAGAGAACGACAAGGGCGCAATCGTTAAAGGCATCGTGAAAGAAGTTGACGCTAAAGGCGCCATCATCACTTTGGCTACCGATATCGAAGCTACTCTGAAAGCCTCCGAAATCAGCCGTGACCGCATCGAAGATGCGCGTAACGTTCTGAAAGAAGGCGAAGAAGTTGAAGCCAAGATCATCAGCGTTGACCGCAAGAGCCGTGTAATCCAGCTCTCGATCAAGTCGAAAGACGTTGAAGACGAGAAAGAAGCTATCCAGAGCCTGCGCGACAAGCCAGCTGCTTCGGATGCTCCGGTTGACACCACTCTCGGTGCTCTGCTGCGTGCACAAATGGAAAAACAGAACTAAGTTCTGTCAGACCATAGAAAAAGGGCGACTTCGGTCGCCCTTTTTTGTGCCTGCGATTTGAGAGCGATGGGGGTGTTCACGGGCGAGCAATGCTTGTGTAAGGTCGTCTGCTGTTTAGGCGCATCAATCGTCTATTCAGAGCTAGGCTTTAGCTTGAACTGAGCATCGGTTGGGTGTGACGCCCGACATAAGGAAGGGAATGAACAAGCTCATTGTCGCGTTGGCAGTGCTGGTCTTGGTGGGGTGTACCACGAACGCCAAAACGCATGTGGTACGTGGCGTCAGCAGTATTGAGATCGATTGTTCGGGGCTCGGATCAGGCTGGGATAAGTGTTACAGGCGCGCTGCAAGAGAGTGTAAGGCGCAAGGGTACAAGGTCATTGGCAAGTCCAGTGATGCTAAAGAAGAGGGAGAGGATTATCCATTTGGGTGGAACCCGGCCGGTTACCTTACTCGCATCATGTTGGTCATTTGCAGGTGAGGGGGATCCTGAGGTGTGGCGGCCAAACGTGTCAGCTCTCATATCATCGGTCTTGCGGTGTCTGTGAGGTTGTACGGATAAGTCAATACTTGGGCTGTTCAAATTCCTTCGGGCGTGCTAAAACCTTTGAAGCGCTGATCTAGCTGCTTGAAAAAGAAGGGAAAAATATGACGAAGTCGGAGTTGATCGAACGAATTGTCACCCATCAAGGGCTGCTCTCATCCAAGGATGTGGAGCTGGCCATCAAGACCATGCTTGAGCAAATGTCCCAGTGCCTGGCGACCGGTGATCGCATTGAGATCCGTGGCTTTGGCAGCTTCTCTTTGCACTATCGTGCGCCGCGCGTCGGTCGTAACCCAAAGACCGGTCAATCCGTCAGCCTCGACGGAAAATTCGTCCCTCATTTCAAACCGGGCAAAGAGCTTCGCGACCGAGTGAATGAGGATGAGGAGGAGGGGCTTTGACAGTCGCGATTCAAGGAGCGATTCATGCGTAACCTCAAGCGCGTATTCCTCGGAGTCTTTGTGTTGTTGCTGGTTTTGGCAATTTTGGCATTCGTGCTGGAGAATCAGCAGCCAGTTTCACTGCTGTTCCTGGGGTGGGCTGGGCCGCAATTGCCAGTGTCGGTTGTCACGGTCATTGCCTTGTTGTTTGGCATGCTAATCGGTCCATTATTGGGCTGGCTAGTCGGTCGCGCGATCAGGGTGAGGCGCAAAGGCCTGGTCTGACTGGATCAGCGGCGTGGCATGCGTCGCTTTTATTGCGCGAAACTACCCGTATCCATTAGTAAAACCTTCTTTTAAATGTAAAATACCGCGCCTGCACGGATAGTAAGTGATTTCGACATCTATCCAGATGGGTTATTTCAGAAACGACTGCTTCGGTGGTGTGTTTTGCATTCATGGATTAGACGGTGCTGTTAAGGCGGCTCTGTCAGCAACTCAAGGGTATGGTTTCGCGTGAAAATTCTAGTAACCGGCGGCGCCGGATTTATCGGCTCGGCAGTCATTCGTCATATCATCTCCAATACGACTGACTCCGTAGTAAACGTGGATAAGCTGACCTACGCTGGCAACCTTGAGTCGTTGGCTGAAGTGGAGCAAAGCGCGCGCTACGTGTTCGAGCGCGTCGACATCTGCGACCGTGATCAGGTTGACCGCGTCCTTCGTGATCATCAGCCCGATGCCATCATGCATCTGGCCGCTGAGTCTCATGTAGATCGCTCGATCTCCGGTCCGTCTGAGTTCATCCAGACCAACATCATCGGGACCTACACGCTGCTAGAGGCTGCGCGCCACTATTGGAGCGCGCTGGATGAAGAGCGCAAAGCAAACTTCCGCTTCCACCATATCTCGACTGACGAAGTCTACGGAGACCTCGAAGGTCCAGAAGACCTCTTCACCGAAACCACGCCTTACCAGCCAAGCTCGCCATATTCGGCCAGTAAAGCCAGTTCCGATCACCTGGTTCGTGCCTGGAGCCGCACTTACGGCTTGCCGACCCTCGTCACCAACTGCTCGAACAACTACGGCCCTTGCCACTTCCCTGAGAAGCTGATCCCGCTGATCATTCTCAATGCACTGGAAGGCAAGCCGTTGCCTGTCTACGGCAAAGGCAACCAGGTCCGCGACTGGCTCTACGTCGAAGACCACGCCCGTGCCCTGTACAAAGTCGTGACCGAAGGCGTCATTGGCGAGACGTACAACATTGGCGGCCATAACGAAAAGCAAAACATTGAAGTGGTGCACACCCTGTGCGCACTGCTCGACGAGTTGCGCCCAGACTCCGCTCATCGCCCTCATGCCAGCCTGATCACCTACGTACAGGATCGCCCGGGCCACGATCAGCGTTACGCCATCGATGCGAGCAAGATCCAGCGCGAGCTAGGCTGGGTACCAGAGGAAACCTTCGAAACCGGCATCCGCAAAACCGTCGAGTGGTACCTCAGCAACACTGAATGGGTGGCTCACGTGAAGAGCGGCAGCTACCAGCAGTGGATCGATCAGAACTACGCGGATCGTTCGAGCAAGGTATGAAAATCCTCCTGCTGGGAAAAAACGGCCAGGTGGGCTGGGAGCTGCAGCGCTCCCTCGCACCGCTTGGCGAGTTGATTGCCCTGGACCGTCATACGGTTGATGGATTATGCGGCGACCTGTCCGACCTTGACGTATTGCGCGCGACGATCCGTCAGGTCAAACCTGATGTCATCGTCAACGCCGCAGCCTACACTGCTGTCGATAAAGCCGAGTCCGAGACCGAACTGGCCGACCGCGTGAACGGTCGGGCAAGCCAGGTAATGGCTGAAGAAGCCGCGTCCTTGGACGCCTGGCTGATTCACTACTCGACCGACTACGTCTTTAGCGGACAGGGTTCTGCACCTTGGCAAGAGACAGATGCAGTTGCCCCCGTGAATCAATACGGTGCGAGCAAACTGGCCGGCGAACAGGCGATAATTGCTTCAGGCTGCAAGCACCTGATATTCCGCACCAGTTGGGTCTATGGTGCTCGCGGTAACAACTTCGCCAAGACCACGCTGCGTTTGGCCAAGGACCGCGATACTCTGAGCGTCGTCGCCGATCAGATTGGCGCCCCTACCGGTGCAGACTTGATTGCCGACGTCACAGCGTTGGCTATTCAGCAAGTCATGCAGAACCCCGAGCTGGCAGGCCTGTATCACCTGGCGGCCGGCGGCGAAGTGTCCTGGCACGGCTACGCCTGTTACGTGATCAGTTTCGCTCAAGCCAATGGCGAGCAATTCGCTGTGAGGTCGATCAATCCTATCGACACGACGGCTTATCCGACACCTGCGCGCCGCCCCCTGAATTCGCGTTTGAATACTCAGAAGCTGCGTGACAATTTTTCTCTACACTTGCCGGACTGGCAAAGTGGCGTAACCCGAATGCTTAGGGAAGTTCTGAATAAATGACCATGACAAATCGTAAAGGCATCATCCTCGCCGGTGGCTCGGGCACGCGGTTGCATCCATTGACCCTTGGCGTCTCCAAGCAGATGCTGCCGATCTACGACAAGCCGATGATCTTTTATCCGCTATCAGTGCTGATGCTCGCAGGTATGCGAGAGATTTTGATCATTTCCACTCCCGAAGACTTGCCTTGTTTTCGCAAATTGCTGGGTGACGGCAGCCTGTACGGCATTGAGTTGACATATGCGGAGCAGCCTAGTCCGGATGGCTTGGCGCAGGCTTTCATCATCGGTGAAGAGTTCATCGGCAAAGACCCTTGCTGTCTGATCCTCGGCGACAACATTTTCTACGGTCAGCACTTCTCAGACAACTTGCGTTCCGCGATGACCCAAAAGGAAGGCGCAACGGTATTTGGTTATCACGTTTCTGACCCTGAGCGATTCGGTGTAGTTGAATTCGATGCCTCGGGACGTGCTCTGAGTATTGAAGAAAAGCCAGCAAAGCCAAAATCCAATTACGCGGTTACCGGACTGTATTTCTACGATAACGATGTGGTTGAAATCGCTAAGAGCATTAAACCTTCAGAACGGGGCGAGCTGGAAATCACCGATGTCAATCGGGCTTATCTGGAACGCAAGACACTCAGCGTGGAAATGCTGGGACGCGGTTTTGCCTGGCTTGACACAGGCACGCATAATTCCCTCTTGGAAGCCAGCCACTTCGTTCACACCATCGAGCAGCGCCAAGGCCTGAAAGTGGCTTGCCTGGAAGAAATTGCATTCAATAATGGTTGGATATGCTCAGCCCAACTGAAGACTCAAGCTGATAAATTAGTAAAAACTGGATATGGGCAGTATTTGCAAAAAATTCTAGATGAGGGGCGTCACTCGTGAGGCTCCTTCAAACTTCTTTGCCTGATGTAGCTATTCTAGAGCCTGCGATTTATGAAGATTCGCAGGGTTGTTCTATGCAGAGTTTTGATGAACCAGCATTTCATAGGGCACTTAAAACGGCCGGTTTGCCGGTGCCGCGGTCCCTAATTCAGGATAACTATTTTTGTTCAAAGAAGGGTGTGCTTCGAGGCTTGCATTATCAGCTTCCTCCCCATGCTCAAGGCAATTTGATCAGGGTAGTAAATGGTTCAGCTTATATTGCGGTCGTCGATGTACGTCGCGATTCTCTGACATTCGGAAAATGGCTGGGCATTGAGCTGGACGCTGTTAGTCAGCGCATGTTGTGGGTTCCCGAGGGCTTCGCACACGGCTTTGTTGCATTAGAGGATAATACGCATTTTTTCTATAAGACAACCAATGGTCATCATAAGGAATCTGAGCGAAACGTCAGGTGGAATGACCCTGGCCTAGGTATAGGCTGGCCTAAGTTTACGGAAATAACCATTGGTACTAAAGATGCGGTTGCTCCTCTCTTAAAGAACAGCGAGCCACACTCTGAGTTTCTCCAGGGTACTACCGAGTTAATGGACTTAAAGGTAATCGGTGATAACCGCGGAAGTTTGATCGCTCTCGAACAAGGCTTAAATATTCCCTTTGCGATAAAGCGGGTTTATTATATATACGATACTCTCTCTGATGTTGGTCGTGGTTTTCACGCGCATCGGCGTCTGGAGCAAATGGCAATTTGTGTATCCGGAAATTGTAAAATAGTAATTGATGATGGGGTCACTAGGCAGCAGATAAGCTTGGATTCTGCGAGTAAAGCCTTGATTATGCGCAATATGATATGGCGTGAGATGCATGAATTTAGTGATGATTGCGTCCTTCTTGTTTTAGCCAGCGAGCCCTATGATGAGTCCGACTATATTCGGGATTATGATCAATTCATTAAGGAAGTGAGTGATGGAAAAAAATAAAAAACTAGTAATCGCTGGGGCGGGCGAGTTAGCAATGATCGCCTATGAATATTTTACATATGACTCTGCTTACGAAGTTTGCGGGTTCGCCGTTGAGCGAGACTATATCGAAAGCGCTACACTCTATGACTTGCCTATCGTCCCCTTAGAGGATATGCAGCAGCAATTTCCCCCTTCGGAGTTTGAAGTGTTTGTGGCGATTCCCGCGTCACAACTCAATCGCTTGAGAACGCGTTTGTATCAGAACGTTAAAGAGAAAGGCTATACCTGTGCCACCTATATCAGTTCTCGCGCATTTGTGTGGCGGAATGCGAAAATCGGGGAAAATTGTTTCATATTCGAAAATAATACTGTGCAACCTTTTGTTGAGATTGGGAATAACGTAATTCTTTGGAGTGGTAATCACATCGGTCACCGCTCAGTTATTGAGGATAACTGCTTTATTTCTTCGCATGTGGTTGTGTCGGGCTACTGTAGAATCGGGGAATCTTGTTTTTTAGGGGTGAACTCTACGCTTAATGATCATGTGACGGTTGCGCGGGACTGTATTGTGGCTTCTGGTTCGTTAGTGTCGAAAGACCTGAAAGAACCTGAGCGTATTTATTATGGTTCTCCAGCAAAAGAACTACCCAAGAAAAGTTCACTAAGCGTTAAATTGTAAAGGAAGGCGTCATGAAGTGGAACAAACTAGGTCATGTCTTTTCTCCAACAGGAACTAATGGTTGGAAGAAAAATTCTGCGCTGACGCCTACACCGATTCTACTGAACGATAATGTAATTCGTGTGTACGCAGGGTTCAGGGATGAAGAGGGTATTAGTAGGATTGGTTACGTAGACGTTGATGCGAAAGATCCTACTAAAGTTCTCAAAGTTTCTGAAGTCCCCGTTTTGGATCGGGGGCGGGATGGGTGTTTTGATGACAATGGCGTTATTCTAGGCGATGTCATTAGATGTGGTAACGTCCTGCGGATGTACTATGTTGGTTTTCAAATAGTTAAGCGTGCAAAATTTTTAGCGTTCACCGGATTAGCAGAAAGCACAGATGGTGGCGATACTTTTTCGCGTGTTTCTGAAGTGCCTGTCATGGATAGGGCTGAAGCCGGAACAACAATTCGCGCAATCCATTCTGTGCTGTTTGAGGATGGCATCTGGAAAGTTTGGTATGCGGTGGGTGATTCCTGGACGTTAATCAATGGCAATCACTATCCCGATTATAATATTTGGTATACCGAATCTGTCGACGGCCGGACATTTAATCAGCAAGAATTGTTGTGTATCGATGTTGAAGGCGATGAGTATCGGATAGGGCGGCCTTCTGTATACAAAGTTAAAGATAAATATTATATGTTTTATACTAAGGGTGGCACATCCGGCCTAGACTATTTTCCAGGTTTGGCCGTGTCCAGCGATGGAAAGCATTGGGAGCGTCAAGATTCGAATTTTGGATTGACACTTTCTGAAGATGGCTTTGACTCTGTGCATCTTTGCTATCCTAGATTAGTCGCTGTAGGAGAAAAGACATATTGTTTCTATAATGGAAACAATATGGGGGCAGAGGGGTTTGGTGTGGCGGAGTTGTTGGAATGGTAGTTTGTGAGTTTTATTCAGCTGCCAGAAAGAACGAGTGGAATAATTTTGTTATAGACTCCAAGACTCCATTGTTTCTTTTTAGAAGAGACTTTATGGAGTACCACTCAGATCGATTTGTTGATGCTTCATTGATGTTTTATGAGGACGAAGTGCTGGTTGCTATATTGCCAGCGTCTCGTAACGAGGGCGTTTTGGTCAGCCACGGTGGTTTGACATACGGCGGCTTGATTCTGTCTCAAAAGGTAAAGGCTGAAACTGTTTTAGAAAGCGTTGAAGCCATGATGCTTTTTGCTGGGTCCCACGGGTTTAATAAGATTTTATACAAAGCGACTCCTTATATATTTTCAATTCATGGTGCACAAGAAGACCTGTATTCATTGTTTAGAGTCGGCGCTGAAATTGTTCGTAGGGATCTGTCGAGCATTATTTTCCTGGATCGGCGATTGAAACTTTCCAAAGGCAGAAAGTGGCTTATTGCTCGAGCAAAAAAGAATAGTTTAGTTGTGACTGATTCCAAAGACTGGGGCGAATTTATTGGTTTGCTGAATGGTGTGTTAGAGAAACATGGGGCCGTACCCGTCCATACACCACAAGAACTGGAATTGTTGTCCTCTCTTTTTCCTGAAAATATAGTTCTCAGAGTCATCAAGTCTGAAGGGAAGTTGCTGGCTGCGACCTTGCTTTTTAAATTCGGTACTGTTGTCCATACTCAATATTTGGCGACAAGTGACGAAGGTAAAGAAGTGGGGGCGTTAGATTATCTTATTGAGTCCTGTATTCAAGAGAGCCTAGACAGCGGGTTTAAGTATTTTAGTTTCGGGGTGTCTACTGAGGATGGTGGAAAGCACATCAACTCAGGTCTACTTGCTCAAAAAGAAAGTTTTGGTGCCCGCGGCATGGCAATTGATTTTTATGAGATTAAATTAAATGATTAATTTTCTTGACTTGAAAAAAGTAAATCAGACCTACGCGGTCGAGCTAAAAGAAGCCTGCGCAAGAGTTATTGACTCTGGTTGGTATATTGGTGGTCAAGAGCTGGCAAGTTTTGAGCAAGAGTTCGCAACTTTTTGCGGTTCTCAATTTTGTGTAGGTGTTGCCAATGGCCTAGATGCGTTGAGCTTGATCCTCAGAGCATGGAAGGAAATGGGCAAGCTGGAAGACGGCGATGAAGTTATTGTACCCGCCAATACATACATTGCCAGTATTCTGGCAATCTCCGAAACTGGTTTGGTACCCGTTCTCGTTGAACCTGATGAACATAGCTTCAATTTGTCACCAGAACTTGTAGAGCGCGCGATAACCAATCGGACTAAAGTCATTCTAGCGGTGCACCTGTATGGCCAACTGGCAGAGATGCCGTCGCTATGCGCATTGGCAAAAAAACACAATCTACTAGTCCTGGAAGATTCTGCTCAAGCTCACGGTGCCAGTATTAATGGGCGCAAGGCGGGTAGCTGGGGAGACGCTTCAGGGTTTAGCTTTTATCCGGGCAAAAACCTGGGAGCTCTTGGTGATGCAGGGGCTGTCACAACCGACGATTCTGAGTTGGCGTCTGTTGTGCGTGCACTAGGAAACTATGGAAGTTATAAAAAATATGAAAATCAGTTCAAGGGCGTTAATAGCCGTCTGGACGAAATTCAAGCGGCAATGTTGAGAGTTAAATTGCGTCATTTGGACCGTGAAATAAGCGTGAGGAAATCACTGGCTAATCAATATATTGCTAACATTGACAACCCGCTGATCCAGGTTCCGAAGCCGACTCTACAAGAACAACATGTATGGCATTTGTTTGTTGTGCGTAGCGAAAAGCGTGATGAGTTGAAAAGTTACCTGCTAGGCCATGGCATTGAAACATTGATTCATTATCCAATCCCTCCGCACAAACAAAACGCTTATAGAACACTGGCCTCGCAACATCACCCTGTAACAGAGGCTATTCACCGTACAGTGCTAAGCTTGCCATTAAGCCCTGTTACTTCTTCTGCTGAAGTCAGTACGGTAATCGATCATTTGAATGCCTTTTCTTAAGGTATTTAT
Organism: Pseudomonas sp. NPDC087697; assembly: GCF_044743155.1. Lineage (NCBI taxonomy): Bacteria > Pseudomonadati > Pseudomonadota > Gammaproteobacteria > Pseudomonadales > Pseudomonadaceae > Pseudomonas > Pseudomonas sp. NPDC087697. The sequence continues at coordinate 68,601 of NZ_JBIUVW010000027.1, read as the reverse complement.
GTTTTAGCTTGGTCGGGGAATAAGTTAGCTTTAGAAGGGGCTAAAGCTAACGTTTTTACAATGCTGCGTTAAAATGGTTTCGATTTTGAATATACTAAGAACTGGTTTGCTAACCTCTATCGCTACGGTTGCTCGATTGTTGTCGGGTTTCCTGGTGATGAAGTTTGTAGCGGTTTTAGCTGGGCCTGAAGGAGTTGCACAACTCGGCCAGTTTATGAGCCTTACAGCGTTACTGGTTGTATTTTCGGGAGGGGGAGTTGGAGCCGGTGTAATCAAGTATTTGGCGGAATACCGTGAGCAAAATATCTCTTTGCAAATACTGTTAAACTCAGCATTTTGTTTTTCCCTGGTGTCATCGTTAGTGATGTGTGTGGTAGTGCTCGTCTTTAGCGAGCATCTAACAGTTTGGTTGCTTGGTGATCTCCGCTATAAAAGTCTGGTTATAGTGCTGGCGTTTGCCCAAATTTTTGTAGCGATGCATAATTTAATCATCGCCATTGTCAATGGTATGATGGATGTCAAACGTCTGGCAGCGATACATGTAGGCGGTGCTGCTCTTGGAGTAATTGCCCCGTTGGTATTGGGCTATTATTTCCAGTTGTACGGTGTGCTTTTGGCTTTCCTGTTGGCTCAAGCAAGCTTGCTCTTTGTTAGCTTTATGTTTTATAAGAGAAGTGAATATTTCAACTGGAGTTATTTTTCTCTGGTTTGGAATGTGGATATGATTAAAAAGTTGTCGCATTATTCAGTGATGACTTTAACTTCGGCGCTTCTCGCGCCGGCAGTCCAGATTGCTACTCGAAATATTTTAGCTGAAAAATTTTCCTGGGAGCAAGTCGGATATTGGCAAGCGGTTAGCAAAGTCTCGGAAGCCTATTTGCTGTTCATCACCATGGCGATCAGTGTTTATTACCTGCCTAAGTTGTCCGCAATTATCGATAAAAAGTTGTTCGTCGCTGAAATTAGAATCGCTTATCAGTATTTGGTGCCCGCTGTTATTGTATCTGCGTTAGGAATATATATATTCCGTGATTTTATTACTCAGGTGCTGTTTTCTGACGAGTTTTCGAGTGCCCTTTATCTGTATGCGCCGCAATTGCTCGGCGATGTTATTAAGGTGATGTCCTTTATACTTTCTTTTATAATGCTGGCCAAAGCCATGACAAAATTATTCATCTTGTCTGAGATGTTTTTTAGTCTGACTTATGTGGCTTGGGTGTATTTTTTGACGGAGCACTTCGGGTTGGTTGGTGCGATGTACGCTTTTGTTGTAAATTACGCGATCTATTTTTTATTCAGTTTTGTAGTTGCTCGCCGGTTTGTAGCGAGTATGAAATGAGGTTGTCGCGTTTAAATCGGAGGTTGTTGCTCGTCCGAAATACGATTTTTTAGTCGTGTTTGAAGTGTATTGTTGTAAATCGTCTTTTAGTGATGGTCATGGTAGTAGCGGTGTTGGCCTCTCTAAATGAAGGTTCGAATTATTCTAAATCTCTGTTCTTGATAGTGATATGGATAATGCCTCAGCCGGTTGATTGCCCATTGGCAAGGGAAGTTTGTGAGCGATCGTTGATCGAGAATGGAGATTTTGTCAGATATGGTTAAAATTGCTGTGCTATTAGCCGCCTATAATGGCGTTAAGTGGTTGCCCGAGCAGATTGAATCAATTCTTCAGCAAAAAGATGTTGATGTGACTATTTTTGTTAGCGTTGATTTTTCCACCGATGCAACAGAGTTATGGGTGAGCGAACTGGCATCAAGTAATCCCAGGATCAAAGCTCTTCCTCATGGTGAGCGCTTTGGTGGGGCAGGTAGAAATTTTTATCGGCTTATCCGTGATGTGGATTTTTCCGAATTTGATTATATTGCTTTAGCTGATCAAGATGATATTTGGTTAACCGATAAGTTGATTGCTGCTCACCAGGAGATTTTGGGCTCGGGCGCTTCGGGCTATTCTAGTAATGTAACTGCGTTTTGGCCTGATGGGCGAAAGGTCTTGCTTAATAAAGCCCAGCAGCAACGTAAGTACGATTTTTATTTCGAGGCTGCTGGACCTGGTTGCAGCTATGTTCTTAAAGTGCCTGATGCGCTTGAGTTTAAGCGATTTGTAATAGCAAATTGGTCGCTTGTATGTGAAGTATCTTTGCATGACTGGTTGGTGTATGCCTGGTTTAGGTCAAGTGGCCTGAGTTGGTACATAGACCCGGTCTCTCATATGCTCTATCGTCAGCATTCAAGCAATCAATTCGGCGCTAATACTGGTATTAAGGCTCTCATGGCCCGTTTGTCTTTATTGCGAAGCGGATGGTATCGTGGTGAGGTAAGTAAAATTTCAAGTTTATTGGCAGATAAGACTCAAGGATTGCCGACTTCCTTGCTCAAGCAGGGCAAGATTCCTTCCTCTTTTTTGATTCGCAACTGGGCTAGCTTGCGTCGTCGATTTCGCGATCGAGTTTTTTTGTTGGTGTTGGTTGTGCTGGGGATTTATTAGGTATGAGGTTGTGCAGTGGCCTAATTTTTACGGATGTATAATCCTATCGAAATCTGTGCGATTCAATGAGATTTCGCATGTTAATAGCTTACGCTCTTGTGCAATCGAGTTCACTTGTATTAGCTGAAGAAGCGCTGAAAGCTGCTGCGGAGCAATATATGGAGCATAAAAAATAATGATTCAGTGGTTATTCCTTCCTTTCGTTATTCTCCTGTCTTTAACGCTGACTGAGGTGCTGAGGCGTTATGCCCTTGCGCGCAGAATTATCGATGTTCCAAATGCTCGAAGTTCTCATTCGGTTCCAACGCCTCGTGGTGGGGGAGTAGCGATTGTTTTGGTTTTTCTCTTGTGTCTGCCGTTTTTGGCATGGACACAGTTAGTGCCGGTCACTACGCTGGTCGCGGTAGGCGGAGCTGGAGCATTGATCGCAGTGATCGGATTTATTGATGATCATGGCCATGTCGCCGCTAGATGGCGCTTATTAGGGCATTTCGCTGCCGCTGCTTGGGCATTGCTTTGGCTAGGTGGTTTACCTGCGATCGTCATCTTCGGGTTCACTATTGACCTAGGATGGTTTGGGTACGTTCTATCTGCACTTTACTTGGTGTGGATGCTAAATTTGTACAATTTTATGGATGGGATCGATGGCATCGCCAGTATCGAAACTATCTGCGTATGTATGGGGGCCTGTCTGCTTTATTGGGTAAGTGGTTTTGACAACATGGTTTGGCTTCCTCTTTCACTCGCTAGCGCTACTGCAGGTTTTTTGTTTTGGAATTTCCCGCCTGCGCGAATTTTTATGGGCGATGCCGGAAGCGGGTTTTTAGGGATGGTATTGGGAGTGATTTCCATTAACTCTGCCTGGGCTTCTTCACAATTGTTTTGGGCAATGTTGATTTTGCTTGGCGTGTTCGTCGTAGATGCCACGTTTACTTTAATGCGTCGTTGTATACGTGGTGATAAGGTCTATGAAGCGCATCGCAGTCATGCTTATCAGTTCGCATCGCGGCGCTTTGGTAAGCATTTACCGGTAATACTGGCGGTCGCAGCTATCAATATGTTCTGGCTGCTTCCAATCGCCCTAAGTGTAGTTTTACTAGGGGTGGACGGTGTGTTCGGTCTGATTTTGGCCTACTTTCCTTTAATTATTCTGGCGGTGAAATTTCACGCTGGTGAATTGGAAAATGCCGACGGCCACGGTGGTGGTAGGATTTAACGATTTGATAAGATAAGTTGTGGTCGACAAACATGGAATGCGCCATGTAGATATAGTGACGCGGTTAGGGGGGCGAAGGTTGTCGAAAATTTACGGGCATTATTACTAGTATCAACTGCTGGTTCAAAAATAATCCTGGTGAGTTATTGCTTGGGCTGTCGCGCCGTAAAAAGCGACAGCTTCAAGTTTCAGTCGACGTCGTATTCGTGTAACTGCATCGTAAGCGCTCCATGAACCCCACCTAGCTAAAAATGGACGGTGCGCTTAGCTAGGCGATTTAGGCGAGCAGCTCCACGGCAGCAGAGCTTCGTAGTCTTCAACCGAGGTCGCCTGTGGCAGACGTTCAAGTGCGTGGCGCAGCCACGCATAAGACTCCTGGCCGTTGGCTTTGGCCGTCTCAACCAAGCTGTAAAGTTGAGCGCTGGCCGTCGCACCTTTGGGTGTGTCGCTGAACAGCCAGTTCTTGCGCCCGATCACGAACGGCCTGATCGCACGCTCTGCCGCGTTGTTGTCGATAGGCAAATAACTCGCTTCGGTATAACGCACCAACTTGTTCCAGTTGTTGGCCAGATAACTGATCGCCTTGCCCAGCGCGCTCTGCGCGGTTACTTGAGGCTGGGTTTTCTCCAGCCAGGCATGCAGTTGAGCCAGGATCGGGAGGCTATTTTGCTGTCGACCTTTGTGGCGATGTTCATCGCTGGCTTCTTTTAAATCTCGCTCGATACCGTACAGTTTGTTGATCAGATTCAGGGCGATATCGGCCCGCCCGGTTTTGCCCTTAGGTTGCACTTTTTGTGCTTCCACAAACTTGCGCCGCGCATGCGCCCAGCAACCTAAGCGCCCGACACCAGGCTGCGTACCCAAGGCGTTATAACCGGCGTAATCGTCGGTCATCAGGTAGCCGCGATAACCGTCGAGCAAGCGCGACGGCACCTCCTGCGCGCGGCTGGTCGAGTAGTCAAACAGGATCACCGGTTTGTCAGGTGGTCCGCTGGTTTGCACCCACATCCAGGATTGGCTGGTGGGCTCTCGGTCCGGTTCTTTCATCACCTGCACACGCGTTTCGTCGCAGTGGATCACGCGACTTTCCAGCAACTGATCGCGCATCAGGTTGAGCAGTGGTTGGTAAGCGATCCACCGTACCCACATTCAAAACCGCCAGTTGAAGCCTGATGCTGTGCTCCCGATTCCCATCATGAGGGGCTGGCTCCAGAAATATATCGGGAGCACAGCATCCAGCATCAAATTGCGGCTTTGAATGTGGGGTTCATGGAGCGGTTACAGATATTGAACCGTTGACCTAAAGTACTCCTGCAAGGTTGTCAACACAGAAAACCATGAAATACCTCAGTGCGGGAGACGCGCAAGGCGCCGCGGAACGACTAAAAGATCAGCTTTCCGCAGCCCTCGCGGCGGAAAAAGGCGCGCGCATAAGAAGCCTGGATGGACTGAACCTTGTGCAAACAGGAGACCCTTCGGTTGACTCCCAGCATGCCATAGTATATAAAATGCGATTATTCAATTAGGCCTTATTTCGGTCGCAACAATGTCCGGAGGACGTATTGGTACCTTTAGTATCTTACATCGTACCTGCTTACAATCATGACCAATACGTTCAATGCTGCCTTGATAGTATTTTAGCCGATGTTTATGGCAATAAAGAAATTGTGATCATTGATGATGGTTCTACCGACAATACCGCGAAGGTGATCGAACAATGGCTGTCGCGCCACGCCGAGAGTATAAACGTAATCTATAAGAGTCGCCCAAACAAAGGTGTAACGGCGACTATAAATGAGCTCACAAGCTTGGCAAACGGCGATTTTCTCAGGTTGGGCGCCAGTGATGATTATTTCTTATCGGGAGGAAGCCAAAAGCTGGTCGACTATTTGCTAAACTACCCGGATAAGTTGGCTGTCATTGGTGACTCCATTGTTGTCGACGAGCATGGCAAAGTGATCCACGACAGCGGCATGACTGGCTTGCACCGAGCGAACAAGCAAAGATACCTTTCTGATAAAGGCATTATAGCGTCGGTTATTACGGACTGGGCGGTTGCGGGCCCTGTCCCGATGGTGCGCAAAGCATTCGTTACTGGCGGTGAAGGCTGGGACGAGGGGCTGCGGATTGATGATTGGGATTTTTTTCTCCGGATAGCGGCACAAGGTGGGCTGGGCTTCATCGATGAGCGCGTATGTGCATACCGAGTACACAGCACCAATACCTGCCGAACTCCCGACGTCGCGTCCAGAATCAGGAATCTCCAAGAGTCCGGAAAAGTAGCTAAACGGCACATTTCAAAATTCCACGGCCCTTATAAAAAGATGCTTCAAGCACAGTGTCACTTGGTCGACGCAAAGGTTTCATTTTTAAAACGGCAGTGGCTCAAGACTTCATTTTATATGGCGGGATATATTGCATTTCGCATTGCGGGGGAGTTGGAAAGCATGAGTAACTCTAAAAAGGGCGGCGCATGAAAGATTTCCATCGGTCTCCCTCGATATTTTTCTCGCTGCCCTTGCTGGGCAGTTGCCTTATTGCGCTGCTTACATTTGAACTGCCTAAGGGTTACGGCGTCGGTATTTCGATTTTGATTGTGGTCGCCGCCTTGGCCTTAGTATTCGATACGGTGCTAGGTGTTCGTTTGCCCGCGCGCCGCGCACTACAACTCGTGCCCTTTGATCGCTCGCCCGAATGCTATTGGGTGAAGGTGTTGGCCTGGTTGGTGCTGGCGGCCTGCATTCTCGACTTGACGTTATTTCCACTGCCATTACTCAATCCGGAGATCTACGCCAACTTCGATGGCGGTCGATCGCATGTTCGACATATCTCGAATATGTGCTGGGTGCTCCCCATTGTAGGATTGCTCTGCTACCCAGATAAACGCATCAGATTTTTTTTCATTGCTGTAGGGCTGGCATTTCCAGTTCTGGTACTGGACCGAAACCGGCTTTTTACCTCGGTGTATGGATTGGCCGTAACTATGGTCTTTTTCTCCAAGCGGCAAATTCCCTGGAAAACCCTGATTGTCAGCTTGGTAGGGGCACTGCTTCTTTTTGCTAAATTGGGGCAGTTTCGTTCGGGGCGCCTTGATTGGGTGGCATTACCTTTTAGCGACTTCTACGTCGCGGCTTCACCCGGGTTTAAATGGATTTTACTCTACATTGGCGCGGGAATTTACAACTTTAGTTCAATTATGGCTAAAGGTTACATCGATTCAGATTTCTTAATTAATCAATTGGTTCCCCAGGCAGGCGGAGTAGAAACATTGGGGTCTGCTATTCCATTTGATGAGCCTGTCATTAACGTTGGAACAGAATATTTCCCCTTCCTGATGGCGTGGGGGCCTGTGGGTGCGGTGGGTGCGGCATTGTTTTTGTACCTGTCACTAGTCGCGTCCGTTCATTTATTTAGAATGCGCCCGAATATAATCTCGCTCTTGATATTTTTGCGCATCAGTTACTCTTGTGTGATGGCAGGCTTCGCCCCCCAGGCCTACACTTGGACCAATCTGAGCTTCATTGCATTGTGTCTACTCATGCAAATATTTACATACCGGGTACCCTTAATAGCAATATCGAAATATGACAGAAAAAGCTAACATCTTAGTCTGTTTTATGACCTGCAAGTCAGGCCGCGACCTGTTGTGCCAAGTGCAGGCAACATTTTCGTGGGTAGCTCTCATTGCGCGGTACACGTTAAGATAGTTCGGAAGGTGATAATTAATATGGTGGACCAAACGAACGCTAGTTTGATAATTTCAAAAGATGCGGAAATTAACCAGCCCATCACCCTCAAGACAAGGTTCGCTATGCACCAAGCGTGAAAATTGTTCATCAGCGGGTGTGTGACAGCTATACGCACACGCACCTGTATTTCAGTACAATACAACCTGCATTTATTTTTGACAGAAGTGGCGCGGTATTCTCTTGCACCTCGGCTTTATCGGGGTGGAGGCCGCACCGTACGGTGGTAGGTCAATACGACTCCACGTGTTTGCGCAAAAATTTAGCGGAACCCGGCCCCTCTTTATACGGTTTTAGAGGGGCGCTCCTGGTCGTCCGACAGCTAGGCCAGCTTGCCCCTACAGGTGTGCAAATTATCCGCGAGCTTATGCGGGGTTTGTATTTTTTCCTGTGTCTTCTCAACGAGCTTGGGAAGGGGGCGGATTATCGAGTCCGGACCAGATAGCCTAACTTTAACTTACGCGAGTGATGCTTTATGCACGACCCTGAAGTGAAAAATGATGTGGAAGCTTTTACATTTGTGTCATTGCTGAAATTTTTGACACAAGGCTGGAAATTTATCACTGCCGGCGCTGTTTTGGGCTTGCTGGGAGCTACCGCCTATTTATTGGTTACCCCGTCAGAGTACGAAGCCTCTGCGATAATAAAAATGGCTGAAAACCGTGGGTTGGACGCTGACGGCCTGCCGATTCCTAACCAGGTTGAGTCTGCAACTTTAGTCATTGCGCGGCTGAACAGCCCTGCCGCTTATTCGAGCGAAGTCCTGCGTGAGTGTGGCCTCGACGATGTGCCAGAGGCTAAACAGCTGATGACCAAGCTGGCTCGGTACACTGCCGAAGGTCAGCCGGCTTTTCTTACGGTCAACGTCCGAGCTCGAGGCGCGGAGCATGCTTCAAAATGCGCCGAAAGTATTTTCGAAATGGTTCGCCAGCAACAGGATGCTTTAAGCCAGCCCGGCCGGGAACGTCTTTCGCAAATGGTTGCTGATCTTCGTAAATCGCGACAAGCTCATTTAGACGCGCTAGGGGGCGGGGGCGGGTTGGCGGAGGGAATGGCCATCTACCTCGCGCACCGAGATGCCATCAACAAAATCGAAACCGCATTGCGCAAATACGAATACGCATTGGGTTACGTGCCCACGCAGCTGATTTCTCTTTATCCTTCTCCTGAAGCCGTATTCCCGCGGAAATCACCCGTGATTCTTTTGGGGCTTATTACCGGGTTGCTGGTGGGACTTTTGGCGGCTTGCCTGAGGCGGGTTGGTAAATGCTGAAAGCATGCTCCAGTTGCAGAGCTGGCGCATGACAGTTTAGCTAAGGAGGGTGTATGAAGATATTTGTGACGGGAGCCTCCGGGTTCATTGGCCGCAACTTATGCGAGCAGCTGTTGGCTGAGGGGCATGAAGTGGTGGCGCTGCATCGTAGGCCTCCGGAAATCGCATGCGGCGAAGTAGTGCTTGGAGAGCTCGACGACATCGGAGCTTGGTCAGATCGACTGGAAACAGTCGACTGTGTCATTCATCTGGCGGGGCGGGCGCATGTGAAGACGGCCCATGAGCAAAACCCGCTGGAGGCGTTTCGGAAAGTCAATCGAGATGCATGCATCCGACTAGCCGAGGTCTGCTTGCTAAGTGGTGTACAGCGGTTTGTTTTCATTAGTTCCATCGGTGTGAACGGAAATGAAACACACGGGAAGGCATTCACTGAGCTGTCACCAGTAGCTCCCCACGCTCCTTATGCGATTGCCAAGCACGAAGCTGAGCTGGGTCTGACTTCTCTTTTTAAAGATACGCCTACCGAGTTGGTGATTATTCGCCCACCGCTGGTGTACGGGGTTCACGCACCGGGGAATTTTCGGCGTCTATTGAAACTGGTCGCCAGCGGCGTGCCGACGCCGTTCGCTGGGGTAGCCAACAGGCGCAGTGTTATCAGCGTTGAGAGCCTTTGCAATTTCATCTTGCTCGCTGCACAACATCCGAAAGCGGCGGGGGGATTATTCCTGGTCGCTGATGAGCCAGCAATATCGACTGCTGCTATGGTGCGAGCACTGGCGCGAGGGATGGGCAAGCGGAGTATACAGTTGCCTGTTCCACCAGTATTGCTGAAGACATTGTTCTCACTGGTAGGCAAGCAAGCACTTTATCAGCAACTTTGCTGTTCACTGGAAGTGGACAGCTCCAATGCCCAGCGGACGCTGGGCTGGAATCCCGAGCGTAACGTCGAGGCAAACCTTCGGAAAGAGAGCGCCAGTTACCGAGGTTTGTAGTACAGATGATCGGCCGCTGCTGAAATGGGACGAGAACTAACACGGCCAAATATGTTGCAGGTAGCAGCGATCCACAAGGTGAAAGCAGCTGTTGAGGTTAAAAGTAGACGTCGCCCCTGCCTGCGCTCGGGGCGCGGCGAACTACAATGGGCCGCTCGAGGGTGCTCAGAAACTGCATCCGCTTTGTGAGCCTGTTGATCTGTTCCGGTCACAGCGATTTAGCGATCATAGTCGCTATCCTTGGCGGCGATCGCCGTGCATTTTCCCCTTTGCCCGCTAGATAGCCCAGCGCGGCGAGAACCTGCAATAGCTGTTGAATGTTAGGCCTGGCCCATTGCTGGAGCGCCTGGTTATCTACTGCGACGAAACCGGCACCCAGGTACTTTAGGGGGGCGAGATCCGACTATACTCATCCTGGATTTAGATGTGCAGGCCTGTGGCCCGCCGGATCCGCGAGTCTAACAAAGGCCGTATTGTTCATCTTGAAGAAGAAAACGCGCTGCTGCCCCGGCGCCTGTCGGGAGGAAAGTCAGAGTAGGCATCTGCTTTCACGCTGCTCGTCCTGAGCGCCGGAACCGGCCCTATCGCGCGCTCAGATTGTCCATCGCAACGTCCGCCACGGTTAACCCACGTTAGTCTGGTGGGTCGCACAAACCTGTCAGTAGATCCTACGGACGTCGTTTTTTCCTGTTACGACGATGCCTACCTACGTACAATGGGCTTCAACGAGTTCAAGCAAGGGAGTAGGGCATTTTGGGGCAAGGCTATATGGATAGGCTGAGGATATTTTTGCTGGGGCTTCCGCGTCGGCAGAAGCGGTTAATCCAAGTGTTCGCGGACGTTATTCTCGTTTGGGTAGCACTGTGGATGGCGTTCATGGTGCGTTTGGGGATTGATGAGATGATCAATCCTTTCAAAATTCATATATGGCTATTCGTCTGTGCGCCACTTATCGCGATTCCCTTGTTCATACGGTTCGGCATGTACCGAGCCGTAATGCGGTATTTTGGTAACGATGCCCTTGTTGCCATCATCAAAGCGGTCAGCCTTTCCTCGCTGATCCTTGCTTTGATCGTCTACTGGTACGGCAATCACGAGGCAGTTGTTCCCCGATCCGTCATATTCAACTACTGGTGGTTGAGCCTCGTCATCATCGGCGGCCTACGCCTATTCATGCGCCAGTATTTCATGGGCGACTGGTTCACCGCCACCCAGTACGTTCCTTTCACAAATCGTGATGACGGTTTGACCAAGGTCGCTATCTACGGCGCGGGCGTAGCGGGCAATCAACTGGTAGCAGCATTGCGTATGGGTCGTGTCATGCGACCGGTCGCATTCATCGATGACGACTCCAGCATTGCCGATCGCTCCATTTCTGGCTTGCACGTCTACAAACCCAAACACATCCAGCAGATGATCGATGTCACTGGTGCCCAGGAGATCCTTCTTGCGCTGCCGTCTTCGACTCGCGCTCGGCGCCGGGAAATTCTCAATGTACTGGAAGGGTTTCCGCTACACGTGCGCAGCGTCCCCAACTTTACTGATTTGGCCAGCGGCCGCGTGAAGGTTGAGGATATTCGGGAAGTCGATATCGCCGACTTGCTAGGTCGCGACTCGGTGCCTGCGCAGCCTGAGTTGCTGGAACGCTGTATCCGCGGCAAAACGGTCATGGTAACGGGGGCTGGCGGCTCGATCGGGTCCGAACTGTGCCGACAGATTTTCGCCCTGGGACCCACTACGCTGCTGCTGTTCGAGCACAGTGAATTTAATCTCTACAGCATCCTGTCCGAACTTGAGCAACGCAGTTGTCGAGAATCGTCTGCGGTTCAGCTGTTGCCGATTCTTGGGTCCATCCGTCATAAAGACAAGCTTCTGGATGTGATGAAAACCTGGCGTGTCGACACGGTCTACCACGCTGCCGCCTACAAGCATGTGCCGATGGTCGAACACAATATTGCTGAGGGCGTGCTGAATAACGTAATTGGAACGCTCAACACGGCTCAAGCGGCGCTACAGACAGGTGTGGCCAATTTCGTGCTGATATCGACCGACAAAGCGGTCCGTCCAACAAACGTAATGGGCAGCACCAAGCGTCTTGCCGAGTTGACATTGCAAGCGCTCAGCCGCGAAATTGCGCCCGTATTGTTCGGCGACAAGGTGAACGTTTCGCGGGTCAACAAAACACGTTTCACGATGGTTCGTTTCGGCAATGTCCTTGGCTCGTCGGGTTCCGTCATCCCGCTTTTCCATAGCCAGATCAAATCGGGCGGACCGCTGACGGTCACCCATCCGAAGATCACCCGCTATTTCATGACCATTCCTGAAGCCGCGCAACTGGTAATCCAGGCGGGCTCCATGGGGCAGGGCGGTGATGTGTTCGTGCTGGACATGGGCGAGCCGGTGAAGATCGTTGAACTTGCGGAGAAAATGATCCATTTGTCGGGATTGAGCATTCGTACGGACAAGAACCCGCACGGCGACATTTCCATTGAGTTCACTGGGTTGCGTCCAGGCGAAAAACTGTACGAAGAGCTGCTGATTGGCGAGAACGTATCGGCTACCCAGCACCCGATGATCATGAGCGCGAACGAAGATCACCTCGCCTGGGACGTCCTGAAAGGTCGCTTGACTGAGTTGCTGGTGGCGGTTGATCAAGACGACTACTCACGTGTTCGCCAACTTCTACGCGAAACCGTCAGCGGCTACACCCCCGACGGTGAGATCGTCGACTGGATTTACCAACAACGTCGCCTCGAACTCTGATTGTTTTACCTCTCGGTGGAGGAGTTATGGAAGTGAAGGGAATCGGAAAAGCGATTCTGGATAAGCGCCGCAAAAAACGTGGTGAACTAAGCTTGTAACTCAACACCAGGGGCCGGTCATTGACCGGCCTTTTTGCATTGGCGGCGGTGACGGTGCAGCCCCTTCCAGCGGCGGATTTAAAGTTACGACTATGATATCTCGATTAAGTCGATTGACCATTCAGCAATCCGTGTACTTGGTTTCCGCCAGATTGAACGTGCCATTGAGAGTGCTGGCGCGGATCTTCTTGCAGAGTGAATATTGAGTGCGGACTATTCCGTTTTGCGCATCATATCGATGGTCTCTACCTCCTCGAAGCACTTGGGTTCGGCTCATCGAGCTCGTTCAGTTCCAAGCCCGGTGTGCCGGCCAGATCACTGGTGTTTTTCTCCGCACCACGCTATTTCACAATAAATCGAGCAAGTAGGAAGGTGATCGGCAGGGTGATAACTACAACTAGGAGCGGAGCTAGGGTGATGGGGATAGAGAGCTGTTCAACAGCGATGTATATCAGGCATAAACCACTTAGGTATTGAACGACGTAAACAAGCGGGAACGAGAGAAGCTTTTTCAGGGAAAGGGGTTCGTTGAAGACGTAACGCGCATTGAGAGCGTACGAAATTACGATACTTAAGGCATACGAAAGCGAATAAGCATATGTGTATACCAACACTTGAATAAACGCCAGATAGAAAATATATCCAGCGCCGGTATTGATGCAACCAACGATAAGAAATTTAATGAATTCTAAATTAAAGAATTTCTTCTTCAATAACTGCATGAGGGTGTCTGTTGACCTCATCAAATATCCTCCAAATATATTCGCTCATCACACCAAGCATTACTATGATCAGGCCCAGCAGGAAGGAGACGAGGGTGGCCAGTGTCGCAAACCCAGGCACTGCAACCTTGCCAAGCAGTGCACTCAGCACCACAACGGTGCCATAAGCGAAGCTACCCAGCGACACTATCAGGCCTATTGCCGAAATCAGCCTGACCGGAGCGAAGGAAAACGAAAAAATGGAGTCGATAAGCAGTTTCCATTTTTTTCCGAAAGTCCACCTGGACTTTCCATGCTCGCGAGCCACACGAACGTAAGGTATTTTTTCGGGGGTGAACCCTAGCCAATATGGGAATAGAGGGAAGTTGATATGCTTGCCACTGTCTTTAAGATAGGGCAGAAGCTGTCCGTCCATGAGGGCGAGGTCAAAACCATTTTTCGGATAGCTTGCCATCACGAACTTGCGCAATAGCTTGTAATACACTGCTGAGAATATTTTTGACCCCAGTGGGTCTTGTCGATCTGTGCGCTCACAGATGATGTACTTGGTACCGTTTTTCCAGCGGCTAACCATTTCCGGGATGAGTTCTGGCGGGTCCTGAAGGTCGGCGGCCAAGAACAGAAAGCAATCCCCGGTGATGTAATTGAGACCAGTTTTTACCGCACTGATGGCTCCGAAATTACGACTTAGCTTGATCACTTTGCTGCCCGGGCGCGTAATCACGAACTGTCTGAGCAAATTCAGTGAGTTGTCTTGGGAGCCATCGTCGACGAAAATGAGCTCCAGCAGCATGTCTTGTTGATTGAGTAACTGCTCTATGTACAGAAGCTTACTGAATAGATCCGGCAAGGAGCCTTCGTTAAAATAGACAGGTACCACAATGGATAGCGTTTTCATCGGATCATACTTCCTGTGTCGATGTGCGCACGGGTGAACTGGACGGCTGGCGCAGCAATGTAAGCAGGCTAATGAAGCAGAGCAGCGTCACAGCGAGAAAAACACCATACATCTGGTGAGAGAGCCACGGGCCGGAATACATGTAGAGCATCTGGTCCGGGAATGCCTGGAAGTTACCCGTCCATGGGCCGACATTTATACTCAGCCAGAACCTGGACAGGATCAGTGCCATGCCGGCGACGGCATAGGTAAACCACCAGTCGACCTTGCGCTCATCGCCCAACTTGTTCAGTGCCTGGCACGTCAGCATTGCAAGAGCCGGCCAGGCATTGAGGAACTGACGTGATTCGGAACCGATGGACAGGAAGGCAAACAAGGCGATGAAGACACTAAGACCCAGGCCTTCGGCTTTTGCCTGCGCAGCGATACGCGGCCAGAGCAAGATGGCGATCATGTAAAACGGACCATAGTGCATAGCGTGCGCAACGACGTTGATCAACGGGTTTGACAAGGATGCCTGTGTAAAGAGGCCTAGATAGCTGGTGATTGTGAGTGGGCCAGGCGTCTGGTCGGAAAAGTGAAAGACTATTGCTTTGACCGATACGTACAGGAGGATACCCACTACCACTGGAGCCACCTTGATGTACCTGGATGCCCGCAGGTAGGCGGGCACGTCGATCATCGGCCTTAGGGCTAAGTAAATGTAGGTAATGAACAGAATTATGCTGAGTGGAAGAATCTCATTCTTGAAAACGGTTGTGCCTAAGGATTGTCGTAGGCCATTGGCATATAGGTAGGCGGCAAGCGCAATCAGGGAGATGGCAACCAGCAATGCTAACAGGTGGCTATGCAGAGAGGGCGGGCGGTTGGCGACGCTGGCCCTACCTAGCATGATCATCGGTAGCGCGCCGTAAAGCATCGTGGGCCATACAAAGCAGCAGAGGAAGCTGAGCACTACCAAAAGGGCGAAGCGGTTTTTGATGTAGGCATAGAAAATACCCAGGCCTAGGACGTAACCAGAAATATCCGTCAGAGTTGGGTTATAGGAAAGGTTGGTGAGCACAGGGTAATTGAAAAACAGTGCACTGAAGCCCAAGAAGTAAATAGGCATTCGCCATTGATAATGTCGGCCGATCAGGACAAGTAATCCTGCTGCAATGACAAGTAGGCTGACATTGAATAAGTAAAAGGCGTGTATCACTCTAGGGGTTGAAGTTATATTATAATCCAGCAACTTCGTGGCGTTATGAATGATGATGGAGGGAAGCAGGCGGCCGATATAATATTCGGACACTGTGTGACTGTTAAGTATCTCTATTGAGTCGCGTTGCGCCCAGTCAGCATAGGCGGCGCCGTCCCAGCCTAGACCATCGTTGTGCTGAATTCTTTCGCCGTGATTGAAATTAAAAGAGAGCCAGAACACCATGAACAGGACCCCCACACAGCCCATTAGTGCATGGCGGTCAATACCAGATAGCTTATTCATTTCGTTGTATTTTACTTATGGTGCACAGCCTGTAGGCCGTGATTACGAAGTTTATCCACCAATAGAGGAGGCGTGTATTGTACTCATTGGGTATTTTGCGCTGGTTTTGACATCATGTAGATATTGCCCCCCAATTCACTGAATGCTTTTGACGGCTCAATGCATTTTTCAAGAACTGATAACATTATCAGATAGTGTGTGGCCTAATCAAGTGAGGCAGCGGCCAGCGCTGTATCTAGAATAAATCTTCGAGAAATTAGCTATGCTATTTCGGTCATGTCACTCTCGGCCGCAAACAGATGAGCTCACAAGAGGTAGCCTAGGCCTCTCCGGCTTTGCCGACCCAACACCATCCCCTCCGCGCGAGCTATTTCACACATGAATTCCCGCCGAATTCTGATCTTGTCCCCTTCATTCTTTACAAAATCAACGAAAACTAACCGCCCTAAGGCCGCCATTTTTGACTGTCTGTTTGGGTTGAGCGCAGAGCCGCTGAAGTCGCCGACAACTTATGCGGTGCCTTAGACGCCTTCGACAGGAAAGAAGAGTTCATCAATCTGACGCTTATGATGCTGATGGCTCCGGAGTGATGCAGCTTTGCTCAACAATTTCCCTGCCACTAGCAGGGCAACCAGTGCCGCAATGCCTTATTAGGTGGTCAATCAGCTCCAGGGGCCGGTGATTGACCGGCCTTTTTGCAAATACGCTAGTCATGGCACGTCGCGCGCAGGAGCAACCAGCTTGGCTGTGGTGGCCTCATTGGTGACTTGGAGATGAAAGTCCTCTGCGCACCCAGCAAGGGAAGTGTTAGCCAGGGGGAAGGGTATCGCGGGTGACTGCGAATCCGAAGTAAGCCCGAGGCGTGATGCTGTCCTAACCGGCGGGAGGCGGATTAGGCGGTCCAGCGGGGTAAGGTGGCCATGATGACCAAAGCCCGATACTTGCACGGAAGGGTGTGACGTAGATCCGACAGGCATAAGCAGGAAGGTCGTGCGGATTACCCTGGGAAAGAGTCGAGTGGTGCGGCCTTGGGCCCGCAATTACTTGTGTTACAGGATTTGTTGGCATTCGCATCCGAGGCTGAGAATGGCGACGTCTAGTCTGGGTCGCTTGACTGAGTTGCTGGTCGCCGTTGATCAGGACGACTACTCGCGCGTCCGCCAACTCCTGCGCGAAACCGTCAGCGGTTACAGCCCCGATGGCGAAATCGTCGACTGGATCTACCAACAGCGACGCCTTGAACCCTGATTGTTTCACATCCTGCAACAAACACATTTTTGACAGGCGCCAGACATCGCCTAAGTTTGGAAGGCAGCTTCGGAAAAGCTGCTTCTTCCAATCGATGTCATGGAGCGTCACTTATGCGTACAGGCTATTTCTACTCTCTGGTTTTTGCCCTGCTGACCAGCGCCTCTATTGCTGCTATCGCTGCACCGGCGACCACGCCCGAGGTTGTAACCGCGCCATTGGCGTTACAGGTTGCACCGTCCGGGGAGACTGCAAAAGTCGATCTCAATACAGCAGATGCAACGACACTCCAACGTGAGCTCGCCGGGGTAGGTGAGGCCAAGGCCAAGGCGATTGTTGCGTATCGCGAGAGTAATGGGCCATTTGCATCGGTGGATGAGTTATTGGAGGTCAAGGGCATCGGCAAGGCGATTCTGGACAAGAACCGCGACAAGCTTGAGGTGAACTGATTTGTAGAAGCTAGCGCCAGAGGCCGGTCATTGACCGGCCTTCTTATTTTCCGGCGATCGATTTTCCCAGAAGGCGGAGCGACTCCGCCTTTTGTCCGGAAATAAAAATTACGGCTGTCATATTTTGTTTAAATTATGACTATAATAAATCCGTCGCCCGCAAAGGTTCCCTGAACCTGGGGCATTCAACATCCTTCAGACATCTCCCAGGAGTGCAGCTATGAATCCTATCCAGTCCAAAGGTAATGCTCTGATCACCGGCGCTTCTTCCGGTATTGGTGCTATCTATGCCGAGCGGTTGGCGGCGCGTGGTTTTGACTTGTTGCTGGTGGCTCGCGATGAGCAACGTCTTCAGGCCGCTGCAACAAGGTTGCGCGCCGAGCATGGCGTGCAGGTCGAGGTGTTGAAGGCGGACCTCACGCTCAAAGCTGATTTATTGGCAGTCGAGCAGCGTCTGCGCAGTGACTCAGGTATCAGCCTGCTGCTGAACAATGCGGGCATCGCGGCGGATGGCTCTTTGGCTAGCTCAGACACGGATCAGTTGGAGCGGATGATTCAGCTCAATGTAGTGGCGGTAACACGTTTGGCTTCTGCGGCAGCAGCGAATTTTTCGGCGGTCGGGCGCGGTTCGATTATCAACGTGGCGTCGGTGGTTGCGCTGATTCCCGAACGCTTCAACGCGACCTATAGCGCGACCAAAGCATATGTGCTGAGTCTCACGCAGTCGCTGAATGCTGAACTGAGTGGTTCGGGTGTGCAGGTTCAGGCGGTATTGCCAGGAGTTACACGCACCGAAATTTGGGAGCGTTCAGGGATCGATGCCAGCGCTATCCCGGCAGAAATGGTGATGGAAGCAGGGGAGATGGTCGATGCGGCATTGTCGGGATTCGATCAGGGTGAGTTGATCACCATCCCTTCGCTACCCGATGCCGCAGACTGGAGTGCTTTTGTTACCGCACGCCACGCGCTAGGGCCAAACCTGTCGAAAAATGCTGCGGCTTCTCGCTACAAGTAGAGGCAGGCTTCACTCTGGCTGCTTTTTCAAGTGCGCACGCGCGACGTCGAGGATCCGCTGAGCCAGTTCCGGGTTTTCGACGCTGCGTGACAACAGCAATGCACCGACCAGGGTCGACATGATAATGATGCTCTGATCGGCGGCATCCTCGCTGCCGAGGGCTTGCTCCACTTGCTCAAGCCTTGCGTTGAGCACCGCATCGCTGGTCGGGCTAGGTTGCCGACGCTGGCCGAGTTCCGCAGACATCGTAAGCAACGGACAACCCTGATCGGGTGATGTCTGGTGCCATTCGGAAAGGTAGGTGTCGATGAACGCTTCCAGCGGGCGTTCCTGGGCGAAGATTTCGGCGCATCGCGTGTCGACTTCTTCGCTGGCGGCTTGCAGGGCCTTCTCTACCAGTTCGTCCTTGGATTTGAAGTGTGAGTAAAAACCACCGTGGGTCAGGCCCAGTGCTTTCATCAGAGGTTGCAGGCCGGTGGCTCCTATTCCGTCGCGGCGAAAGCGAGCAGCTGCTTCCTTGATAATGCGCTGATGGGTCTGGGCTTTATGGTCCTGCGAGTAACGCATCTGAAAATCTCCACGACAATGCGCCATATTAACCAACGCAGATGGGATGGTGACTGTACTTCTACTTCTATAAAGCATACAGACGCCTCCTCGAATGTAGTTCTTTGCATAAACAACTGGCATGAATAGTGATTACTCATTGACTGACGATTGTTGAACAATCCTGAGGCGATGAGCATGAGTAGCGGACTGTCCCTGGCGGACCACATCACACTGGAGTTGCGCGCCGATATCATCGGCGGTCGTTTGCTGCCAGGCAGGGCGTTGGTGGAAGGTGATCTGGTGATTGCCTACAACGCCTCGCGCAATACCATCCGCGAAGCACTGCATCGCCTGGGGCAGGAAGGTCTCACCCGTTATGTGCGCCACAAAGGCGTGATGGTTCGCCAGCTCGGCGCCGATCAGGTTCGCGATCTGTTTCAGGTCCGGCGCACGCTGGAGTTACAGGCAATCACGACCAGCCGACCGCTGCGCGAATACCAATCCGACTACATGATCGAAGCCATTGAAGCCTCGCAACTGGCTCGCGAGCGTGAAGACTGGCGGGCAGTCGGTACGCACAGCCTGCGCTTTCATCAACACATTGTCGGCTTGTTACGCAGCCCGCTGTTCGATGAATTCTTTACCAATGTCGTTGCGCAACTGCGTCTGGTGTTCAGTGCGGCGCCTGATGAGTCACGCTTTCAAGCACCCTGGCTTGAGCGCGACCGGCTTATTCACGACCAGTTGGTCGAAGGCGACAAGCCCGGCGCGTACGAAGCCTTGAGCGATTATCTCGACGACTCCGAACAGCAACTGCTCGAGTTGCTCAACCATCCTTCCCATCACTGATCAAGGACTCATGCCATGTACAAAGACTATCCCGCGGCTTATCAGGTCAGTAAGGGCTCGGCGTTGCAGGTCGATAAAGCCTTCTACGAGCGGATCCGCGATACCGCGTCCGGGCGCACGCTGATCGAACAATTCGAAGTGCCGATCCGCACCGGACGCGCCTGGCACGTGGCGGCAGGGCATGTGTTTCGCGTGACCACACCGGTGGGTCCGCAAGTGGGGGACTTCAATGTCTGGAATGCCAATGACCCGCGTGAGCGGCTGTGGGCTGCACGGACCCGGCAATTGCAGGGCGCCCATGTCAGCACCCATGATCGGCTCTGGTCGAACCTGCCATTTCTGCGACCGCTGGTGACCATCACCGACGATAGCCTGGCCCATTACGGTATCGACGAACACGGTGGACGTTTGCACGATTTGCTGGGCACGCGCTGCGATCCCTATGTGAACAAGATGCTCACCGGTGAGGACTTCCATCATCACTGCCATTCGAACCTGACCCGCGCCGTTTTACCTCACGGCTTGACCGAGTTCGACGTGCATGACGTGTTGAACATCTTTCAGTGCACGGGGCTCAACCACGACGATATGTACTTCATGAAGGCCTGCCCGGCACAGAAGGGCGACTATCTGGAGTTCTTCGCCGAGATTGATTTGTTGTGTGCGTTGTCGACCTGTCCGGGGGGCGATTTGTCTTTGCCAATGTGGGGACCGAATGCGCAGGATCCGTTAAGTGTCTGCCGGCCGTTGGGTGTGGAAATCTATCGGTTGGAGGATGAGTTGCTCGAAGGCTGGAGCCAGCCTGAGCGGGCGGCGTACAAGGGGCTGCATGGCTTGCATATCGCCAAGGCAGATTGGGAAAAATAAGGGCAGAAAGATCGCAGCCTTCGGCAGCTCCTACAAAGTTACGTATTGAACACGAACTGCGTAGGAGCTGCCGAAGGCTGCGATCTTTTTAATCAGCGATCCTGAGCGTCCTTGGCGTCCATTTCCGCGTTGCGCTCAGCGACGCGTTTGCGTTGCTCATCGGTCAACTCCACCTTGTTCGCGGTGTCGCGCAGCAGCATCAAGCCACCGACGATCGATCCGATAGCAACCACCAGAATCAACCAGGCATACCAGGGCATAGGGCTCTCCTTAAGGGCAGGTTTGACGCGAATGGTTTCGCGTCAACGCCGTGCCTGTCCACTTTGAGTCACAGCGTTTCTCAGTGGTTCCATTCTAAGCCTGTTCTGCCTGGGTCACCTCATCAAAGACCGGTCAGCATCGCATCGGCCGGGGCGTCGGCGCGCAGCTGGGCGGTGAGCAGGAAGTAGACAAAACCGACGGCCATGAAACCAAGGAAGATCGCCCCGATCAGCGCATTGAACCAGGCCATTGCCACCAGGCAGACCACCGCCAGCGCCAGGGCGATCGCCGGTACGAACGGGTAGCCGGGCGCAAGGAAAGTACGTTCCAGATTCGGCTCGGTTTTACGCAGTTTGAACAAGCTGAGCATGCTGATGATGTACATCACGATAGCGCCGAACACCGACATGGTGATCATTGCGGCGGTCAGGGTCATGCCGCCAAGGTTGATCAGTCCGTCGCTGTAGATCGCTGCGATACCGATCAGGCCACCAGCGATGATTGCCCGGTGCGGCGTCTGGAAGCGTGACAGCTTGGCCAGGTACGTCGGCAGGTAACCGGCACGGGCGAGGGCGAAGAACTGTCGCGAGTAGCCAAGGATGATCCCGTGAAAGCTCGCCACCAGCCCGAACAGACCAATCCATACCAGCATGTGCAACCAGCCGGAGCTTTCACCGACAACGGTTTTCATCGCTTGCGGCAACGGGTCGTTGATGTTCGCCAAGGCCCGCCAGTCACCCACGCCACCGGCAAGGAACATCACGCCCATGGCCAGCAACACCAGGGTCAGAATGCCGCTGATGTAGGCCTTGGGAATCGTCCGTTTCGGGTCCTTGGCTTCTTCGGCGGCCATGGCCGCGCCTTCGATGGCGAGGAAAAACCAGATAGCAAACGGAATCGCCGCGAACATCCCGGCGATTGCCGGTGCACCGAACACATCGGAACCGGCCCAGCCATTGAGGGCGAAGTTGCTGAAGCTGAACGCCGGGGCGACCACGCCCATGAACACCAGCAACTCGGCGACGGCCAGCACACAGACCACCAGTTCGAAGGTCGCCGCCAGTTTCACGCCAAGGATGTTCAGGCCCATGAACACAATGTAGGCGCCGACCGCCGCGTGTTTCGGATCGAGGGCGGGGAACTGCACGTTGAGGTAAGCGCCAATGGCCAGGGCGATGGCGGGCGGAGCAAAGACGAACTCGATCAGCGTTGCCAGGCCGGCGATCAGTCCACCTTTTTCACCGAAGGCACGGCGGCTGTAGGCGAAAGGGCCGCCCGCGTGAGGGATGGCCGTGGT
The DNA here is from genome assembly GCF_044743155.1 of Pseudomonas sp. NPDC087697. Classification (NCBI taxonomy): domain Bacteria; kingdom Pseudomonadati; phylum Pseudomonadota; class Gammaproteobacteria; order Pseudomonadales; family Pseudomonadaceae; genus Pseudomonas; species Pseudomonas sp. NPDC087697. The sequence goes on along the minus strand of NZ_JBIUVW010000027.1, from coordinate 46,384 downwards.
CAGTTCGGTGAAGCTGAAAATGAAGCAGGTGTACATGGTCGCGACCATGAATGAGGTCACCAGAAAGCCGAGAGTTCCGGCCACGCCCCAGCCGTAACTCCAGCCAAAGTACTCGCCGGAAATCACCAGCCCGACCGCGATCCCCCATAAATGCAGGGTGCCCAACGTGGGTTTGAGTTGTGTGTTCATGCGTTTCTCCCGCAGCGGTTTGGAAAAGCTCGGGGAGGGCGTGTGCAGTGGGCGTGCCATGTCGGTTTGGTGCGTCGTAAAGCGCAGAAAGCTGTCGTATCGGGGATGTTAGCTGCGGGATGCGCGCATTTTGGTGCGCCAGTTGGGAGCCGCGGTACCTGTTATGCCGCCTTCGCGAGCAGGCTCGCTCCCACATTTGGAATGCATTCGCCCATACAACACTGATCCCCTGTGGGAGCGAGCCTGCTCGCGAAGAGGCCCGTCAGGGCACCGCTGTAACGCCGGCATAAAGCCACTCTTTACGCTTTCTTTATGCCGTGCCCAACCCCTCGCTCTCGTTCCTTTACAGCCTTCCTGCGGACAATTGCGCCACACGCGGCAGTCGCCGTACGACGGAGAAATTCCATGAGTGTTCTGGACGGGGTGTCCCTGCTGTTGGCGGTGGGACTGTTCATTTATCTACTGGTTGCGCTGTTGCGCGCGGATCAGAACTAGGAGCGGCTATGCACAGTTATGACTATTGGCTGATCCTCGCCTTTTTCGCCGTGGTGCTGATTCCGGCGCCGTTCTTGGGAAGGTTCTACTACAAGGTGATGGAAGGCCAGCGTACCTGGCTGACGCCGATCCTCGGGCCCGTGGAGCGCGGCTGTTATCGCGTGGCCGGGGTCGACCCGCAAAGCGAACAGAGTTGGCAGAAATACACCCTGGCGTTGCTCGCGTTCAACCTCGCGGGCTTTTTGCTGTTGTTCGCAATCCTGTTGTTCCAGGACTACTTGCCGCTCAACCCGCAAAAACTGCCGGGTCAGGAGTGGACGCTGGCGTTCAACACCGCCATCAGCTTCATGACCAACACCAACTGGCAGTCCTACAGCGGTGAAGCCTCCCTGAGCTACCTCAGCCAGATGGTCGGCCTCACCGTGCAGAACTTCGTCAGCGCCGCCACCGGCCTGGCCGTGCTGGTTGCCTTGTGCCGCGGCATCGGCCGCAAATCGACAAAAGACCTGGGTAACTTCTGGGTCGACATGACCCGCGCCACCCTCTACGGTCTGCTGCCGATATGCCTGCTGCTGGCGCTGTACCTGGTATGGCAGGGAGTGCCGCAAACCTTTGCCCATTACGTGAACGCGCTGACGATGCAAGGTGTGGATCAAGTGATTCCGCTAGGACCTGCAGCCAGCCAGATTGCTATCAAACAGCTGGGCACCAACGGCGGTGGCTTCTTCGGTGTCAACTCGGCGCACCCGTTCGAGAACCCGAACGCCTGGAGCAACCTGTTTGAAATGGCGTCGATCATCCTGATTCCGGTCGCCCTGGTGTTCACTTTTGGTCATTACGTGAAAGACCAGCGTCAGAGTCGGGCGATCATCGCTTGTATGCTGGCGTTGTTCCTGATTGGCGGTGCTACGTCGCTGTGGGCCGAGTATCAACCGAACCCGACCCTGAACAACGTTGCCGTTGAACAAACTGCGCCGCAGGAAGGCAAGGAGGCGCGCTTCGGCACCACGGCGTCCGTGCTTTGGTCGGTGACCACCACGGCGGCGTCCAACGGCTCGGTCAATGCGATGCATGACAGCCTCAACCCGCTGACTGGCATGATCGCGCTGGTCAACATGATGGTCGGCGAAGTGATCTTCGGCGGCGTCGGTGCCGGGCTCTACGGCATGCTGCTCCACGTGTTGATCGCGGTGTTCCTCGCCGGCTTGATGATCGGCCGCACTCCGGAATACCTCGGCAAAAAACTCCAGGCCAAGGAAGTCAAGTTGCTGGTGGTGACCTTGCTGGTGATGCCGGTCGGCGTGCTGGTGCTCGGTGCGATCGCGGCGAGCCTGCCTGGCCCGGTGGCAGCGGTGAGTAATCCTGGCGCCCACGGTTTCAGCCAGTTGCTGTACGCCTATACCTCGGCCAGCGCCAACAATGGCTCTGCGTTCGGCGGCTTTAGTGCCAACACCACGTTCCATAACCTGATGCTCGGCCTTGGCATGTTGATCGGCCGCTTCGGTTACATCATCCCGGTACTGGCGTTGGCCGGCAGCCTGGCGATGAAGAAAACCGCGCCCATCGGCCAGAACAGCTTCCCGACCCATGGCCTGCTGTTCGTGACTTTGTTGACTGTGGTCATTCTTCTGGTGGGTGGTCTGAGCTTCCTGCCGACCCTGGCGCTGGGTCCTATCGCTGAACACTTGAGCATAGGCTTCTGAGGGATTTGATGATGAATATGCCCGTTCGTGTATCGAAAAAAACCGCACCACAAGCAGCGCCAGCCCAACCGGCTGAACACCCTAAAACCGCAATCTCGGCCCTGTGGCGGCCGGCGGCGGTACAAGCCTTTGTCAAACTCGACCCACGGCAGTTGAAGCGCTCGCCGGTGATGCTGGTGGTCGAACTGACCGCGATCCTCACCACGGTGCTGTGCTTCATTCCGGACGCCGCGGTGCCAACCTTCGTCGCGGCGCAAATCGCCCTGTGGCTGTGGTTCACCGTGTTGTTCGCGAACTTCGCTGAAGCCCTGGCGGAAGGTCGCGGCAAGGCTCGCGCCGACAGCCTCAAGGCAGGCAGCGAAGGTCTCAGCGCTCGTCGTAAAAAAGCCGATGGCAGCTTTCAAGTGGTACCGGCCACCACACTGCGCAAAGGCGATATCGTCCGCGTCGAAACCGGGGAGATGATTCCCGGTGACGGCGAGGTCATCGAAGGGATTGCCGCGGTTAACGAAGCGGCGATTACCGGTGAATCCGCACCGGTGATTCGCGAATCCGGCGGTGACCGCTCAGCAGTCACCGGCAACACTCGACTGGTGTCCGACTGGTTGCTGGTGCGCATCACCGCCAACCCCGGTGAGTCGACTCTGGACCGCATGATCGCGCTGGTTGAAGGCGCCAAGCGCCAGAAAACCCCGAACGAAGTGGCGCTGGATATTCTGCTGATCGGCTTGACCATGATCTTCCTGGTGGTGGTCGTGACCCTGCAACCCTTCGCCCACTACGCCAACGGCACCCTGCCGCTGGTGTTCCTGGTGGCGCTGCTGGTGACGCTGATACCAACCACCATCGGCGGCTTGTTGTCAGCTATCGGTATCGCTGGCATGGACCGTCTGGTGCGGCTGAACGTGATCGCCAAATCCGGCCGTGCGGTAGAAGCGGCAGGTGACGTGCATGTGTTGCTGCTGGACAAGACCGGCACCATCACCTTCGGTAACCGTCGTTGCACCGCGATCTATGCAACGCCGGGTGTCAGTGCCAAGGAGCTGGCCGAAGGTGCATTGTTCGCCTCGCTGGCGGACGACACGGCCGAAGGCAAGTCGATTGTCGAGTACCTGCGTGGACTTTATCCACAGGCCGAGCCGTCTGCTGACGTACTGACCGTTGTACCGTTCAGTGCCGAAACCCGCCTGTCCGGTGTTGACTACCAGGGACGCGTCTATCGTAAAGGCGCGGTGGATTCGGTGTTGGCCTTCGTCGGCCTGACTCGCGCCGACATGCCACCGTCGATGTCCCGGGAAGTCGACAAGATCGCCCAGAGCGGTGGTACGCCGTTGTTGGTGTGCGCCGAGGGCAAGTTGCTTGGTGCAATCCACCTCAAGGACGTGGTCAAGCCCGGCATTCGCGAGCGTTTCGCCGAGCTGCGCAAGCTGGGAATTCGCACCGTCATGGTGACTGGCGACAACCCGCTGACCGCTGCGGCGATTGCCGCTGAAGCCGGTGTCGATGACGTGTTGGCCGAAGCCACACCAGAGAAAAAACTCGCACGCATTCGTCACGAGCAGAACGACGGTCGTCTGGTCGCCATGTGCGGTGACGGCGCCAACGACGCACCGGCGCTGGCTCAGGCTGACGTCGGTATGGCAATGAACGACGGGACGCAGGCGGCGCGCGAAGCGGCGAACATGGTCGACCTCGACAGCGACCCGACCAAGCTGCTGGACGTGGTGCAGATCGGTAAAGAACTGCTGGTGACCCGCGGCGCGCTGACGACCTTTTCCATCGCCAACGACGTGGCCAAGTACTTCGCGATCCTGCCGGCGCTGTTTGCCTCGATCTACCCGCAACTGGGCGTGCTGAACATCATGCACCTGACCAGTCCGCAGAGCGCGATTCTCTCGGCGATTGTGTTCAACGCCCTGATCATCGTCGGACTGATCCCGCTGGCGTTGCGCGGTGTGCGCGTCCAGGCCGCGAGCGCTGCGCACCTGCTGCGTCGCAACCTGCTGATCTACGGCGTGGGCGGCATCGTGGTGCCGTTCGTAGGCATCAAGTTGATCGACATGCTGCTGACGGCGCTGCATCTGGTGTAACCGCTGTACGCCGCGCCCCAGGCGCGGCGTTCACCTGAATTGAGGTTTTTGAAATGTCCACTATGATCCGTCCGGCCTTGAGCCTGCTTGTTCTGATGACCCTGATCACTGGCGTCGCTTATCCGCTGGTGGTAACCGGCGTCGCCCAGGTCGCGTTCCCTGATCAGGCCAATGGCAGCCTGGTGCGTGACGCCGATGGCAAGGTGCGCGGCTCGTCCCTGATTGCCCAGGATTTTGTCGGTGACGCATGGTTCCACCCACGGCCATCGGCCGGTGCATTTGCGACCGTTTCGAGCAGCGCCAGCAACCTGTCGCCAAGCAATCCGGCCCTGGCGACCCGGGTAATCGACGACGCCAACAAACTGCTGGTGCCGGGGCAAGGGCCGGTTCCATTGGCGTTGCTGACCACCTCTGCCAGCGGCCTCGATCCACACTTGCCACCGGCGGCAATTGCCTATCAACTGGCGCGGGTTGCCGCGGCGCGTGATTTGCCGGTGTCTAAACTGCAGCAGTTGTTGGACGCCCACATCGAGCGGCCGTTGGTAGGCCCACCGGTGGTGAATGTGCTGGAATTGAACATCGCGCTGGAAAAGCTGTAAGACCGCGGTGCTGCCATTCGCGAGCAAGCCCGCTCCCACAAGGACGGTGATGAACCTGTGGGAGCGAGCCTGCTCGCGATGACGGTTTTGCAATCACCACCTGAACAACAGACAAACAGAGACTTTCAAGCATGAGCGACTCCGGCCGCGCCGACGCACTGTTAGCTGATTTACCCCGCGATGGTCGTGGCCGGCTCAAGGTTTTTCTCGGTGCAGCCCCCGGTGTCGGCAAAACCTACGCCATGCTGCAAGCTGCCCACACCCAGCTGCGCCAGGGCGTGAAAATCATTGCCGGAGTGGTGGAAACCCACGGTCGGGCGGAAACCGAAGCGCTGCTCGGTGGTTTGCCGCAGCAGCCGTTGGTACGCTCGGAATACCGTGGTGTGATGCTCGAGGAAATGGACCTCGACGGTCTGCTCAAGGCCAAGCCGAAACTGGTGCTGGTTGATGAGCTGGCCCACAGCAATGCGCCGGGCAGTCGACATGCCAAGCGCTGGCAGGACATTCAGGAGTTGTTGTCAGCGGGCATCGACGTATTCACCACGGTCAACGTCCAGCACCTGGAAAGTCTTAACGATCAGGTGCGCGGGATCACCGGCGTGCAAGTCCGCGAAACCCTGCCCGACTGGGTGCTGCAAGAAGCCTACGAATTGCTGTTGGTCGACCTGCCACCACGCGAGCTGCTCGAGCGACTGCGTGACGGCAAGGTCTATGTACCGGAACAGGCGCGAGCGGCGATCGATGCGTTCTTCACCCAAACCAACCTCACGGCACTGCGCGAACTGGCGATGCAAACCGCGGCGGCGCAGGTCGATGATGACCTGAGTCGTGGCTATCGACAGTTGGGCCAGGCGGCGCCGGCCGTGCGCGGTCGTTTGCTGGTGGGGGTCGATGGCGACGCCCAGGCCGAGCGTCTGGTGCGTCATGCCAGTCGGGTCGCGCAACGTCGGCATTTGCCGTGGAGTCTGGTGCATGTGGATAACGGCAGCGTGCGCGACGAGCAATCGCGTTTGCGCCTGCAAAGCGCTCAGCAACTGGCTGAACGGCTGGGCGGCGAGGTGGTGTTGCTGCGCGCTGGCGAAGTCGCGAAAACCCTGATTCAACACGCCGCCGAACGCCGTGCCAGTCTGGTGCTGGTCGGCCAGTCGCATCAGCGTTTACGCCGTCGACTGTTCGGCGGCGGGTTGGCCTCACGCTTGTTGCGCAATGCCCGAGGACTGGAAATCAACGTCCTCGACAGCGATGAAGAACAGTACCAACCGCGTCAGCGTTCGGCGCATTCGCTGGTCTGGTTCGATTATGTGCTGGCGTTTTTGGCGACGGTGTTGGCCAGCGGTTTGGCCTGGGCGGTATCGAGTATCCTGCCTTTGCCGAACATCTCGCTGGTGTTTCTCGCGGCGGTGTTGCTGGTGGCGGTACGCAGCAGCCTCGGACCGTCGTTAGCGTGTGCGGCGTTGTCATTTCTGACCTACGATTTTCTGTTCATTCCGCCGACCTTCTCCTTTGCGATTCAGCGTGAGGAAGACGTGCTGACGCTGCTGTTTTTCCTGTTGATGGCCGCGCTCACCGGTAACCTCGCGGCGCGCCAGCGGCGACAGTTGGAAGCCTTGCGCGACACTCAGGAAGAAACCAGCGAACTGCTCGACCTGTCGCGCAAACTCACCGCCGCCACCGACCGGCAAGCGGTGATCAGCGCGGCGGCGCAGCATCTGGTCGGCTGGAACGATCTGCAATTGTGTCTGGTTAACCGTGACGGGCAGGGCGGCTGGAAGGTTGAAACCGGTGGCCCGTTGCAGTTTTCCGAAGCCGAGAGCGCTGCCGCCGACTGGGCCTGGCAGCACGATCAACCGGCCGGCATGGGCACCGGGACTTTACCGTTCGGTCGTTGGTGGTGGTGGCCGTTGTCGGTCGAAGACGGGCCGTTGGGCTTGCTGGGCGTTTGCCCGAAAGAGGGGCAGCAGCTCAGCGGCCAGCGTCGGCGATTGCTGACCGCGTTAAGTCAGCCACTGGCTCAGGCGCTGGCCCGTGCGCAGTTGGCTGAAGACCTGGAGGCGGCGCGTCTGCACGGTGAAACCGAACAATTGCGCAGCGCGTTGCTGGCCTCGGTGTCCCACGATTTGCGCACGCCGCTGACGTCCATGCGCGGCAGCATTGACAGCTTGCTGGCGCTGGGTGAGGCGATCCCGTTGGAGGATCGCCGTGAGTTGCTTGAAGGCACCCGCGATGAAGCCGAGCGGCTTGATCGCTACATCCAGAACCTGCTGGACATGACGCGCCTGGGTCACGGTGCGTTGAAGCTGGCGCGGGACTGGGTGTCGCCGGCGGATATCGTCGGCAGTTCGCTCAACCGTTTGCGCGCAGTGCTGGCGCCGCTGCAGGTGAGCGCCGATGTGCCGGGCGAGTTGCCGTTGCTCTACGTACACGCAGCGTTGATCGAGCAGGCGCTGGTGAATGTGCTGGAAAACGCCGCGCGCTTTTCGCCGGCCCATGGCCGCTTGCAACTGAGTGCCGGAGTGACTGAAAGCGAACTGTTTTTTTCCGTGGCTGACGAGGGCCCGGGCATTCCCGAGGACGAACGGGCGAAGATCTTCGACATGTTCTACACCGCCGCTCGTGGTGATCGGGGCGGGCAGGGCACCGGGCTGGGTCTGGCGATCTGTCAGGGCATGGTCGGCGCCCATGGCGGGCGGATCAGCGTCGCAGATGGCATCGGCGGGCGCGGCACCTGCATCACTATCCACTTGCCACTGCAGGAGCAACCAGGGTTTGAAAGTGAAGCTTGACGCTGCGTGCGCTACTCTCTTGCCACCTCTTTTTGCTGATTTGAAACCATGAGCCAGACCGCGACCATTTTGGTCATTGACGATGAACCGCAGATTCGTAAGTTCCTGCGCATCAGCCTGGCCTCCCAGGGCTACAAAGTGCTTGAAGCCGGCACCGGCACCGAAGGCCTGGCCCAGGCCGCGCTGAACAAGCCGGACTTGCTGGTACTCGACCTTGGCCTGCCTGACATGGACGGCCAACAGGTGCTGCGCGAATTCCGTGAATGGTCGACGGTACCGGTGCTGGTGCTGTCCGTGCGCGCCAGCGAAGGGCAGAAAGTCGAGGCGCTCGATGGCGGCGCCAACGACTATGTGACCAAGCCGTTCGGCATTCAGGAGTTTCTGGCGCGGATCCGCGCCTTGTTGCGGCAGGCGCCGGCGGGTGAAGCCCAGGAAGCGGCACTCAAATTCGGTCCGTTGACGGTCGATCTGGCGTATCGACGGGTGTTGCTGGACGACGCCGAAGTGGCGCTGACCCGCAAGGAATACGCGGTGCTGGCGCAACTGGCGCGCCACGCCGGGCGAGTCATCACCCAACAGCAACTGCTCAAGGACATCTGGGGCCCGACCCACACCGAAGATAGCCATTATCTGCGGATTGTGGTCGGGCACCTGCGCCAGAAACTGGCGGATGATCCGACCCGGCCGAGGTTTATCCTGACCGAGGCGGGGGTGGGGTATCGGTTGTTGAATGAGGCTGGGCTTTGATTTTTGTGGCGACTAGGTGATAGCTATCGCGAGCAAGCTCGCTCCCACAGGTTCATCACCGTCCTTGTGGGAGCGAGCTTGCTCGCGAAGAGGCCCGGACAGTCACTCGAGAATCTCCAGATCCTCAATCGCGCTCATTCTCATACCTGTCCAGCGTATCCCGGGCAATCTCCCGTCCCAGCGCGATCAGCTCCGGGGCCTTGTAGAACTCGAAAAACCGGCAAACCCGCTTTGGCACGTTGATCACGATGTCCGGTGGATAACCGGCGATCTTGTACTGCGCCAATGACGTTTGCATCACCTCGAAACTCTGGTTGATCAAGTCCAGCAACGAGGCCGGGCCAACGTTGTCGATAATAAATGAGCCAGTGGCGGATTTTGGTGTGCCGTCGCTTTCCGGCGCTGCGGCGGGTTGCTGCGCTTCGGGGGCGGCGGATTCGAGCCAGGGGTTGATTTCGGCGGCTTCGCTGCGCAGCGCTTCCTGTTCCAGGAGCAGCAATTGTTCGGCCTGTTTACGGCGGAAGGGCAGGCGCGAACCGAGGGAGTTGATCAGGTTGTCGAAACGGCTTTTGAACGCGGCAGGGCGCTGGATCACCGGCAGTTGATAGTGCCGCTGGTTGGTCGAGTTGAGGTTGACCGCAATGATCAAGTCGCAATGGCTCGATACCACCGGAACAATCGGCAGCGGGTTGAGCAGGCCGCCGTCGACCAGCATGCGATTGCCTTGCATCACTGGCGTGAACAAACTTGGAATCGCCGCCGAGGCGCGCATTGCCTGGTGCAGGCAGCCTTCCTGGAACCAGATTTCCTGCTGGTTGGTCAGGTCAGTGGCCACAGCGGTGTAGGGGATGCGCAGGTCTTCGATGTTGATCTCGCCGACGATCTTGCGGATCTGCCCGAAAACTTTCTCGCCGCGTATTGCCCCGAGACGAAAGCTCACGTCCACCAGGCGCAGTACATCAAGGTAGTCCAGGCTCTCGATCCAGTCACGGTAATCGTTGAGTTTGCCGGCGGCGTAGATGCCGCCGACCACGGCGCCCATGGAGCAACCGGCGATGCAGGCGATGTCATAACCGCGCCTTTCGATTTCTTCGATGACCCCGATATGGGCGTAGCCCCGGGCGCCGCCTGAGCCCAGCACCAATGCGACACGCTTTTTCATGACTCGCCCCTTCATCAACCAGGCTTCAACAATGCACCCAATGAGGGGCGTGCTTCAATCATGAAGAATCGGGAGTGAGCCGTGAGCGTCGTTTTTTCGATACTCAAAGACGGCACATGGGTATTCTCGCGGACGCTATAGTTTCAATGGATGGGCTGAGGCACTTTTTGCGGCGTTGGCCGTCTTACCCTGCACGATTGTTTTTTATACCTCGAGGAATCATTGATGAAAGCCTGGATCTGTCTGCCATTGATCGCGTTAGTACTGGCTGGTTGTGCGGGTAAAACCGCCTATCGTGACAGTTGCGGTAGCCAACTGGACGCCGCCTGGCATGAGCTGGACATCGCCAAGGCTGAGGGTTTCGCCGGCACCGTGAGTTATTCCAAGGCATTGTCGTTGTTGACCGGCGCCAAGACCCAGCAGCAGTTCGAAGCCTACGAGGGCTGCGCCAAAAAGGCCGAGAAGGCACGTTTCTATATTCGCGAATCCCGCGCGGGGCGTTGAGTCTGCAATGACGTAGCGCAATGTCGGCACCCGGTTTTAGGGCCAGCATGGGCGTAAGCTTGCGATCTGATGGTGGTAGTCACTTTGGAGAAAGCAATGTCTGCGTTGGTGAATCGGTTGGTGGCTCAGGTGTTGGGGCTGGAAGTGCGTTTGCTGGCCTGTCAGGCGCGACTGAACGCCAGTACCGACTCTGAAGCGTTGCATGACTTGCGCACGACGGTTCGCCGTCTACGCAGCCTGCTGCGGCCATTGCGTGGCTTGCCCGGTGTCGAGCAACTCGAAGCGGCAGCGGCGGGTGTCGGAAGCCTGACGACGCCGTTGCGCGACCGTGAAGTGCTGGCGACGTATTTGCTGGCGCATGGTCAAACGGACGCGGCCAAGCGCCGAATGGTGCAAATGGCGCAAGCCTATCCTGCCGTGGCAGGCAGCCCGGAATTGGCGCAGCTGTTGATGATCCTCGACGCCTTTCCGCGCTTTTTGCGCGCCTCCCAGCGTCAAGGTTTGCTCAAGGGTTTGCGGGCGCGCATCGAGAAACGTCTGGCCAAGCAATGGAAAGCGCTGGATGTGGCTTTGCACGATCCCGCACATGACCGCCATCGTCTGCGTCTGCTGATCAAACGCGTGCGCTATGCGATCGAAGCCTATCCCGAACTGGACCGCTTGCCCGAAGCGGCCATGCCACGCCTCAAGTCGGCACAAGAAGCCCTCGGCGACTGGCACGATTGCTGGCAATGGCTGGCCCGTGCCGAGCACGAGCCCGATTTGCTGCCGTGCGTGGCGGTCTGGCGGGTGACCATGGCCAAGGCTGAAGGCCGCGCCGATCGGGTGCTCGACAAACTCAGCTCTGCCTGCTTCAAGCATTGACACTGATTGCTTTTCGTAGCAGTTGGCGAAGCCTGCGTTCGAGCGCGCAGCGGTCGTAAAATCAGGCAATGTGTTCTTTCAGGAAAACCGCGTGTGCAGGATTGGCGAGGACTGCGTCCTCGAACGCAGCCTCGCGGGCTCGGCAGCTGCTACGGATCGATATTCGTCGCTGGATCCGGCCTATCTGTCAGCCTCTTTGGCCGGAATAGGCGCTGTACAGGCGCTGCTGGCTGGTTAAGATCCTTCAATCCTTTCCCAGCCTTGAGGTTTCCATGCGCTTTTCCGATTTGCTCGACGCCGTGCGCAGTTCGCCGCATGAGCTGTCTATTCCGGCGGAGTGGGCCCAGGGCCGCGCCAGTTTCGGTGGTTTGGTAGCCGCTTTGCAGTACGAAGCCATGCGCGCGAAAGTCCCGGCGGATCGCCCGGTGCGTTCGTTGGCGATCACTTTTGTCGGCCCGGTCGAACCCGGTGTGCCCGTGAGTTTTGAAGTGGATGTGTTGCGCGAAGGCAAAGCGGTCAGCCAGGTGCTGGGGCGAGTCGTGCAGAACGGTCAGGTGGTAACGCTGGTTCAGGGTAGCTTTGGCGCTTCCCGTCCTTCCGAAGTCGAGGTGGTGGCCGAGCCGGCACCCGAGATGAAACACTGGGATGACTGCCAGGAACTGCCCTACATCAAAGGCGTGACACCCGAGTTCATGCGCCACCTGGCGATGCGTTGGAGTGTCGGCGGATTGCCGTTTACCGGGAATAAATCCCGGGAAATGGGCGGTTGGGTACGTTTGCGTGGCGACGTCAAAGAAGAGCCGGTCACTGAAGCGCACATTCTGGCGCTGGTGGATGCCTGGCCGCCGGCGTTGTTGCCGCACCTGAAGAAACCGGCGGCGGGCAGCACCCTGACCTGGACCATCGAATTCGTTCAGCCGTTGCAGGCCTTGAGCACGCTGGACTGGTGCAAATATCTTGTGGAAATCGAACATGCCCGTGACGGATATGGTCACGCCGCCGCAGCGCTATGGAGCACTGAAGGGCAGTTGATTGCCCTGAGCCGGCAGACGGTGACTATTTTCGCGTAAGACCTTTAGCGATGATGGCGTTTGCGCCAGGCGCGCCACCAGCCGCCGCTGAGGAGAAACCGCGGGAACGTCAGGAATTGCTCGACCAGTAAGCGCGACACAGCATCTTTGCGATCACTGAACGGCTCGCAGGCTTACGCCTCCAGGCTGTGACCGTGGCGTTGCAAAGCAAGCGCGGCGAGTAAGCCCACGACGCCGATGGCCACGTTCAGAAAACTCAGGCTGAACACCCCGGAAACGATCAACAGAAAGGCCACGATAAACAGCGGCACGGCAATCAGGTGCAGCACCAGATTGGTCGGGTGCTGGTGGTTTTGCGGGTATGCACGCCATTGCCAGGCGGGAAGGTTGGGGTGACGTTTGCCCATGTTGGTAATCCTCGATCCGTGTTGAACACATGATTGAAGGATAGGTGGGGCAATTGCAGGCGGCGAATCAAGGTTGGCTATCGAAGTGATAGGGGGCATGGTCAATATTGATGGTGACTGGTCTGGCGCTATCGCGAGCAGGCTCGCTCCCACATTGGAATGCGATCAAATGTGGGAGCGAGCCTGCTCGCGATGGGGCCCTTAGAGTTTCAACTGCCCGATCGCCTTGCTCAACTCGCCGGCCAACGTCGCCAGTTCATTGCTGGTGGTGGCTGAATCCACGGTCTGCTGCACAGTGTTCACGGTGACGTCACGGATGCTCACCACCGCACGGTTCATCTCCTCTGCGACCTGGCTCTGCTGTTCCGCCGCCACGGCAATCTGCGTGTTGCTTTCGCGCATCTGCGCCACTGCACCGGTGATCTCTGCCAGCGCGGCGCCAGCTTCTTGAGCCTGTTGCACACAATCGTCGGCCTTGAACGAGCTCTCCTGCATGAAATTCACCGCGTCCCGTGTACCGGCTTGCAGCGCCGAGACCATGGTGGTGATTTCGTCGGTAGAGATCTGCACACGTTTGGCCAGATTACGCACTTCATCGGCGACCACCGCAAAGCCTCGGCCCATTTCCCCGGCGCGCGCCGCTTCGATAGCGGCGTTCAGGGCCAGCAGGTTGGTTTGCTCGGCGATGCTGTGGATCACGCTGACCACACCGTTGATTTTCTGGCTGTCTTCGGCGAGACGCTGAATCATCTCGGCGGTTTGCTGCACCCCGGTAGAGAGCCCGGCAATGGACTTTTGTACCCGGCTGACCACTTCCTGACCACTGCCGGCGAGGGTGTCGGCGGTTTGCGAGAGGTCGCGAGTGGCGCCGGCATGTTGAGCGATGTGATAGACCGTGGCCGACATCTCATTGATGGCGGTGGCGGCCTGATCGGTTTCGCTTTGCTGGCCGAGCATGCCGTGGCGTACGTCGTTCATGCTGGCGGCCAGACGCGCCGCTCCGACATCCAGTTGGCGAGCAGTGTTGGCCACAGTGTTGACCACGCGCTGATAGCCAGCCTGCATGGCATTGAAGGCGCTGGCCATCTGGCCAACTTCATCCGAGCAGGCCAGCGGCACACGAGCCGACAGGTCACCGGTTTTTTCGACGTGGAGCATCACATCCTTGAGGGTGTTGAGCTGGGCGAGCAGGAATCGAATCAACAGTTGCGAGGCACCGAGCATTGCCAGCATCAGGATGAACACGGCCGCCGCGTAGTTGGCAAATCGTTCGCCGAACACCTGGCTCAGGCTCGGGCCATAGGCCAGAACGGCAATCCTCTCGCCGTTGGCACGCGATAGCACCTCGGCACCCATCAACGGGTTTTCACCAAACAGCGGCATGTCATTGATTTCGACCCAGCCGTTGGCATCGCGCAATTCGGGCAGTGGCTGTTGGTTCAGCGTGGGTGTCTGGCCTTTACTGAAGCTCAGAAAATGCTCGGCTTCAGGCAAGACTTGGCCGACCGGCCAGCCGCTGATCAGCCGCGCTTGAGCGACGGCCGACTGCCGTAAAGCCTGGCTGCGCGCTTGTTGCTCCAGTTGCATGGCATACAGCACCAGCAGCAGGGTGGTGACGAAGGCGACCGCGTTGACCGCCCAGAATTTGTACTTCAGCGAGATGTTGCTAAGCCAGGCACCCATGGAGGTCTTCTCTGATAGCGGAAACAGTTTTGGCAAGGTGCCATTATTGTGCCGTTATTCAGCGAAGGGGCTTTTGATGTGGGTCAATAAGCCCCCGCCATTTCAATGTGGGATCTGTGTTTATCGGGTGATCGACGGCAACCCGAAAAACGCTCGCGTACACGCGGTGCTGTGGGCCGCTACGTCTTCCAGACTTTCACCACGATGCAAGGCCACTTCACGCAGCACTTCGGTCAGATACGCCGGTTCATTGCGCCCGTTCTTTGGCTTGGGGCGCAGGCTGCGGGGTAACAGATACGGCGCGTCGCTTTCGAGCATCAAGCGCCCACGCGGGATCTCGCGGACCAGCGGGTGCAGGTGAGTGCCGCGGCGTTCGTCACAGATCCAGCCCGTGATGCCGATATGCAGGTCGAGGTCCAGATAGCTGAACAGTGCCCGCTGCTCACCGGTGAAACAATGCACCACGGCGGCCGGTAACTGGTCGCGGAAGTCACGCAGGATTTCCAGCAGGCGCTGGCTGGCGTCGCGCTCATGGAGGAACACCGGCAGTTGCAACTCGACCGCCATTGCCAAGTGCTCTTCGAGGACTTTTTCCTGTTGCGGACGGGGCGAGAAGTCGCGATTGAAATCCAGCCCGCATTCACCTACCGCACGCACGTTTGGCTCTTTGAGCAAACTGCGTAAACGCTGAGCGCTGTCGGCATTCCAGTCACTGGCCGAATGCGGGTGAATACCGGCGGTGGAGAACAGTCGCTGCCCGGTTTCGTCCAGTTGTTGGCACAGTTCCAGGGCCTGTTCGCTGCCCTCGACGCTGGTGCCGGTCAGCACCAGTTGGCAGACGCCAGCGGCATAAGCACGGTCGAGTACCGCCTGGTGTTTGTCGGCGAAACTGGGGTTGGTCAGGTTGACGCCGATATCGATGAGTTGCATGGTGTGACCCTAGGCCTGCGGCCGGAAAGCATACCAGAGCTGTAGAAATATAATAAAAACCAAGAACTACAAAGAGTTAAAGCTGTCTTTTGATGCCGGAAGAGAGCTTCGACGGACCAACTGGCCGTCGCTGCTCCAGTCTTTCGCACTATGCCAGCGCTCCAGGCGCTCTGTTTCTGTCGACCCACTGCTCGAAATATCGAGACGTTGGACAGGATTCTTTCCGGAGAACGGATGACACGACTCCAGGTTTTGCTACTGCTGTGCTTGTCGATGCTGCTGCCGATGCCGGCGGTTGCACGGTTGACGGGCCCCGTGGAAGCCGTTCAGTCGGGCAAGGTCCGCGATCTGGCGGAAATTCGCGGCAGCCGCGTGCTGCGGGTGCTGGTTAATCAGAGCCGCAACAGCTCCGGTGAGGTTCAGGGCCAGACCATTGGCGTTGAATACCATCGCCTGCGAGCCTTCGAACAGTACCTCAATGGCCACGCCCGTGACGGCCAGGAAATCTCCCTCAAGATCATCCCCAAAGCCAAGGATCAATTGCTCGGCGCGTTACAGCGCGGGGAGGGTGACCTGGTGGCGCCGGGGGAGTTGCTGGAGGCTCAGTCCGCTTACGCCGTCAGTACCAGTGAGCCGATTGTCAGTAACGTGCCGTTGCTGCTGGTGGGGATCAAGGGCGAGCGCCGTTACACCCGTCTGGAACAACTCTCCGGTAAAACCCTGGCGCTGCCCACCGGTAGCGCCGCCGGTGAGGCCATCAACCAGATCAATCAGAAGCTGACGCTGCACAAATTGCCACCGGTCAAGGTCGAGTGGGTCGACCCGAGCCTGGCGGTCGAAGACGTGCTGGAGATGGTGCAGGGCGGGATTTTTCACCTGACCATCGTCGAGCAACCGATCGCCGAGCGCTGGGGCAAGATCCTGCCCAAGCTGCGTTTCGATCGGCAGGTGGTCATCAGCGAGCCGGGTAAGGAATACTGGTTCGTGCGTCGCGACGCATCGATGTTGCGGGCGAGCATTGATCGCTTCCTGCAAGCCTATAAA
Source organism: Pseudomonas sp. NPDC087697 (assembly GCF_044743155.1). Lineage (NCBI taxonomy): Bacteria > Pseudomonadati > Pseudomonadota > Gammaproteobacteria > Pseudomonadales > Pseudomonadaceae > Pseudomonas > Pseudomonas sp. NPDC087697. Next base: position 30,153 of record NZ_JBIUVW010000027.1, on the reverse strand, counting down.
ACTCCGTCTGATCAGGATGTAGCTTTCTTGCGCATCTACCGACGCTTGTACCAGGTTCACTACCCGCTGGCCCGCGCCGACCGTCAGCGCCTGGAAAAGCTGCGCCCGGTCCTGCAAAAGCACGCCCGCGAGCAGGGCATGGACTGGTTGAACCTGGCGGCGCTGGCGTTCAAGGAATCGGCGCTTGAACCAGGCCCCCGCAGCGGCAGTGGCCCGACTGGGTTGATGCAAATTACCCCGTCGGCGGCGCAGCGGGTCGGGGTCAATAACATTCAATCCGTGGACAGCAATGTGCAGGCCGGAGCCAAGTACCTGGCGCTGATCCGTCGCAAGTTTTTCGCCAGCCCCAAGCTCAATGAGCGTGAGCGCATGGCCTTCGTTCTGGCGGCCTACAACATCGGGCCGGAACGTGTTCAGGGGATGCGTGCCGAGGCCCGGCGCCGCGGCTTGAACCCCAATCAGTGGTTTTTCCAGGTCGAGCGCATTGCCATGGAGCAGGTGGGAATGGGTCCTGTCAGCTATGTTAATAGTGTGAATAAATACTTTTTGGCATATGACCGGGAACGGGAGTCGTTGGAGCCTCAGGGGCAGAAAGTTGCCTCTCGTAAATGATCGACTAAGCTGATTGTTATGGCGAGATTTTTACGCTTTTAACATGAGGTTTACTGATTAATATAGCGGCCAACCCACACACACTCCCTCACAATGGATGACACAGCATGAGCACTCTGATCAACAAGGTACTGTCCACCCGCGCTGGCTACGGCCTGACCGTTCTGCGGATCTTCGTCGGCGTCATCTTCGCTGCCCACGGCTCACAGAAACTCTTTGGCATGTTCGGCGGTTACGGCATTGCCGGTACTGCGCAGTACATGGAAAGCATCGGCCTGGCGCCGGGTCACCTGATGGCAATCCTGGCCGGTGGTACCGAGTTTTTCGGGGGGCTGGCACTGATCATCGGTCTGTTGGTGCGCCCGGCAGCGCTGGGGCTGACCTTCCTCTCACTGGTCGCCATATTCTCGGTGCACATTCACAACGGTCTGTTCCTGGCAAACAACGGTTATGAGTTCGCCCTGGCCTTGCTCGGCGGTAGCATCTCCGTATTGATCGAAGGCGCCGGCAAGCTGTCGGCAGACCGCGCCATCACCGGCTGACCGTTCTGGCTCAACGAAAAGGCCCGCATTGCGCACAATGCGGGCCTTTTTTTTGTTGCGCGAGATTCTTGACACTGTCCTGTCGGCTTCTCTAGGATGTTTGCCATGCGCCGATTTAAACAGCTACTTGCGGGGCGCCAGGTGACTCATTCAGTTGCCGATAGAAGCTTGAAACAGGCTTCGAAATACCGCTAAAGCGCTGGTTCGGTGTTGCCTCTCACCTGCCATGCAGACTTTTGAGGCAGAGACACGACACGATGAATGCATTACGCCCCCCAGTACGTCCCGCGCCGATCACGGCACACCTTACCCAGCGCAATCCAAAAATCCTCCTTGGCGGTAATCATCAGCCGACGCTGCTGCGTTATCTGGATGGCTGGCCACGTCGTACCGGCGGCCCGGCAGCATTCCTGATCCAGTTTGTCGAAGACGGCGAATCGCTGGCGCGTTTTGCCAGCGACAGTTTTGATCTGGCCGTGATCCAGTCGCCCAGCGCCGAAGATGCGGCCGAAGTGATCAAGCAACTGACGCGTGTTGCTCGCCAGGGGCTGATTGCCCGTCGCTAGGGGGTCTGTACGAAAACTCGTCGAGCGGCGATCAGGCAAGGCAAAAACAGGCGAGGAAGCGGAGTTTAGGCCCCTAAATGAGCATTCCGAGCCTGTTTTTAACGCAGCCTGGTCGACGCGCAGACAGTTTTCGTACAGAGCCTAGGGATAGTCGATTGCGACGATATATACGAACTGCTCGCCGGTAGGCGTCTGCACCCGGACTTCGGCGTCCAGCGCTTTGCCGATCAAGGCCCGCGCCAGCGGTGAGTCGATGCTGATCAGGCCTAGTTTGAGGTCAAGCTCATCCGGGCCGACGATGCGATAGCGCGATTCTTTGCCGTGTTCATCTTCGATGGTCACCCAGGCTCCAAAGTAGACCTTGTTGGGGTCGCTGGGCTTTTCGCTGACAACCTTGAGCGCTTCCAGCCGTTTGGTGAGAAACCGCACACGGCTGTCGATTTCGCGCAGCATCTTTTTGCCGTAGGTGTACTCGGCGTTTTCAGAGCGGTCGCCCTGCGCAGCCGCCTCGCTGACGGATTGGGTCACCTGGGGGCGGCGGACATGCCAGAGCTCATGGAACTCGGCACGCATCCGTGCTTCGCCCTCGGGAGTGATGAGGGCGGTGCCGGCGGTGCGAGGAGGGCGATAGCGGCTCATTGCAGTTTCTTTTGGTGAGAAAGTGTTGAGTCTATCAACCCTCGCGCAAGACTGTCAGTGGGCTGGCATTCAGTGCCCGACGAGTACCGAACACGCCCGCACCGCCGATCAGCAATGCACCAATCACCGGTAGCCACAGCAGCCACGGATGCGGATGCCAGGCTAGATCGAACGCATAGCGGTAAAGCACCAGGCTCACCAGTTCCGAGCCAAGTGCGGCGAGCAATCCACTGACCGCGCCGAGCAAGCCGAACTCGATCCGCCGGGCCTTGACCAGTAACTGTCGTTCGGCGCCCAGCGCACGTAACAGCGCACCTTGGCGAATGCGCTCATCGAGTGTCGCCTGCAAGCCGGAAAACAGCACTGCCATACCTGCCGCCAGCACGAACAACAACACGTACTCGACCGCCAGGGTGACTTGTTCAAGGATACTGCGCAGCTGCGCGAGCAAGGCTTCGACCTGCAGAATGGTTACCGCCGGGAACGCCCGCGACAGGTCGATGATCTGTTGGTCGTGACCGGCCGCCAGGTAAAAGCTGGTCAGGTAAGTGGCCGGCAGGTCTTTCAAGGTGCCGGGCTGGAAGATCATGAAGAAGTTCGGCTGGAAGTTGTCCCAGTTGATCTTGCGCAGGCTGGTGACCTGAGCCTCGCGGTTGACCCCACCGACGGTGAAGACCATGTGGTCGCCGAGCTTGAGCTTCAGGCTCTCGGCCACTTTGCCTTCCACCGAAACACCGGGTACGTCGCCTGTAGGTTGTGCAGACCACCAACTGCCGGCGGTGATGCTGTTGCCGGCGGGCAGTTCGGCGGCCCAGGTCAGGCTCAGATCACGCTGGATGGCCCGATCACCTTCGGTGTCCTTACTGACGATGCCCTGCACCGGTTCGCCATTGATGCTGATCAGCCGTCCCGGCACCACCGGGTACAGCGGCGCCGATTGTGCGGACAGTTCGATCAGGCGATCAGTGAAGGCCTGTTTGTCGGCGGGCAAAATATTCAGTGCGAAGTAGTTGGGGGCGTTTTTTGGCAACTGGTTCTGCCAGGTGTCCAGCAACTCACCGCGCAGCAGGGCGATCAGGGTCATCGACAACAGAATCAAACCAAAGGCCAGGGATTGTCCCGCCGCCGCCAGTGGGTGACGCAGCAATTGGCCCAGTCCCAGACGCCAGGGCAAGGGCGCACGGGCCAGCAGGCGCCGCAGGCTGTTGAGCACCAGCAGTAACAGGCCTCCGAGGACCAGCGCCGCGATGACGCCGCCACCGAGCAGGGCGAAGGTCAGCAGCAGATCCAGGCTCAAGCGCCACATGATCAGCCCCAAGGCTGCCAATGCGGTGCCATAAACCATCCAGGTGCTTGAAGGGATCGGCAGTATGTCGCGGCGCAGTACCCGCAGCGGTGGCACGCGACCCAGTGCGGCCAGTGGCGGCAGGGCGAATCCGGCGAGTGCGACAAGTCCGGTGCCAATCCCGGCGACTGCCGGCAGCAGTCCACCCGGCGGTACATCGGAGGGCAGCAATTCACCGAGCAAGGCGAACAGCCCCAGCTGCGCGAGCCAGCCGAGGAGGGCGCCGCCAAGACTGGCCAGCAGGCCGAGCACCGTCAGTTGCACGCTGAACAACAGCAGGGTTTCCCGGCGCGACAAACCGAGGCAGCGCAGCAGCGCACTGGCGTCGAAGCGGCGAGTGGCAAAACGGGTTGCCGAGAGCGCCACGGCAACGCCGGACAACAGCACGGCGACCAGGCTGGCCATGTTCAAGTAGCGTTCGGCTTTGCCCAAGGCGCCACCGATTTGTCGGTTGCCATCACGGGCATCCTGTATGCGCTGGTTGGCGGCCAGCCCCGGGTTGATCAGTTGCCGATAGGTTTCCAGGGCCGACGCGCTGCCGCGCCATAGATCGCGGTAGCTGACCCGGCTGCCGGGCTGGACCACGCCGGTAGCCGTCAGGTCGGCGAGATTGATCATCACCCGGGGCGTGAGGCTGTAGAAATTGCCGGCGCGATCCGGCTCATAGGTCAGCACACGGGTCAGGTGCAGGGTTTTCATGCCGACGTCGATGCTGTCACCGACTTTCAGGTTCAGTGCCGTCAGCAAGCGCGCCTCGGCCCAGGCTTCGCCCGGTTTCGGACTTCCTCCGGCCACTTCGGGGGTGAACGGAGCAGGCGCGCTTTTAAGCTGGCCGCGCAGCGGATAGACCCCATCCACAGCTTTGATGCTCGACAGCTGAATGCCGCTGTCGGTGGCGATGACGCTGGAAAATTCCACCACTTGCGCGTGTTGCAGCCCCAGCTCCTTGCCGGATTGTATTTGTTCCGGGCGGGCGGGCGAGCTGCCCTCCAGCAATACGTCAGCCCCGAGGAATTCGGTGGCGCGCAGCAGCATGGCGCCGTTCAGGCGAGCACCGAAGTAGCCAATGGCGGTACTCGCCGCCACGGCCACCAGCAGGGCGAAGAACAACACCCGCAGCTCTCCGGCGCGGGCGTCGCGCAGCAATTGGCGAATGGCGAGACTGAACAGGCGCAACAGCGGCAAACGTGCCATCAAGGCTCCAGAGGGTCGACGACCAACAGGCCGGCTTCAAGGCGGATCAAGCGGCGGCAGCGGTGCGCGAGGCGTTCGTCGTGGGTGACCAGGACGAGGGTTGTGCCGCTTTCCTTATTGAGTTCGAAGAGCAAATCGCTGATGTGCTCGCCGGTGTGCGTGTCGAGGTTGCCGGTGGGCTCATCGGCAAACAGCACATCGGGTTCAGCAGCAAATGCCCGGGCGATGGCTACGCGCTGCTGTTCGCCGCCGGAGAGCTGGCGGGGTGAATGGCTCAGGCGCTGTCCCAGACCAACGCGTTGCAGCAGTTCGGTGGCGCGTTCGCGGGCGTCTTTGCGGCCGTCCAGCTCCAGCGGCAACATGACGTTTTCCAGAGCGTTGAGGCTGTCGAGCAACTGGAACGACTGGAACACAAAGCCGACATGCTCGGCGCGAATCCGAGCGCGCTGGTCCTCATCCAGATTGCTCAGGGCTTGCCCGGCAAGGGTGACTTCGCCGCTGCTGGGCAGGTCGAGTCCGGCCAGCAGTCCGAGCAGGGTGGATTTGCCGGAACCGGAGCTGCCGACGATGGCCAGGCTGTCGCCCTTGTTCAGTTCCAGGCTGAGTTCGTGCAGGATGGTCAGTTCACCTTCCGCGCTGGGAACCACTTTGCTAAGGTTCCGCGCAGTGAGAATGCTTGCGCCCATGGAGAGTCCGATGCGTGTGTGGTTTTTGAGTGCTGGCCTGGCCTTGATGTGCATGGCCCAGAACGCAGCGGCGGGTACAGTCCTGATCGTTGGCGATAGTATCAGCGCAGCTTTCGGCCTGGATACCCGGCAAGGGTGGGTGTCGTTGCTTGAGCAGCGGCTCAAGCACGAAGGTTTCACCGAGACGGTGGTTAACGCGTCCATCAGTGGCGACACCAGTGCAGGCGGCCAGGCACGCCTGCCGGCGCTGCTTGCAGAGCATAAACCTGAGCTGGTGATCCTCGAGCTGGGCGGCAATGACGGGCTGCGTGGATTGCTGCCGACGCAATTGCAACAAAATCTTGCGTCGATGATCGACAACTCCAGGGCCAGCGGTGCCAAGGTGTTGTTACTCGGTATGCAACTGCCACCCAATTATGGGGTGCGTTACACCGAGGCTTTCGCGAAGGTTTACAGCGATCTGGCCGACGAGAAAAAAATTCCGCTAGTGCCGTTTTTTCTTCAGGGAATCGGCGGGAATCCCGAGCTGATGCAGGCTGATGGCATTCACCCGGCCGTCGCGGCCCAGGGCAAGTTGCTGGAAAATGTCTGGCCTGCACTAAAACCGCTGCTATGACGCTTTTCTAGCGGCAGTCTTTCGGCTAATGTGGCGCCCCCTGATTTGGAGCCCCCGATGCCGCGTCCCGCCTGGTCCCTGTTTGCCTACCAACTGATCGAGCCTGACGAACAGCTGGATCTGTTCGCCTGCCAGGAAGTCCGGGTGCATCTGGTGACGCGTCAACTGGAGTTGGGCGGTTCGGCCGACCGTACCTTGTGCGGCACCTTGCTGCCGGCGCAACCGCGCTGGTCGAGCGTCGACCGGACGGTGTTCCAGGACCAGCGACTGTGCTCGCTGTGCCGGGCAATCCTCGAATCGCAAAAGCGCGGTACGTCGCCGATCTGGCCAGAATTGCGTTTCGAGCTCTAGTAAAGTCAAAAGATCGTCCGAACGCGGCCCGAGCCTTCGGCAGCTCCTACCAGGGCAGTCCATCGACCGGACTCCCCGAATCCGGGGGTGCCAGTGTACAATCCCGCTCCTAAACCCTCTGTTGATCATGCGAAGGATGTTCCGGATGTTGCCGCGCTTTCCTGCCGTCACCCGCTGCTTGTCTCTTGCCGCCTTGTGTGTGGCGGGTCCTGTTGCAGCTTTGGAGTTGCCTTTACCGCCGCCGGGCGAAGATATCGTCGGTCAGGTGCAGACAATCAAAGCCAAGTACGAAGACACCTTTGCCGACCTGGGTACCACCTACGATCTGGGCTACCTGGAAATGGTCGCTGCCAACCCGGGTGTCGATCCGTGGTTGCCAGGTGCTGGTACCGAAGTCGTGCTGCCAACGCGTTTCATCCTGCCACCTGGCCCGCGTGAAGGCATCGTGATCAACCTGGCCGAGTATCGCCTCTACTACTACCCGAAAGGCCGGAACGTGGTGTACACCTTCCCGCTGGGTATCGGTCGTGAAGGCTGGGGCTCGCCGATCGCCCACACCAGCATCACCGCCAAAACGCCGAACCCGACCTGGACGCCTCCCGCTTCGATCAAGGCCGAACACGCCGCCGATGGCGATCCACTGCCAAACGTTGTGCCGGCCGGCCCGGACAACCCTCTGGGGCCGTTCAAGTTCACGTTGGGCACTCCGGGCTACCTGATTCACGGTTCGAACAAGAAATTCGGCATCGGCATGCGTACCAGCCATGGCTGCTTCCGCATGTTCAACAACAACGTTCTGGAAATGGCCGGCATGGTGCCGGTGGGAACGTCGGTGCGGATCCTCAACGACCCGTACAAGTTCGGCATGAGTGGCGGCAAGGTTTACCTGGAAGCGCATACGCCGCTGGACGACACGGGCAACCCGTCGGTGGTCGACAAGCACACTGCGGTGATCAACGCGATGCTCAAGCGTGAGGACATCACCAACAACCTGCGCATGAACTGGGATGTGGTGCGCGACGTGGTCGCCGCAGAAGATGGTATGCCGGTGGAAATCGCTGTGCCGAATACCTCCGTACCTGTGGCGTCGAACATGCCGATCGACCTGCAGTAAGCTCTTCAAACAACCCGCCGAGGCTTCGCAGCATCGGCGGGTTTTTTATTGCCTCCAGCAAAGCCTGGGCAATAAAAAAGCCGACCCAAAAAATGGGTCGGCTTGATAACAATCCCGAAGGACTATTACTTGCGGCTAGCTTTATCCAGCATGCGCAGAGCACGCTCGTTAGCTTCGTCAGCAGTCTGTTGTGCTTTTTGAGCAGCAGCCAGAGCTTCATCAGCTTTACGGTAGGCTTCGTCTGCACGAGCCTGGGAGCGAGCTGCTGCGTCTTCAGTAGCGGTCAGACGTGCTTCGGTTTCTTTCGATACGCTGCTGCAACCGGTAGCCAGAACTGCGGCCAGAGCCAGAGCAGAGAATTTCAGAACGTTGTTCATCGTGTTCCCCTTCAAGGACTTTCTATTAAGTAGCTGTCTCCTCAGAGTGAGGAAATAGCCGGCGTACATACTACCCATTACTTGTAGTAAGTAAACTGACGTAGCGCAAGAAGCAAAAAAAATTGTAGGCGCTGAATCTTTTTCGAGCAACTTTTAATCGTGCTGTATAGAAAGTATGCAGCTGGGAAGCCCGTCCTGAGCGACCTGCTTGTAAAGCGGGTTGACGCTTGCGACTGTTTCACGCTCTAGAGCTAAAGTCACCCTAATTGATTCGTCTACACTTTTGTTCAGAATTTGTGGAGCGGCTCACGCCTCTTTGCGCATGTAGAGGTGACTTTAACAAGCCGTGCTCGTCTTAAGTCTCAACATCCGGCAATGTTCAGGCTATCGACCAGGGGAGATGTTCGGTCGAGCCACCGCTACGTGTCCTGCGCTGAACCACCACAATCGACGTGATGACGAGCGCGCCTTGAGCATTTCTGCTTTTGGTGCCTACTATTTGATACGTGTCCGGTTGCGCGAGATCGGTGCAGTTCTTCTCGGTGTCCAAGCAGACACGGGGTGGCGTAGAGGTTCCTTCGCCGGAAAAACATCGGTAAGGTAGGGGTCAATTCAAGACCCGCGAGGAGTAGTGATGAGCGAGGCGTTGTCCATCCACCATGACCAGGCTGGTCATCAGTTCGAGACCAATGTGGACGGTCATCGTGCCTACCTGACCTATATGGATCTGGGGAAACAGACCCTGGATATCTATCGTACCTTCGTGCCCAACGCGTTGCGTGGTCGCGGCATTGCAGCGGCATTGACCGAGCAGGCGCTGCAGTACGCTGAGGAAATGGGCTACACAGTCATTCCGTCGTGCTCCTACGTCGAGCGCTACATGGAGCGTCACCAGCGGCACGCCGCGAAGCTCTGATCAGGGTCACCGAATAAAAAACGCCGGGCTAAGCCCGGCGTTTTTGTGTGCGCTGAATGCGATCAGGTGCGCTGACGTTTCGGCAGCACATCCTTGAGCTTGGCGTGCATGCTGCGCAAGGTGTTTTCGGTGGCTGACCAATCGATGCAGGCGTCGGTGATCGACACGCCGTATTGCAACTCGGCGAGGTCTTTCGGAATCGCCTGGCAACCCCAGTTCAAATGGCTTTCGACCATCAGGCCGATGATCGACTGGTTGCCTTCGAGGATCTGGTTGGCCACGTTCTCCATCACCAGTGGTTGCAGCGCCGGGTCCTTGTTGGAGTTGGCGTGGCTGCAGTCGACCATGATGTTCGGCTTGATCTTCGCCTTGTTCAGCGCTTGCTCGCAGAGCGCGACGCTGACCGAGTCATAGTTCGGTTTGCCGTTACCGCCGCGCAGTACCACGTGACCATAGGCATTGCCCTTGGTGGTGACGATCGACACGCCACCCTCCTGGTTGATCCCCAGGAAGCGGTGCGGGCTGGAAACCGATTGCAGGGCATTGATGGCAACCGTCAGGCCGCCGTCGGTGCCGTTCTTGAAGCCGACTGCCGAGGAAAGGCCCGAGGCCATTTCACGGTGAGTCTGGGATTCGGTGGTACGCGCGCCAATTGCCGACCAGCTGATCAGATCCTGCAGGTACTGCGGCGAGATCGGGTCAAGGGCTTCGGTGGCCGTCGGCAAGCCCATTTCGGCCAGGTCCAGTAGCAGCTGACGGCCAATGTGCAAGCCGTCCTGAATCTTGAACGAGTCATCCAGGTACGGGTCGTTGATCAGGCCTTTCCAGCCGACGGTGGTACGTGGCTTCTCGAAATAGACCCGCATGACCAGATACAGGGTATCGGACACTTCAGCGGCGAGTACCTTGAGGCGCTCGGCATATTCGTGTGCAGCCTTGATGTCGTGGATCGAGCAAGGCCCGATAACGACGAACAGGCGGTGGTCGGTGCCATCCAGGATATTGCGAATCACTTCGCGGCCCTTGGTCACGGTGCGCAGGGCAGCATCGCTCAGAGGGATATCACGCTTGAGCTGGTCAGGAGTGATCAGCGTCTCGTTGGAGGCGACGTTTAGGTCATTGATCGGTAAATCAGCCATCGTGTTACTCGTCAGGTCACGGGTGCCGGCCGCCAGCGATCCCCGCGCGGCGGAGCACAGCATGATTTAAGCGCAGCGGGGAGTCGAACCTTAGCGCGTTACGCGGTGGCTCGACAATGGGCAGGCACGGGTTTAATCCAGCGCTGGCTGCGCAAAAGCCTGGCGAACGGTCTCGTGGGAGTACTCGGTGGCATGCTGGTCGACCCATTTGAGGGCCAGCGCCTCGACGCCCTGTTGTTCGGCCTGGGGCTTTTGCTCGCGGCAATAACGTTCAATCTGGCAGACCTGTTCGCCCATCCGCGCTTTAAACAGGGTCTGCTCGTCGATGAAGGCAATGCCGACCAGATAACCGTGCTTTCGTCGCAGACACCAGGCCACATAGCCCAGATAGCAGACATTTTCGCTCAGGGTCGGCATTCGCACCTCCAGTGCCGTTCCCTTGCGCCAGGCGCGGTGGTAATTGCAAGCCACGCCTCCGAGACTGATAGTGTGCAGCTCTTGCCGAGAAATACACTGATGCTTGCGCAACGTTAACTCGACAGGCACATCGTCCGGGTGAGGAATAAAACGCCCCATGAACACAGACTCCAAGTGTCGGTCATTCGACAGTGTTTCACCCAGTATAGTGGTCGAATGCGAGCTGACTGATTTCGATGCCGACCAGCGGCTGTTGGCGATGAGTGGTGTGTCGCTGGTGATTTTCACCAGCGTCGGCTGTTCCAGTTGCCGCTGGGCGCGCCAGCAATTGCCGGAGCTTGACCTTGAGGTCGATCGGCTGTGCTGGATCGATGCGGGGAACAACGGTGGCGTGGTGGAGCGTTATCAGGTCTTTCATTTGCCCGCGCTGTTTGTCGTGCGCGATGGCGAGTTTTATGGGGCGCTACAGTCGCGCCTGGCCCGCACCGAGCTGAATGCTGCGCTGGGGCAGGCGCTGAGTCGACATCCAGAGGAGTTGCCATGATGGATACAGCAGTCAAAAAGCCGAGAATCGGCATTATCGGTACGGGGGCGATCGGTGGCTTTTACGGTGTGATGCTGGCGCGGGCCGGGTTCGATGTGCACTTTCTGTTGCGCAGCGAATTTCCAGTCGTTGCCGAGCGCGGCCTGCAGCTCAACAGCGCGCCCTTTGGCGCGTTGACCTTGAATCCGGTTCAGGCGTATTCGTCGGCCGACGATATGCCGTCCTGCGACTGGTTGCTGGTCGGCGCGAAAACCACCAGTAACGCGGAGCTAGCACCGGCGATCATCAAGGCTGCGGCGCCGGATGCGAAGGTTCTGCTGCTGCAAAATGGTCTGGATGTCGAAGACAGCCTGCGTGATCTGTTGCCCGATTCACTGCACTTGCTGGGCGGGTTGTGCTTTATCTGTGTCCATCGCGCGGGTCCCGGGGTGATCGAGCATCAGGCGCTTGGTGCGGTGAACGTGGGTTATCACAGTGGGCCGGCGCTCGATGACGAGGCCGCGCGTCAGGCAATTGTCGAGCAGGGTGCGGGTCTGTTTCGTACCGCCGGTCTCGATTCACAGGCGATGGCCAACCTTCAGCAGGCGCGCTGGCAAAAACTGGTCTGGAATGTTCCGTACAACGGTTTATCGGTATTGCTCGGCGCGAGCACGACACCGCTGATGGCCGATGACAGCAGTCGCGAACTGATTCAGGCGTTGATGGCGGAAGTGGTGCAAGGCGCGCTTGCATGTGGCCACAGCATGCCGCCGGGGTATGCCGAGCATCTGTTCAAGGTCACCGAAAAAATGCCCGACTACTGGCCGAGCATGTACCACGACTACCAGCATAAACGGCCGCTGGAACTGGCAGCGATTTACGCGAGGCCATTGGCTGCAGCCAAGGCCGCCGGTTGCCAGTTGCCGAAAATCGAGGCCTTGTATCAGGCCCTGAGTTTTGTCGATCGGCGTAACGGCTGAGTCGTTACGCCTGGGGGGAGAGAAATGGCAAAAGGGATAGGCGACAAACTGGTGCTGGCGATTTCTTCGCGGGCGCTGTTCGACTTGAGCGAGAGCCATAAGGTGTATCTGGCGAGCGGCGTCGAGGCTTATCGGCAGTATCAGATCGAGCACGAAGACGAGATCCTCGAGCCGGGCGACGCGTTCCCCCTGGTGCAAAAACTGTTGAACCTCAATACCCACCTCGGCCGGGCGCGGGTCGAGGTGGTGTTGGTGTCGCGCAATAGTGCGGACACCGGCTTGCGAGTCTTCAACTCGATTCACCATTATGGTCTGACGATTTCCCGCGCGGCGTTTGTCGGCGGGCGCAGTCCGTATCCGTACCTGAAGGCATTCGGGTGTGATCTGTTTCTCTCCACCCACGCCGATGATGTACGCAGTGCGCTCGATGCCGGTTTCGCAGCGGCGACCATCCTGTCGGGTGGCGCGAGCCGTGCCGCCAGCGACGAACTGCGCATTGCCTTCGATGGTGACGCCGTGCTGTTTTCCGATGAGTCGGAGCGGGTTTATCAGTCGGACGGCCTCGAAGCTTTTCAGGCCAACGAACGCGAAGCCGCTCGCGAGCCATTGCGCGGTGGTCCCTTCAAAGGTTTTTTGGCGGCGCTCAATCTGTTGCAACGCGAATTTCCCGACGACAGTTGTCCGATCCGCACCGCACTGGTGACTGCGCGTTCGGCACCGGCTCACGAACGGGTGATTCGTACTTTGCGCGAGTGGGATATTCGACTCGACGAATCGCTGTTTCTCGGCGGGCTGGCCAAGTCTGCATTTCTCGAGGCCTTCGCCGCCGACGTGTTTTTCGACGACCAGGAGGGTCATTGCGAGTTGGCTCGCGAGGTGGTCGCGACCGGTCACGTCCCTCACGGCATCAGTAATGAACTGAAGGTTTAAGCCTAGCCTTCAATGCTTTGCGCGGGACGTCGTACTCGCTGTGGCACTGCTAAGCTGAATCAATCTCCGCCATCCTGGCATTCGAGGAGGTCACATGATTCGTTCGATGCTGTACGCCACTGACCTCGGCCTGTACGCACCTTTTGTGATGCAGCATGCATTGGCACTGGCACGAACATTCAAAGCCGATCTGTATGTGGTACACGCGGTTGAACCCATGGGACTTTTTGCCGAATCGGTGTTGCAGAGCTATCTCGATGAGCAGGCCTTGAATGAATTTCACAGTCAGGGTTTGAACACGGTAATGGCCAATATCGAGCAGCGGGTATTTGACAGCTTCCGCGAAGAGTTGGGGGAGGGGCAGCAGGATCTGGCGCTGATTCAGTCGGTCAGAGTATTTCAGGGCGATCCGTCGCAGGTCATTCTTGATCAGGCACAGAAACTCTCGGTGGATTTGTTGATCCTAGGAAGTCACAGCCATGGGGCCGGTGGAGAAACCCCATTGGGCCGGACCGCTGCGCGCGTGTTGCAGTTGTCGCAGGTGCCGGTTTATCTGGTGCCATTGTCGCAGCGTCGGCGTCACGGAGACATTTAAGGCGGGAACGCTGGCCTGTTGATAAAAAGTTCTAGATTTATTCTCCAAACCATTAATATAGTTATATACCGTCGCTGATGCCCGTGGCGTCTATCTGCTTTGAGGGATTGATATGAAGCTTCAACAATTGCGCTACATCTGGGAAGTGGCGCACCACGACCTCAACGTTTCCGCTACAGCCCAAAGCCTGTACACCTCGCAGCCGGGCATCAGCAAGCAGATCCGTCTGCTGGAAGACGAGTTGGGGGTCGAGGTTTTCGCCCGCAGCGGCAAGCACCTGACCCGAGTCACCCCGGCCGGTGAGCGAATCATCACCACCGCCGGCGAGATTCTGCGCAAGGTCGAGAGCATCAAGCAGATCGCTCAGGAGTTCTCCAACGAGAAAAAAGGCACCCTGTCGATTGCGACCACCCACACCCAGGCGCGTTATGCACTGCCGCCGGTGATCAGCAACTTCATCAAGCAATACCCGGATGTTGCCCTGCACATGCACCAGGGTTCGCCGATGCAGATCGCCGAAATGGCCGCTGACGGCACTGTGGATTTTGCCATTGCCACCGAAGCGCTGGAGCTGTTCGGCGACCTAGTGATGATGCCGTGCTACCGCTGGAACCGTTGCGTTGTCGTGCCGCAAGGTCACCCGCTGACCAAGCTGCCGAAGCTGACCCTCGAAGCCCTGGCTGAATACCCGATCGTGACGTACGTGTTCGGTTTCACCGGTCGCTCGAAACTCGACGAAGCCTTCAGCCATCGCGGCCTGACCCCGAAAGTGGTGTTCACCGCTGCCGACGCCGACGTGATCAAAACCTATGTTCGCCTGGGTCTGGGCGTGGGTATCGTGGCGAAAATGGCTGTCGATACCAAACTCGACAACGACCTGGTGGTGCTCGACGCCAGCGAACTGTTCGAGTCCAGCGTGACTAAAATCGGTTTCCGTCGCGGGACTTTCCTGCGTGGCTTCATGTGCGACTTCATCGAGAAATTCGCTCCGCACTTGACTCGCGAAGTCATGGCCAAAGCCATCCAGTGCCACAACAAACAGGAACTGGAAGAGTTGTTCGACGGCGTTGAACTACCGGTTCACTGAGTCCATACAGGCCACTAGACAACCTCGGTGACAGCGAACTGTTGCCGAGTACCCGCCACGACGATCTCCACCTCATCCCCCTCGAACTTGCCCAGCAGGCTTTTGCCCAGCGGTGAGCGCGGGGTGATGACGGTAATCAGTTGTCCCACCAGATCAACCTTCAAACCGGCCGCGTCAGGGGCCAGGAACAGCCACTGTTCGCGTCCCTTTTCGTCTTCCAGACCCAGCAACGCGCCGACTTCAATTCCGCGCTGATCGTCATAAGGCCGCAGTGTCAGGTTCTGGCACAGTGTCAGTGACTGCCTGATTTCCTCCACCCGTTTGGCCTGTCCGGCCGCGAGATAAGACGCCTCCAGTCCCAGGGTGTCGTACTTGTTCTCGGCAATGTTTTCTTCGTGGGTCGCGGTTTCGTACGCGGTTTGCGCTGCGCGCTCGGCGATATCGAGATCGACTGCAAGCTTTTCCAGAATCAGGTCGTGGACCGTATGTTTGTTCATGATCAATCGCAGAATTGCAGGACGTTGGCGCGGCTTTTTTCGTTGGGCGCGGTTTGGTCTTGCTGCAGCCAGAACTGGCATTTCGGGTTGGACAGGTTGCGGGTATTGCTGCGCGCCTGATCGAGCGTTTGCTGTTGCGCCTGTTTGCGCAGGTTTTCCTTGTACTGCTCAAACATCGGATTCTCGGGGGCCGGGTAGACTGCCGCTGGCTTGGGCTGAGTGATCTGACGCGCGGCTTCGGCGAGCGGGGCGAGTTGTTCGTTGGGCAGCAGTTTCGACAGCAGCCAGCAGGTCAGTGCGATGGCCAGAAATCCCAGCCACAACCCCCCGACAATGCAGGCAATCAGTTGCAGCGGATTGAGAGTGATGGACACCGTGCGGCGAGCGGGTGGGCGGTAGGGCATGGCTGCCTCCTTGCGGGGGGTTGTGGGCTGCTGCGATTGTCGCATGAAGATTAATCGGCGTCGGCTCTTCTGCACGCAACGATTTATGCGGACAATTGAGGTCTTTGCCCCACGGAGCCCGGAATGAAAGTCGACTGGGATATTTTCTGCACTGTCGTCGACAACTATGGCGACATCGGCGTGACCTGGCGCCTTGCCAGGCAGTTGGTGGCCGAGCATCACTGCGCGGTACGGCTGTGGGTCGATGACCTGCGGGCGTTCGGACGCCTGTGCCCGGAACTCGACACCAGTGCTGCACAACAGTGGCAGCAGGGCGTTGAAGTCTGCCATTGGTCGGCCGACTGGCAACCGACAAACGCCGCCGATGTAGTCATCGCTGCATTCGCCTGTCAGTTGCCCAGTGCTTACATGGAAGCGATGGCGGCACGCGAAAAAGCGCCGCTGTGGATGAACCTCGATTATTTGAGCGCCGAAGACTGGATCGTTGGCTGTCACGGTTTGCCGTCGGTGAAGTACAAACAGGTGCAAAAGTACTTCTTCTTCCCGGGGTTTCAGGCCGGCACTGGCGGCTTGTTGCGTGAGCGTGGGTTGCTGGAACGGCGTGAGCAGTTTCAACACAACACCGAGGCGCAGCGCGAGTTCTTGCAAGGACTGGGTGTCGATCGCGCCGAAGGAGCACGGCTGATCTCGTTATTTGCCTATGAGAATGCCGGTCTGGCCGATTGGCTGGACGTCATGGCGGGCGACGCTCATGCCACTCATCTGCTGGTGCCCGAGGGCCGGATTCTGGGCGACGTCGAGCGCTGGCTGGGCGTTGAAGGGCTTTCTGTTGGCGCGTTACAGGTGCGGGGTGCGTTGACCGTGCAGGTGCTGCCGTTCGTCCGACAGGATCAATATGACCTGCTGTTGTGGAGTTGTGATTTCAACGCGGTACGTGGGGAGGACTCGTTCGTCCGCGCGCAATGGGCTGCCCGGCCAATGCTGTGGCATATTTATCAACAGGAAGAAGATGTCCACCTGGACAAGCTCGAAGCCTTTCTGACGGTGTACACCGCTGGCCTTTCACCTGTGGCAAAAGCGGCGCTCGTCGGGTTATGGCGAGCCTGGAACACCGGCGCAGGAATGGCCCAGGCATGGGTTGCGGCACAGGAACACTGGCCAGAACTGCAAAAACACGCCCAGGCGTGGTGTCTGGAACAGGCTTTGCTAGCCGATCTTGCTTCGGCGCTGGTACAGTTTTATCTAAATTGGATATGATACGCGGCCTAGATTTTTGTAAATCCCATCCAAATTCGGATATTCGCAATGAAAACTGGTAAAGAACTGAAACCCGGGATGGTGATCCGTCTCGAAAACGATCCTTGGCTGGTTCAGAAAGCTGAATTCACCAAGTCCGGTCGTAACAGCGCGATCATGAAGACCAAGCTGAAAAACCTGCTGACCGGTTACAAGACCGAGATCGTTTACAGCGCCGACGACAAACTGGACGACGTGATCCTCGACCGCAAAGAAGCGACCCTGTCTTTCATCAGCGGCGACTCCTACACGTTCATGGACACCACTGACTACACCATGTACGAGCTGAACGCTGAAGACATCGAAGCCGTTCTGCCTTTCGTTGAAGAAGGCATGACCGATGTTTGCGAAGCGATCTTCTTCGAAGAGCGTCTGGTTTCCGTAGAACTGCCGACCACTATCGTGCGTGTAGTTGACTACACCGAAGGTTCCGCTCGTGGCGACACTTCCGGCAAGGTCATGAAGCCTGCCAAGCTGAGCAACGGTACTGAGCTGCAAGTTGCTGACTTCATCGAAATCGGTGACAGAATCGAGATCGATACCCGCGAAGGCGGTTCTTACAAAGGCCGCGCTAAATAAGCGCAGTTTTTGCAGGAAAGAAAAAGCCCGACCATTGAGTCGGGCTTTTTTGTGCGCGTCTGTTGGGTGCGAGTACTCAGACAGTCACGTGCAGGCGAACGTCTACATTCCCGCGAGTGGCGTTGGAGTACGGGCAGACCTGGTGCGCGGCGTCGACCAGGGTTTGCGCATCGGCTTGCTCCAGGCCCGGCAGGCTGACATGGAGGTCGATGTCCAGACCGAAACCACCGGGAATCTGACCAATGCCGACGTGGGCGGTGATCGAGGCGTCATCGGGGATTTTGCGCTTGGTCTGGCTGGCGACGAATTTCAGTGCACCGATGAAGCAAGCTGAATAACCGGCCGCGAACAGTTGCTCAGGGTTGGTCGCTGCACCACCGGCACCGCCGAGTTCTTTTGGCGTGGCGAGTTTGACGTCGAGGATGTTGTCGCTGGAAACGGCGCGACCATCACGGCCACCGGTAGCGGTTGCAACGGCGGTATAGAGAGTTTGCATGGTGTGAGCCTCATTCGGGTTTGATTGTTTTGCGCTAAAAATTTGCGCGCTAAGTAAGTGCGAAATAAATGTAGCTCGCTTATATTTTGCGCGCAAGATAAATTTTTAAAAATGTTTCCCGAATGAAAAATGTGGGAGCGGGCTTGCTCGCGAAGGCGGTATGTCAGCCAACAACAATGTTGAATGTGAGTCCGCTTTCGCGAGCAAGCCCGCTCCCACAGTGGTGGTGTGGTGTACTGAAGATTAGAGGCTGTCTTGCAGGTGGTTACGCAGGTTTTGCAGGTCGGCTTGCAGTGTGCGCATCTGCTCCAGGGTCTGGCCGCTGGCGCCGAGGATGCACGGCGGAACCGCCTGGGCTTTTTCCCGAAGGGCGCGACCTTGTTCGGTCAGCTCGACAATCACCACCCGTTCATCTTCGCGGCTGCGGGTACGGCTTAGCAGGCCTTCAGCTTCCAGGCGTTTGAGCAACGGCGTCAGAGAGCCGGGGTCGGTCAGCAGGCGTGTGCTGATCTCGCCGACGGTCAGCCCGTCGCGCTCCCAGAGCACCATCATTGCCAGGTATTGCGGATAGGTCAGGCCCAGCGCTTGCAGCAAGGGTTTGTAAACCTTGGTCATCAGCAGTGAAGTGGAGTGCAGGGCAAAGCACAACTGGTTATCCAGCAGCAGGTTGTCGCAGTTATCCGGGGTGTTGCTTTGGGTGGTCATGTCTAAACCTTGATCATTGATCGTCATGAATCTAGCGGGCGAGTCTTTAATGCGCTAGATAATTTTCGCCTAGAGCCGGCCGAAGTCTCTTTGCAGCGCCAGATCCCAGGGTGGAACCGGGCTGAAGCGGCTCTTGAGGTATTCCAGCAACAAACGGCTTCGGGAGCTGGCCTGTTGTTCCAGGCGCAGGGCGTAGATGCCGGTGGTTTCCGGTTTTGGCAGACCGCTGTCGCAAAACAGTGGCAGCAACTCACCGCGCAACAGATATTCACTGCACAGCCAGGTCGGCAGGTGAGCGATGCCCAGGCCGGCGAGGGCGCCATAGAGCAATGCTTCAGCGTTGTTGGCGCGCAGGCGAATACGTTGCGGGCGATGCAACTGCAGTTGCCCGTCCAGCTCGAAGCGCCAGGCAAACGGTGGCGCCAGGCCGTCCCAGTCGAGGCCGTCGTGGTTGCTCAGCTCGCTCGGATGGCTCGGCGTGCCACGACTCTTGAGGTACGCCGGGCTGGCGCAGGCAATGCGCACCATACTCGCCAATGGCGTGGCGACCATTCGTGTGTCGGCCATTTGCCCGGCGCGCAACACCAGGTCGACCTTGCCCAGATTTGAGCCTTGCATGTCGACAAAACTGTCGATCAAGTGCAATTGCACATCCAGCCCCGGATAAACCACCAGAAAGTCGGCAATCACCGGCGCCAGATGTCGCCGCCCGAATGCTGCCGGTGCGTCGACGCGGATCAGGCCTTCAGGCGCATTGCTCAAGGACACCGCCTCGGCGCGCGCCAGGCGCAACTCGCTGACAATCCGCCGTGCCCGTTCGGCAAACGCCAACCCGGCAGGGGTAGCGCGCACCGCGTGGGTGCTGCGCACGAACAGTTGGCTGCCGACGGCATTCTCCAGGCTGTCGATACGCCTGGCCACGGCCGAGGGTGTCAGCGGATGGCGACGGGAGGCCGCAGAAAAACTGCCGGCTTCCAGTACGTCGAGAAACAGCCCCAACTGATCGGTGAGAGTGTTTGGATTCATGGTGTTTGCTTGTGCGAAATTGGCATAGCCATTGTGCGTTGCTGTGCGTTTCCGCGCCAGAGCCGACTGCGTAGGATGCAAGGCCTGATGTGAGGGGAAATCACCTGTGATTGAGTTAGCGATATATCTGGTGCTCGGCGCTGCCTTGGGCACCGTAGGCGGTCTGTTCGGGATTGGCGGTGGTTTGATCGCGATTCCCGTGCTCGGCGTGTTGTTCGGTCTGGACCAGCAAATTGCTCAAGGCACGGCACTGGTGATGGTGGTGCCGAACGTGATGCTGGCGCTGTGGCGCTATCACCAGCGTAATCGCATCGAACTGCGTCACGCGTTGCCATTGGCCTCGATGGGTTTCTGCTTTGCCTGGATCGGCTCGATCTGGGCGGTGGGCGTTGACGCGCAGGTGATGCGCATCGGTTTTGTGGCGTTCTTGATTGCCTTGTCGGCCTACAACCTGCTGCGCATGTTCATCGCCACTACACCGGCCGCGTCGCAGATGCGTTACTCGTGGCCGTGGCTGGGTGTGCTGGGCGCGGCATCGGGCACCATGGGCGGGTTGTTCGGCGTTGGCGGTGCGGTGGTGGCGACGCCGGTGCTCACCAGCCTGTTCGGCACCACTCAAGTGGTAGCTCAAGGGTTGTCACTGGCGCTGGCCTTGCCCAGCACCGGCGTCACGCTGGTGACCTACGCGGTTCATCATCAAGTGAACTGGAGCATTGCACTGCCGATGGCAGTCGGCGGGTTGCTGAGCATCAGTTGGGGCGTGAAGATCGCCCACGCCATGCAGGAGCGTTTGCTGCGTGGGTTGTTCTGCGGCTTTCTGGTGCTCTGCGCGGTGATGCTCGCCTTCAAAGTTTGAAGCCTTCGACAATGTGCTCCGCCAGGCATTCGGTGATAGGCGAAGGGTTGTTCAGGTTGCGTACCAGCATGATGCTGGCCTCGGGCAACAGGGGCAGGCCTTCAGCCTCGCCGAGGATGCGCATGTCCTGGGTGATCAGGCTTTCCAGTTGTGCGGTGACCGCCAACCCGGCGCTGACCACGGCCATGATCGCCGACAGGCTCGAACTGTTGTAGGCGACCCGGTACTCACGCCCGGAAGCGTCCAGCGCATTGCAGGCCCAGATTCGGCAGAAACAATCACTGTTGAACATCGCCAACGGCAGCGGCGTCTGCTCATTTGGGCTGAAGCATTGCGCCTGCGCCCAGACAAAGCGCTCCTTGCGCAGCAGTTGGCCGATCTCGCTGCCGGGTTCGCGGGTGACGATCGACAGGTCCAGGTCCTGACGCAGCAGTAGCTGCTTGGAGGACTCGCAATGGACTTCGATCTGGATCAGCGGGTAGGTCTGGGCAAAGCGCGAGAGGATTCCCGGCAGGAACCGCATGACATAGTCATCCGGGGTGCCGATGCGCACTGTGCCGACCATGTGTGGTTCACGCAGGGTGTTGAACACTTCGCTGTGGAGTTTCAGGATCCGCCGCGCATAACCGAGTAGCACCTGACCCTCGGCGGTCAGCTTCACCTGGCGGCCGTCGCGCTGAAACAACTGGCGTTGCAACACATCCTCTTCCAGCCGTTTCATCTGCATGCTCACCGCCGACTGCGTGCGATTGACCAGCTCGCCGGCGCGGGTGAAACCACCTTGGTCGGCAATCGCGACGAAGGTGCGCAGGACTTCCGTATCGATACTCGGGTAGTTGCTCAATTCATCAATCTCCGAGATGTATTGCATAAGAAACATTCGTTGGATTGATCTTAGCTCCGGCGCGAGACTTCAGTCATCTACAACGGAGGGCAAGATGATGAAAGGTCAAAAAGGTTATGTTTTGGTTGGAAAGTTTCATGGGTTTTCTCTGGGCCATTGGCTGGAAAAAATGGTCCGCTGGCATGAACTCCACCGTGAGCGTGCGTTGCTGGCCAGTATGAGCGACGAAGCGCTCAAGGATATCGGTATCAGTCGAGCCGATGTCGAGCATGAAGTCGTTCGTCCATTCTGGGATGACCCGATGCACAAATGAATACCGAACCGCTACACAACAGGCTTCACACTGAGGTAGTTTGCGAGCAGACAAGGAGATGCACATGCCCGCAGAACTGTCCTTATCTCTCAAACAGGCTCGGCGTCTGGCGCTGGCTGCCCAGGGTTTCTCCGGGCGCCAGCCGCCAGCGGCGATCAAGCCCGTTCAGCTCAACCGCCTGATCGAACGCTTGGGCATTCTGCAAATCGATTCGGTCAACGCACTGGTGCGCTCGCACTATCTTCCGCTGTTCTCGCGCCTTGGCAACTACTCCGCCGACTTGCTCGACCAGGCCGCCTGGAGCCAGGGCCGACGGCGCACGTTGTTCGAATACTGGGGTCATGAAGCGTCGTTGTTGCCGCTGTCGATGTATCCCTTGATGCGTTGGCGCATGCAGCGTGCGGCGCAAGGCGAGGGGATTTATCAGCAACTGGCGCGTTTCGGTCGCGAACAGCAGGAGACTATTCGCCGCGTCCTGGCTTCGGTCGAGAAACTGGGTGCGCTCGGTGCCGGCAGTTTGTCGACGCGTCAGGAGCGGGCTGGCCCATGGTGGGACTGGAGCGCTGAAAAGCATGCGCTGGAATGGTTGTTCGCTACCGGCGAAGTGACGGTGGCGGGGCGTCGAGGTTTTGAGCGTCTTTACGACTTGCCGGAGCGGGTGATTCCCGAGTCGATTCTCAAGCAACCGCTGCTCGGCGAAACCGAGGCGCAACGTGGTTTGCTGCTACACGCTGCCAATGCGCTGGGTGTCGGCACCGAAAAGGATCTGCGCGACTATTTTCGTTTGAGTCTGGCTGAATGCCGCAACGGTCTGGCTGAGCTGGTTGAAAATGGTGAGTTGCTAGTGTGCGAAGTGCAGGGCTGGAAGCAATCGGCGTACTGCCTGCCGGACCCAAAAGTACCGCGCAAGGTCGAAGCCAGCGCGTTGCTTTCACCGTTTGATTCGTTGATCTGGGAGCGCAGTCGTACCGAGCGGCTATTCGATTTTCGCTATCGGCTGGAAATCTACACGCCGCCCGACAAGCGGGTTTACGGCTATTACGTACTACCGTTTTTGCACAATGAGCGGATTGCCGCGCGGGTCGATCTTCGAGCTGAACGGGCGTTGGGCCGGTTGGCGGTGCATGCATTGCATGAAGAAGAGCCGGGCCTGGACGGCGAGGGGATGCAGGCGTTAGCGGCGAATCTGCGGCAGATGGCCGATTGGCTGGGATTGGCCGAGATCCAGCTCAATTGTCCACGGGCCAGTGCGGCGAGGTTGCGGGTGGCGTTGGCACAGATTGGCGGTGCCTGATCTGACGTCTTCGCGAGCAAGCCCGCTCCCACATGAGATCACCAGTGAACACAATATTAGTGTTCGTCACCAATCAAATGTGGGAGCGGGCTTGCTCGCGAAGGCGGTGTGTCAGGCAACACAAGGTTTACTGATTCAGCGTCGAACCTGCTTCAGGGTCTCGGCAATCAAAAACGCCAACTCCAGCGACTGATCGGCATTCATCCGTGGGTCGCAGTGGGTGTGGTAACGGTCCGACAAACCATCTTCAGTAATCGGCCGTGCGCCGCCGATGCATTCGGTGACGTTCTGCCCGGTCATCTCGATATGAATGCCGCCGGCATAGGTGCCTTCAGCTTCGTGAACCTGGAAAAACTGCTTCACCTCGCCGAGGATCTGCGCAAAATCCCGGGTCTTGTAGCCGCTGCTGGCCTTGATGGTGTTGCCGTGCATCGGGTCGGAACTCCAGAGCACTTTCTTGCCTTCACGTTCCACTGCACGAATCAGCTGTGGCAGATGGTCGCCAACCTTGTTCGCGCCCATGCGCGCAATCAGATTCAGACGGCCCGGATCGTTGTCCGGGTTGAGCACATCGATCAGGCGAATCAGTTCTTCGGTGTTCATGGTCGGGCCGACCTTGACCCCGATCGGGTTATTCACCCCGCGCAGGAACTCGACATGCGCGCCGTCGAGCTGACGCGTGCGATCGCCGATCCACAGCATGTGGGCCGAGCAGTCGTAGTAATCGTTGGTCAGGCTGTCGCGGCGTACGAAGGCTTCTTCGTAGTTCAACAGCAGCGCTTCGTGGGCGGTGAAGAAACTGGTCTCGCGCAGTTGCGGCGAAGTGTCCATGCCGCAGGCGCGCATGAACGCGAGGGTTTCATCGATGCGGTCGGCCAGGTGGCTGTACTTTTCTGCCAGCGCCGAGTTGGCGATGAAGTCCAGGTTCCACTTGTGCACCTGATGCAGGTCGGCAAACCCGCCTTGGGCAAAGGCGCGCAGCAGGTTCAGGGTCGCGGTGGACTGGTGATAGGACTGCAACAGGCGATCCGGGTCCGGCACGCGGCTTTTTTCGTCGAAACCGATACCGTTGACGATATCGCCGCGGTAGGCAGGCAGGGTGACACCATTGATGGTTTCGTCATTGGCCGAACGCGGCTTGGCGAATTGCCCGGCCATGCGCCCGACTTTTACCACCGGGCAGCCGGCGGCGAAGGTCATCACGATCGCCATTTGCAGCAGGACTTTGAAGGTGTCGCGGATTTTCGCCGCCGAAAACTCGGCGAAGCTTTCCGCGCAATCGCCGCCTTGCAGCAGAAACGCCCGACCCTGGGTCACCTCGGCAAACTGACGGCGCAACTCCCGGGCCTCACCGGCAAACACCAATGGCGGATAACTGGCCAGGCTTTGCTCGACCTGCAGCAGATGCGCGGCGTCAGGGTAGTGGGGTTGTTGCTGGATCGGCAGGGCGCGCCAGCTGTCAGGGCTCCAGGGTTGGCTCATCATGGACTCTAGTGTTTTACCGTCGGACGTTCATGTTATCAGCAATTAGTGCGTGACCTGTTCCCGAAGCTTGGCGGACAATCGCGCCTTTGCCGCACCACGCGGAACGAATGATTGCGTTGTCGGGGATCAGCCCGATAACGACCAGGAGACGAAATGACTGAGGAGCGCGTCGAGCATCTGCTCGCCGAGGTGCACGATGAATTCGGCATGATCCGGGTGCTGGAAGTGGCGGATTATCGTTTTCTCGAATTTGGCGATGCCATCGAGCAGAGCTGTGTGTTCACTGCCGACCCGAGCTGGCTCGAGTACGACTACACCCGCGCGATGCTGATTGGCGCGCTGTGCCATGAACAGCCGGACAGTGCGTTGTTTCTCGGTCTGGGTGCGGGCACATTGACTCAGGCGTGCCTGAAGTTTCTGCCGCTGGAAGACGTCGAAGCGATCGAGTTGCGCCCCGACGTACCGCGTCTGGCCATCGAATACCTGGGGCTGGACGACGATCCTCGTCTGTATATTCGCATCGGCGACGCCCTCGAGTTGCTTGAGACGGCTGAATCGGCGGATCTGATATTTGTCGACCTTTATACCGATGTCGGTCCGGGTGTCGGTCATTTGGCGTGGGGGTTTCTGGAAAACTGTCAGAAACGCCTGAATCCGGGCGGCTGGCTGGTGATCAATCAATGGGCCACCGATGATGGCAAGCCGTTGGGTGCGGCATTGCTGCGTGGGCTTTATCACCGGCATTATTGGGAGCTGCCGGTGAAGGAGGGCAACGTGATCCTGTTCGTACCATCCGACCTCGACCAGGAACTGGACATGCAAGGGCTGGCGGCCCGCGCCGAAGCGCTGGCGCCGCAATTGGGCTATTCGTTGCAGTCGCTGATCAAGGCGATTCGCCCGGCGACCTGAGTCGTTGTCTGTGAGGGCCCCTTCGCGAGCAAGCCCGCTCCCACATTAGATTATTGGTGCACACAGGATTTGCGATCGGATGCGGTCAAGTGTGGGAGCGGGCTTGCTCGCGAAAGCTCTCCAGCAGCCAACACACCTCTCAAAGCCCTTTGAAGATTCCCGGGCGCTTCTCGATCAACGACCGCACGCCTTCCTTGGCGTCTTCGCTGTTGAGCAGTTTCTTCACCAGCGGTGGCAAACCCAATGCCGCTGCTGTTTCGCCCTCCAGGTGAGCCTGACGTGCGGACTGCAAGGTCGCCTGAACCCCCAGCGGTGCCTGCCGGGCAATGCGCTCTGCCAACTCGATCGCACGAGGTAACAGGTCTTCGCTGGCCATCACCTCCTGCACCAGCCCCAGACGCAGCGCTTCGTGGGCATCGAACTCATCGCCGGTCAGCAGCCAGCGCATGGCATTGCCCCAACCGGCAATCTGATGCAGGCGCAAGGTTGCACCTCCAAAGGGGAAGATGCCGCGCTGCACTTCCATTTGCGCAAAACGGGTGTTGCTGGCGCAGAGGTTGATATCGGCGGCCAGCATCAGCTCGATGCCGATGGTCAGGCAGTAGCCCTGAGCCGCAACAATCACTGGTTTGCTGACCCTTGGCCCGACAAACACGCCCCACGGATCGCAACCGCCGGTCGGAGCTTGCCAGCCTTCGGCTAGCGCAGCGCTGACACTCGCCAGGTCCAGCCCGGCGGTAAAGTGCTCGCCATGACCGAACACCACCGCGACGCGGGCCTCGCTGTCGGCTTCGAACTCGCCATAGGCCAGGCTCAGCGCGTTGAGCAGATCGAGGTCAAACGCATTGCGTTTGGCCACCCGGTCCAGCCCGATCAACAGGACATGACCGCGCCGTTCACGGGTGACACGACTGCAATCAGGTTGATTCATGGGTATTTCCTCGGGCGGGGAAGGAGGTCTCAGACCGAAGGTCAGGGCCTGAAAGATGAACCGTTTAAGCGTCATGACCAACAGGGCCGGGCCTTTGAAAAATAGCCCGTTGCACGATTATCCGCAAAGCCTGTGACACAACGGTGTATGCGGGGTTTTTCCGACAAATAAAGCTCCCTTTTTGGGGGAATTCCGGTATAGTGCGCGCCGGTCTTTAGCCAGGCCGCGTTTAGGTAGCGCAATTCCCCGAAGTCAGCTTCGGCTGCACGTCCGCACAGCGGACTCTTCCTTGACGAATCTTTTTCATTCATTCGTTTTCGCAAATCCCCGCCGACAAAGCAGCCAGGGCGACTCTTGAGTCTTACACGGCATGCGCAGCTTTGGAGCATGGGTCTTTGCGGATGCACTTAGAGGCAGACCCATGACCCAGGAAACCGGCGGCTTCGCCGCTTTTAATCTTAATCCGAATATTCTTGCAGCCGTCATCGCGACCGGCTACGAAGAGCCTTCGGCTATTCAGCAGCAATCGATCCCGATCATCATGGCCGGTCACGACATGATTGGTCAGGCGCAAACCGGTACGGGTAAAACCGCTGCGTTCGCCCTGCCGATCCTGCATCGCATCGATCCTGCAAAGCGCGAGCCGCAAGCCCTGATCCTGGCGCCAACCCGTGAGTTGGCGCTGCAAGTAGCAACCGCTTTCGAAACCTACGCCAAGCAAATGCCGGGCGTTACCGTTGTGGCCGTTTACGGCGGCGCGCCGATGGGCCCGCAACTGAAAGCAATCCGTAATGGCGCACAGATCGTTGTCGCCACTCCGGGCCGTCTGTGCGACCACCTGCGTCGTGACGAAAAAGTACTGGCGACCGTGAACCACCTGGTTCTCGACGAAGCTGACGAAATGCTCAAACTGGGCTTCATGGACGACCTGGAAGTTATCTTCAAGGCCTTGCCGGCAACCCGTCAGACCGTATTGTTCTCGGCCACCTTGCCGCAGTCGATCCGTGCCATCGCCGAGCGCCATCTGCGCGATCCGCAGCACGTAAAGATCCAGACCAAGACTCAGACCGTTACCGCGATCGAACAGGCTCACCTGTTGGTTCACGCTGACCAGAAGACCTCGGCTGTATTGAGCCTGCTGGAAGTTGAAGACTTCGACGCCCTGATCATGTTCGTGCGCACCAAGCAAGCGACCCTGGACCTGGCCAGTGCCCTGGAAGCCAAAGGCTACAAAGCCGCTGCGCTGAACGGTGACATTGCTCAGAACCAGCGTGAGCGCGTGATCGAATCCCTCAAGGATGGCCGTCTGGACATCGTTGTGGCGACCGACGTTGCTGCTCGTGGTCTGGACGTTCCGCGTATCACTCACGTTTTCAACGTTGATATGCCGTACGACCCAGAGTCCTATGTTCACCGTATCGGCCGTACTGGCCGTGCCGGTCGCGAAGGTCGTGCACTGTTGCTGGTGACTCCGCGTGAGCGCCGCATGCTGCAAGTGATCGAGCGTGTAACCGGTCAAAAGGTTGCTGAAGTTCGTCTGCCGGACGCTCAAGCCGTTCTCGATGCACGCATCAAGAAACTGACCAACAGCCTGTCGCCGCTGGTGGCTGATGCCGAATCGACTCACGGTGATCTGCTGGATCGCCTGACTGCCGACATCGGTTGCACCCCGCGTGCACTGGCCGCTGCTCTGCTGCGCAAGGCTACCAACGCTCAAGCACTGACCCTGGCTGCGATCGAGAAAGAACGTCCACTGGTGCCGAACAATGCACCGCGTGGCGATCGTCCAGAGCGTACCGGTGATCGTCCGGACCGTGGTGACCGTGAGCGTCGTGCTCCGATCCCATTGGCTGAAGGCCGTGCTCGTTGCCGTACCGCGCTGGGTGCGCGTGATGGTATCGCTGCCAAGAACCTGCTGGGCGCCATCCTCAACGAAGGTGGTCTGGCTCGTGAAGCAATCGGTCGTATCCAGGTGCGTGACAGCTTCAGCCTGGTTGAGTTGCCGGAAGATGGTCTGGAGCGTCTGCTGACCAAACTGAAGGACACTCGCGTTGCCGGTAAGCAGTTGAAACTGCGTCGCTATCGCGAAGATTGATCTGCTCTCGGGCTGATTGATTGCACATAAAAAATCCCCGACTGGTTCGGGGATTTTTTTGTCTGTAAAAAAGATCGCAGCCTGCGGCAGCTCCTACAGAGGAATGCGTTCTCATGTAGGAGCTGCCGCAGGCTGCGATCTTTTGATCTTGACGTTATCCGAAGCGATAAATGTCCATCCCCAATGCGCCCATCGTGAATCCCTGGTGGGCGATGCTGAAATCGCCACCAGCACCGCGGGCGAAGTACAGCGGCAGCAAGTGTTCGTCGCTGGGATGGCTGCGCACGGCATTCGGGGCTTGCTGGCGATAATCGTGCAGGGCGGCTTCGTCGTTTGCGGCGAGCTTTTCAATGACCCAGTCGCGAAAGGCCTTGGCCCAGGGTTCGACGCTTTCCGGGCCGGCATGCCAGTCCAGTTCGCGCAGGTTGTGGGTGATGCTGCCGGAACCAATCAACAGCACGCCTTGTTCGCGCAGACTGGACAACGCACGCCCGACGCGGGTCTGCAGGGCAGGGCCGAGACGACTCGGCACCGACACTTGCACCACCGGAATGTCGGCCAGGGGATACATCAATGACAGCGGCACCCAAACACCATGATCGAACGGGCGTTGGTTATCGAGCTGTGCCGGCAAGCCATCGGCCTTGAGTAACTCGGCGACCTGCGCCGCGAGCTCCGGCTGGCCGGGTGCGGGGTATTGCACCTCGAACAGTGCTGCGGGGAATCCACCGAAGTCGTGCCAGGTTTCTGGATGCTCAGCACTACTGACGCGCAGGTCCTGGCTTTCCCAGTGTGCGGAAACGATCACGATGGCCTTGGGTTTCGGCAATTCGCTGGCCAGACGGGCCAGCGCCGGGCCGCTGGCGCCGGGCTCCAGTGCTAGCATGGGTGAGCCGTGAGAGATAAACAGGCTAGGGAGCATGAATAAGGTCCTGAGCATTAAGATGGGAACATCTTCAGTCAGATCATTGATCTAAATCTAATATAAGTTTTAGGGCATATTGATCGAATTTTCGAGGTGATTATGCAGCCGGAGTTTTGGCAAAAGCGTTGGGAGCTCAATCAGATCGGCTTCCATCAGTCAGAGGTAAGTCCTTATTTGCATCAGTACTGGCCGCAGTTGAATTTGACGAAGGGCTCTCAGGTCCTGGTGCCGCTTTGTGGGAAAAGCCTGGATCTCGTATGGCTGGCAGGGCAGGGACACCAGGTGTTGGGCGTCGAGTTGTCGGAAAAGGCTGTGGAAGATTTTTTCCGTGAGCAGCAACTTACGCCCCAGATCACCGAGCAAGGTACCTTCAAGGTTTACCAGGCGGGGTCCCTCGCGCTGTGGTGCGGAGACATTTTCGGCCTGACCGTAGACGATGCGGCCGATTGTGCAGCTGTCTACGATCGAGCCGCGTTGATTGCCTTGCCGCCGCCCATGCGCGAGCAATACGCAGCGCACCTGAGCCGGATTTTGCCCTCAGCCTGTGAAGGCTTGTTGATTACGATGGATTACGATCAGACGCAGCTGGCCGGGCCACCCTTTGCCGTGACGGATGAAAACGTGCAGGCGTTGCTGGGGCGGCGCTGGCAGATTGATCTATATGAGGCGCGGGACATTCTGGGGGAGAGCTGGAAGTTCCTCCAGGCAGGTGTTACGCGCCTTGAAGAGCGGGTATATAGATTGATGGCTCGCTAAGCAGCAAAAGATCGCAGGCTTCGGTGTTGTGGTTCAGTTTTTTTGAACCGCTCTGTAGGAGCATTAGGCCGCTTGCTGCTCAAACAGCGCAGGCGGCAGGTGGTTCGAGGCGG
>NZ_JBIUVW010000026.1:0-78452 GCF_044743155.1 Pseudomonas sp. NPDC087697 | reverse complement strand
GGTCCCTCCCTCGATGATCAGTCGAGAACTATCGCTCCTGACGGAGCGATAGTCGAGATACAAGGAGCTGCCGAAGGCTGCGATCTTTTGATCTTCACGAGACGCGCCCCAGAAAAAATCAAAAGATCGCAGGCAAAGGTCAAAAGATCGCAGCCTTCGGCAGCTCCTATATAGGGTCGGCATAAGGTCGGCGTTCGGACGATCTTTTGATTTATCTCGGTGGGTAATTGCTCAATATCCGCCCTACCGTCGCGCGAATCGCGGCGCTACGGTCCGAGGGCTGAGGCGATCTGCTGAGCAACTGCTCATCGCTGCCACGCCAGACCAGCTTGCCATCCTTGCCATCGAACAGGTCGATCTGAAGAGTGGCGACCTTGTAGGTGACGTTACGGGTTTCGTTGTACATCGGTGCGCCCCAGTAACCGTTCCAGGGGCCACCCCAACCACCACCGTAGTTAGTGGTGATTTGTTGCTGGCGATCCTCGACGATCAGGTAGGTCCGCACATCGACGTCAGCCTTGGCACCGGTAGCTGCCGGGCGCAGACCACGCTGGTCGAGTTGGTCGGCGACGGCCTGGCGAATGCGTTGTTCGGTGAGGTCGCTCTTGATCCGTGGATCATCGGGACGGTATTGCAAGGCAGGCTCTTTCCAGGCCCAGCTGCGGTAGGCAGCGAAGTCGCGGCTGGCATCAAAATCGTGATTGACCTGGTTCGATTGGCAAGCGCTGAGCAGCACGGCGCACGCCAGTAAAGCGAGACGGCGGGACATGATTTTTCTCCGGTTCTAGGCAGGGAACCTAACTGGGAGGATACGCCGCAACCGCCTTTTCTACAGCTGTTCGTAACGCATCACCGCGCTCGATTTCGTTGCCCTGAAGGCCGGTTTCGGCGCTGGCACTCCAGACCGGTTGCCCGGTACCGGCGTCGAACAAATTCACGCGAATCACCAGCACTTGCACCTGATAGGTACGAACGATCGGCACCGTGTTGTACATGCCGTAGCCATTACCATAACGGTTATAACCACCGTAGCCGCCATAGCCGTAATCGTCCTGGACCTGTTTCAGGCGGGTTTCCTGATGCAGCTCGGCGCTGACCCACAGGTCTGCCGGGCGATTGTCGTGCAGCGGCCGCAACCCCCGTTGATCCAGCGCATTGCTGACCGCTTCGGCGATCTGCGCCGAGTCGGCCCAGGCCGAGCCGTTGGGCAACCGACCGTTGAGCCAGGCCCAGCTGTGGTAGCGAGCGTAATCACGCGGTGGCGCCGGGTACGCGCTGCGATCAAACGTCTTGGCAGCTTGCGGCGGAGCCGGCGGTAACGGGTTGGAGCTGGCGACATACGGATTGCTGCCCTGGCAGGCACCGAGCCCCAGACACAGCATGATCAATCCCAAACGGCGTTTCATTGTCCTCTCCACAGAAGCATCAGCATATACACATCTTTTCGTTCTAACCCTTGTAGCAGCTGCCGAGCCTGCGAGGCTGCGTTCGAGGACGACGTCCTCGTAAATCCTGGACCAGGAACTCGTGGCCTGATTCAACGACTGCTCCGCAGCCGAACGCAGCCTCGCAGGCTCGACAGCTGCTACGGGAACCATGGTTCAGACCGGGCGGCAGATCCAGTGCAGGTAACGCCCCAGCCCCGCAAAACTCGGGTGACGACGGTGGGCCAGTTCCATTTCCAGCAAGTCGATGAGTTCGGCACGGGCCTGGAACTCCACCGGCATGTAGTCGTGAAAAACCCGCACTCCGCTCTGGGTTTCGACCTGCCACAACCCTTCCAGTTGCGTCGCCAGTTCGCGCGGATCCAGAGGCATCTGCGGGGTCAGGCTCTGCTTCTCGCCGGCCATGTCGTTCTTGCGCATCTTGCGGAAATGGCCCTTGAGCAAGTTGCGGTAAATAAGCGCATCGCGGTTATAGAACGCCAGCGACAGCCAACCTTCTTTAGTCGTCAGTTGATGCAGTACCGGCAGAATCGCGTGAGGCTCGGCCAACCACTCCAGCACTGCGTGGCACAGCACCAGGTCATAGGGTTCGGTGAGCTGACCCAGCAGTTCTTGCCACGGCGCCTGGATAAATGTCGCCGTTTGCCCAGCGTCGGCGAAGCGCTGGCGGGCGCCTTCAAGCATTGGTCCAGCAGGCTCGGCCAGAGTCACTTGATGGCCGCGCTGGGCCAGCCATAACGACATGTGCCCTAGGCCGGCGCCGATATCCAGTACCCGCAACGGGCGATCCGGCAGGGTTTCAGCCAGGTCAGCCTGCAGCACCGCCAGACGGATCGCGCCTTTGGCACCGCCGTAGATTTTTTCGGCGAAACGGGTCGCCAACTGATCGAAATGACGGTCGCTCATCAGCTGAACCGCCGTTCGCTGTCAGCCAGCTTGCTGCGTACTACCTGTTCCATATCCAACCCCAACTCGCTGCACAACAGCAGTAGATAGAGCACGATATCACCGACTTCCTGACCGGCATGGGCGAGTTTGTCCGCCGGCAACTGGCGCGACTGGTCTTCGCTCAGCCATTGGAAGATTTCCACCAGCTCGGCCATTTCGACGCTGGCGGCCATGGCCAGGTTTTTCGGGCTGTGAAATTGCCGCCAGTCGTTGCGATCACGGATGCAGTGCAGGCGTTCGGTCAGTTCAACAAGGTTCATCGGGCTCTCCTGAAGGCGTATAGCTTCAGGCCGATTTTCTCAGGAAGCAAGCTGTCGCTGCGCGACAGATCGCGAGCAAGCTCGCTCCCACATTGGTACTGTGCTCACCGCGGATCCCCTGTGGGAGCGGGCTTGCTCGCGAAGGCGGACTAATCAACAACGTTGAACTCGACCCGTGCCGTCTGTCCGCCTTCATCAAGCACACTTAGCTCTACGCGCCCGAGCTGTTCAAACGTGGCGTTGATGCTCTCCTGATTAGCGCTGTCGCCCAGCGGCGTGCCGTTGACGAACCACCAGCGCCGTCCACTGCCGCCGAGTGCCGAGAGCTTCAGCCGCAGCAGTTCCTGACTGGCCGCTGGTCGGCGCAGTTGATCGCCATCACGTACGCCGACAATCGACAGCGGTGCAGACGCCGCCAACACCGGCCCCGGGCAATCCGGGTCATTGGCCGGCAAGCGCGCTTCACGGCGTTCGACCCGTGGCAACCAAGGCTCCAGCGGAGCCGGCCATAACGCGATATCCCGCGCCACGGCACCCGGACATTTGGCGTCTACCCGCAGACCTTTGGCGTTGACCCAGACCGTCTCCACCAGTCCCACGCTCAGCGGCTGATCCATGGCCTGAAGCGTCGGCGGCGTTGTGCCGTCCAACGTCCAGGCAAAGCGCTGGCGACGGCAGTTCGGGTCATTGCGGCTCATCGGCTGACCCAGCGGCCAACAGATCGCCGCCACCCCGACGTTCAACGGCACCGGTGGTACCGGCGCGCTGATGCCACGCTGGCTGTCGCGGTTGATCAACACATCGTGGACTTGCAGCATCAACGGCGCCGCCGATGCCAGACCGAATTGCCCCGGCACCGGCGTGCCGTCCGGGCGACCGATCCAGATGCCGATCAGGTAACGCGGCCCGACGCCAATCGCCCAAGCATCGCGAAAGCCATAGCTGGTGCCGGTTTTCCAGGCCAGCACCGGACGCTGCACCAGTTCGGCGCGCGGGTCGCGGTCGGGACGCGCCTGACCACTGAGAATCCGCCGCACGATCCACGCCGAACCCGGTGACAGCAGCGGCCGTTCACGCAGTTCATCGTCGGGCTGCAAACGGATGTTGGCGCTCTTGCCGCCACGGGCGAAGGCGCTGTAACCGCTGACCAGATCTTCCAGCCGACTGCCGGCACCACCGAGGATCAACGCCAGGTTCGGTTCGGCCAGCGGCGGCAAGGTCAGCGGCATGCCGCCGATGCGCATTTCGGCGGCAAAGCGTTTCGGCCCGTAGGCTTCCAGCAACTGCACCGCCGGCAGATTCAAAGAGGTCGAAAGCGCGCTGCTGGCCGGCACCGGGCCGCTGAAGCCCATGGAGAAGTTGCCCGGCCGATAATCGCCGTAGCGTCGGGGCACATCCTGCAGCAGCGATTCGGAATGGATCAGACCGGCGTCCATGGCCATGCCGTAAAGGAAGGGTTTGAGGGTTGAGCCGGGCGAGCGCAGGGCGCTGATCATGTCGACATGGCCGAATCGCCGGTCGTCATTGATATCCACTGAACCGAGATAGGCGCGCACTGCCATGCTTTCTTCCTCGACCACCAAAATGGCTGCCGAGGTGTACTCCGGCAAACGTGCGCGCCAGCCCAGCAGCAAGTCTTCGAGACGCCGTTGCAGGTTGGCGTCGAGGGTGGTGCGAATCAGTGACGGGCTGTCCGGACGGTTCAAGCGCCGCGCCAGCAACGGTGCGAGGCTCGGCTCCAGACGGGGCGCCAGCAGCAACGGTTCTTCCAGTGCTTCATCGACCGCCGACTGCGGCCACACCTGAAACTGGGCCAATCGCCGCAATACCTTGTCCCGAGCCACCTGCGCGCGCGCCGCGTGTCGATCCGGACGCAAGCGACTCGGTGCTTGCGGCAATACCGCCAGCAACGCAGCTTCGGCGTGGGTCAGGTGCTGCGGCGATTTGCCCAGATAAGCCCAACTGGCCGCCGCCACGCCTTGCAGCGTGCCGCCGAACGGTGCGCGGTTGAGGTAAAGGTTGAGAATCTGATCCTTGGACAGGTGCCATTCCAGCTGCGCGGTGCGCCACAGTTGGCGCAGCTTGCCGAACAGCGTTCGCGAATGCGGATCGAGCAACCGCGCGACCTGCATCGACAAGGTGCTGCCGCCGGACAACACCCGTCCGCCGGTGAGGTTTTGCCACGCGGCCCGACCCAGCGCCAACGGGTTAACGCCGGGATGCTGATAGAACCAGCGGTCTTCATAGGTCAGCAGCGCGTCAAGGTAATAGGGCGAAACCTGCGACGTTTCCACCGGATAGCGCCACACACCGTTGGCATCGGCGAAACGCCACAGCGGCGTGCCGTCTTCGGCCAGCACCACCCGCGCCAGATCGTCCTTGGGCAAGGGCAACGGCCAGATCCGGTCGGCGAGCCACAGCAGCGTGATCAACAACAGCACACCCATCAGACAACGCTGAGCAATTCGTTTAAACAAGCTGAAATTCAATCCACCAAACCTCTATGATTCACGGGAACTCACCCGCTTAAACAATGGCCCAAGGCTCAGCTCTGGCACCCACTCTTTCATCAGGACGCACGCATGCAGGTAGATAGTTTTTTCGAATGGCTCGGCCAGGCGCTGGGGTCAGTCATCCGGTTCATCGTCGATACGCTCAGTGGGTTGTTCAATGCTTTGACTCACGCCAGCGGCAACTTTGTCGACGGGCTGTCGCGAGCGCTGGGCATGGAGCCCTCGATCATCAGCATTCTCGTGCTGATCATCGGCTTGATGTTGCTGTACTCGGCGATCCGCGCCTTCATGCGCGCCTCGATCATCGCAGGGATTATCTGGCTGGTGCTGGGGTTGTGGGTGTTGAGCTGGGTTGTTCACTAACCCGGATGAGCGCCGCGGTCCAGTGTGGGAGCGAGCTTGCTCGCGATGACGGCTTCACATTCAACAAACATGTTGCCTGCCAGACCGCTATCGCGAGCAAGCTCGCTCCCACAATCGACTGATTCAGCATCTCCTTCGGCTAACGCCCCTGGATCACCATCTCCGGCACGGTTTCGCCCACGGCTTGCCAGTTCGGCCGGTACATCGACTCCACTTGCGGTGGCGGTACGCGGTAGGTGCCGGGGGTGACGGCCCGCGCCAGGTACAGCAAGTGCGTGGTGCCGTAGCCGTCCAGGTTCAGCGCCGCGACGTAACGGTCATCGCGAAATTCCTGATGCTTGAGGCTGGCGTTCTGCATCGAGTCACGCCATTCCTTGACCTTGCTGCTGGCGTTTTCCAGGCTCGCGGCGCTTTGTGCCAGGTTCTGGTTTTCCAGCTCCAGGCCCGCCGGCAGCAAGTCCACCACTAACGCATCCGGTACCCGCTGCTTGGCGGCGACCGCAATATGCACCAGCACCAGATCGCCACTGGCCAGGGCCTTGAGGTTCAACGGCTGGCCGTTCATGCCCAGGTACTCGCGGCGAATGCTCAGGTTTTCGCCACCGGGAACCGGAGCCTGAACCGGATACCCGGAAATGGTCAGTTGCTGATAGACCGGTTCGCTGCCCTCATTTTGCAAGGTCAATGCCGATGACAACAGCTTGCCTTCCAGTCCCAGAGCTGGCCGATCATTGTTGAGTTCGACTTCAGCGTTGCCACTCACCAGAACCTTCCAGCTGGCTTCCGGTTTACCGATCAAGCCGCGACCGGCGAGAAACAGCGAGTTGCGCTCCTGGGTCGACAAGTATCGACTGGCGGCCAGTTGATCGGACAGTTCGAACAACCGCTCTTCGAGCTTGCCCTTGTCCAGATTGTTCTCTTCCAGCAGTGCCAGAATCAGTGCCTGATCGCGCAATGGACTGCCGTAATCGGCCAGCCAGTCATTCGGTTTGCGTGAGGCTGCAAGCCCCGCGAGCAAGGCCTGATCGGCACGCGGTTGATCGCCCATTTTCTGCAAGGCAATCGACAGCTGCACCAACGGCAGGCCGGAACGGGCATCAGTTCGACGGTCGAACAAACTGCGCAGCGCGCCCAGCGGTGCCTGCTGGCTGCGGGCCAACACCAGACCGGCGTAGGCCTGCACTGCAAATCGGGTGTGTTCGGCGTTTTCGCTGTAGTTCACTTCGATCAGGTTGCGCTCTTGCAGGTAACGCAACAGTCGCTCGCTGGCCTTTTTCAGCGCCTCGGGCGGTACGCCAAAACCCTGGTCGCGAGCGCGCAGCAGGAAGTCGGTAACATACGCCGTCAACCAGTATTCTTCTTCGCCATCGGCGCCCCACAAACCGAAGCTGCCGTTGTAACGCTGCATGCCCAGCAAGCGCTCGATGCCGAGTTCGATCTTGCGTTTGCGGTCAGCGTCCGGCTCGCCTTCCAGGCCAAGCCGTTTCAGGCTCGCGGCGTCGGCATAGAGCGACGGATACAGACCGCTGGTGGTTTGCTCCAGACAACCGTAAGGGTAAGCCTTGAGTGCGCGAATCTGCTCACCAAGGTTCAGCGGCGGTCGGCTCGACAGGCTGAGCAAGGCCTCACGCCCGGACGCGTCGAACAGCGACAACTCACCCTCAGGCAAACTCCACGGCTGATCCTTGAGCACCGCGCGATAGTGCTTGAGCAGCGCCGGATAGGCCGGACGCACACCCAAGGTCCACTCGCGGGTGAATGGCGGCAGACTCTCGCCCGGCAGGTCCAGGCCATTGACCAGCACTTTAACCTTGCCCTGACCGAAGCCGCCCTGTGCACGCACCGGGATCCGCAGCGTGGTGCGCTGGCCCTGAGTCAGCTGCACGCTGTGCGCCACCTCGTCGACCAGGTTCAACGGGCCTTGGGTGCTCAGTTGCACCTCCAACGTCTGCGCCTTACCCGAGAGATTCGACAGATCCAGCGCCAACGTCGTCTGATCGCCACCGGCGAGGAAGCGCGGCGCCGACAGCTCGGCAATCAGCGGCGCGGCGATGACGGTTTTGCCTTCAGCCATGCCATAGCGATCATCGGTCCAGGCCTGGGCCATCAAACGCAGTTCACCGTTGAAGTCCGGGATGTTGACACTGACTTCGCCTTCGCCCTGCTCGTTCAGGGTCACTGGCGCGCTTTGCAAGGCGACGATGGTCACGCTGGTGTCCGGACGTTTGCCGCCCTTGGCCAGCGCCGCATCGCCACCGAAGGCCAGACTGGCCAAACGACCCTGGCCGGCCTCGATCAGTTGCCCGTAAACGTCGAGCTGGTCGGCGCTATAGGCCTTGCGGCCAAACAGGCTGGAGTACGGATCTGGAGTCGGGTACTCGGTGATATTGAGGATGCCGACGTCCACCGCCGCCAGCAGCACATGCACCTGTTTCGGCACGCTGCCATCGGCGTTTTTCGCTTGAATCTTCACCGTCAGCGGTTGTTTCGGGCGCATTTTTTCCGGCGCCGTCAGGCTCAAGCCAAGTTTGCGCTGAGTCCGGTCCAGCGGCAGGTGCAGCACGCCGACTGCACGTTTCGGAGTGACGTTGGCTTTGCGCTCGCCGGGACGAATCACCAGCGCACTGACGTACAGATCGTGGCGCGCCCACTTCGGATCAAGTTTCACCGCGAAGCTTTTACCTTCGGCCGGCACGTCGATTTCCTGCCACCACAGCGGGCCATCGGCCGATTCCACCAGCAAATAGCCCTTGCCCGCAGCCGGAGGGGTCACGGTGACGTTGGCGGTATCGTCATCGCCATAGGCCGGCTTATCGAGCGCCAGTTTGACCTGGTCCGGACGCACCGCGCCGCCTTCAGCGTTGTCCTGTGCACGATAACCGGCCCAGAAGCGCAGGCTGCTGACGATGCCGGTTTGCGGGTCCTGGACTTCGACGCGATACGGGCCCCACTCCACCGGGAAGCTGATCTTCGCTGTATCGCCGGCCTTGATGCTGACGGTTTCTTCGTCGAGGTTGAGGAATTTTTCGTTGAAGTGATAGCTCCAGCCATCGCTCTCCGAATAGTTCCAGTAGTAGTCGCGACGCTCACGGATCAACCGCACCTTGAGGTTGTCGGCGGCCAGCTTCTGACCTTCATTGTTGGCCATCAACAGTTCGAACTCGACCGGGCCATCGCCGTTGGTTTCCTGACCATCGAATAATGCGCGCAGACCCGGCAAGCGATCCGCCGGCCAGACCGGCTGCACCACGCGCCGGGTAATCGGCCGGCCGCCGGATTCGTGCAGGCTGGCCTGGACGATCAGTTGCAGCGGCGACTTGGCCCCGGCCCATTTGCTCTCAAGCGAAATCACCGCCTTGCCGTCGGCGTCCAGCGCAGCTTCATCCAGCTCCAGGTCCTGGCTCAGTTCTTCTTCGGTGACCGAGCCGAATTGATAGCCCGGTAAACCTTTAACCGCCTCACGCAAGGGCCGTACGTAAACCTGACCACTCAAGCGATTGCCTGACGCCGGCGCGCCGTAGAGGTAACGACCGTTGACGCTGATTTCAGCGGTATCGGCCGGTTTGATCGGCGTATCGCTGCCCTTGAGTTCCAGGGCCAGGCGTTCGGGCAGGAAGTCTTCGACCAGAAACTCATAGAGCTGAGGCTTGCCGTCACCCAGGTCGAACACCAGCTGCCAACGCCCGGTCGGCGCTTCGCCAGCCAGTTGCAGTTGATATTGATAGAGCCCCGAGGCATCGGCGCCCCAGACGAATTTGCGGCTGACCTGCGCATCCGGACGGCGCACTTCGACGCTGACCGGCTGCGGTTTGACCGCGTTACCGTCCTTGTCCCGCAGCAGGGCATTGAGTAGCACGGTTTCGCCAGGCCGATAGAGATCGCGCGGGCCAAACACGAAGAATTGCAGCGGATGAGCTTGCGGCCCACCGATCTTGAATTCGGCCAGGTCCAGCGCTGCGCTGTTGAGGCGCAGCATGCTGGTCTGTTCGCCCTGATGGGCCAGCAGCACTTCGGCCTTTTTCGGCAGTGGCAACTCGGCGTGGCCGCCCTTCTCGGTTTTGCCCTGACCGACCACTCGGCCATCGGCGTCGAGCAGTTCGAGGCTGACGTCGTCGAGCGCTTTGCCACCTTCCAATGCTTGGGTGAACACATCCAGACGGTTCTGGTAACGGTGCACCGACAGGCCGATGTCACTGAGGGTGAACAGGGTCGCCGGTTGCGAGTAACTATAAGTGCCAGAGGCGCGCATCACCGCCAGGTAAACACCCGGCTGTTGCAACGGCTTGAGGCCGGCGATCGGCAGCAGCAGGGTTTCGCGGGTGTTGCGTGCCGGGTTCAGATCGAAACGGCCGCCGTAGACCAGATCGGCCATGGGCAGCAGTTCACGCGATTGATAGCTTTGCAGGCTGCTGTTGCGGCCCCATTGGGCGAGGAACGCCGGCAGCGATTCGGGTTTGATGCGGAAGAATTCGACGTCGATCTTGTCGACGTTCAAAGCGATTACCGGTAGACCTTCCGCCAGGCGCGTCGGCAGCAAGGTGCCACGGCTGGCGAAGCCCACTGTCGGTTGCAGGTCACGGGTTTCCAGACGACTGCCGTATTCGGCGGCGAGTTTGGCGTCGTTCACCCCCAGCAGTCCGGCGTCGATGGTCAGCACCAGTTTGCGCTGTGGCTCAAGGTGGCGCAGGCGCAGTTCCATCAGGTTGTCCGAAAGCTCCCAGGCGCCATCGACCTTGCCAGTCTTGCTGTCCACCAGGTGCAGTTTGTCGGCGAACTTTTGCTGCGGGTCCAGCGGCACCGAGAAACTCACCGACAGCGTGCTGGCGCCGTCGAGCTGGATTTCCGAGACATCCACCACACTCAATTCGCGACCGGCGTAACGCTGTTTCAGCGCAGCGACATCCTGCACGGCCCTGGCCTTTGGCGTCGTGACCGGCGCTGGGCTGGCCGGCGCTTTGGTCGACGTCGATGAATCGCAGGCGCTGAGCAGCGTCAGTGCGCAGGCCAGAAACAATCCTTTGTTAAGCATGGGGCACTCGTCGGCAGGCGTATCGAAGGGTGAACTATAGCCCAAGCGCTCGCCGGGCTGATCCGATTGACCTAAAAGCCGCTGCACGACTCGTAGCAGCTGGCGAAGCCTGCGTTCGGCTGCGCAGCAGTCGTAAAATCAGACACTACGTTTTTTCAGGTTAACCGTGGAGGCAGGATTTACGGCCGCTGCGCAGCCGAACGCAGGCTTCGCCAGCTGCTACGGATCGTGTAACGGCCTAACTTACCGGCATCCCTCCTCACAAAAAGCCTACTCGCCACAAGCGCACTCAGCGCTGGATCTGCCGCTACAATGCCTGCTCTCGCAAGGAGCCTGCATGTCTACGCTGATTACCGACTGGCGCGATCGCCCGACTCATCGCCGTGTCTGGGCGCTTGCGGCGCCGATGATTCTTTCGAACATTTCCGTGCCGCTGGTGGCGCTGGTCGACAGCACCGTGGTCGGCCACCTGCCCCACGCGCATCAACTTGGCGCCGTCGCGGTGGGCGCCAGCCTGTACACCTTTCTGGCCTGGGCCATGGGGTTCCTGCGCATGGGCTCCACCGGGTTTGCGGCGCAGGCGGCCGGACGCGGTGACGGCGCAGCGCTAAGGCAGATCCTGCTGCAAGGCTTGCTATTGGCGATGGGCTTGTCGCTGCTGCTCGGAATGCTTGGCGTACCGCTGAGCAGTGTGGCGCTGCACTTCATGCAACCGTCTGCCGAGCTCGATCAACTGACCCGCGAGTTTTTCCACACCCGGCTGTTTGGCTTACCGGCGGCGCTGGCCAGTTATGCGCTGGTTGGCTGGTTCCTCGGTACTCAAAACGCCCGCGCGCCGCTGGCGATTCTGTTGACCACCAATCTGGTGAACATCGCCCTCAACCTGTGGTTCGTCATCGGTCTGCAATGGGGTGTCGTCGGGGCGGCTCGCGCTTCAGTGATCGCCGAATGGACCGGCGCCCTGCTCGGCCTGGCCATGACCCGTAACGCCCTGCGCGCCTACCCTGGGCATATCGCCTGGGCAGCACTGGCACTGTGGCAGAGTTGGCGGCCGCTGCTGGCGGTCAACCGCGACATCTTCATCCGCAGCCTGGCACTGCAATCGGTATTTTTCATGGTCACCGTGCAAGGCGCACGGCTCGGCGATGCGACCGTAGCGGCCAATGCCCTGCTACTCAATGGTTTGCTGTTGACGGCCCATGCGCTGGATGGCCTGGCCCATGCGGTGGAAGCTCTGTGCGGTCACGCCATCGGTGCTCGCGATCGCCAGGCTTTACGCCGGTCCTTGGTGGTGGCCTGCGGCTGGTCGTTAATTGCCAGCCTGGGTTTTGCGCTGCTGTTCCTCTGCGCCGGGCATCTGTTCATCGAGATGCAAACCAACATCCAGAGCGTGCGCGACACCGCATTCATCTATTTGCCGTACCTCGCCGCTCTGCCGCTGATCGCCGTCTGGAGCTACTTGCTCGATGGCCTGTTCATCGGCGCCACCCGTGCCCGGGAAATGCGCAACGGCATGCTGCTGACAGTGCTGGTGTTGCTGCCATTTGCCTGGGCGTTGCGAGATTTCGGCAACCACGGACTGTGGTTGACCTTTCTGCTATTCATGTTATTGCGCAGCCTCACGCTTGGGGCATTCGCCTGGAACCTGCGCAAGAGCGATGGCTGGTTCGCAGTCTAAACATCGTGCTGTTCCGGCTCTCGTAGCAGCTGCCGAGCCTGCGAGGCTGCGTTCGAGGACGAAGTCCTCGCAAATCCTGAGTACGCGGTTTGCCTGAAAGAACGCGCTGCCTGATTTGACGACCGCTTCGCGGCCGAACGCAGCCTCGCAGGCTCGGCAGCTGCTACGGGCACGGGCGCGGCGATGTCAGGATCGATGGCTCTGCCAGCGGTTGCGCAAGCTGTCGAGCCGCTCTTGCTGAGTGCCCCCCGGCAGGTGTTCTTCAGGCATGGCTGATGGGTATTGCAAACATAATCGCAACCAGCCGTCGAGCACTGTGCGCTCGCTGAAACCCTGTTCGAGTCCTTCCTGCACAAAAGACCAGATCGCGCCAAAGTCGTGGCCTGTCGAGCGACTCCAGTGCCAGGCATGCCGCTCCAGCAGGCACGTCTGTAACTTGCCCTGCTGGTGAAGGCTGAGGTTGTCTTCGACGGCCAGTTCGCTGACGGCC
The DNA here is from genome assembly GCF_044743155.1 of Pseudomonas sp. NPDC087697. Classification (NCBI taxonomy): domain Bacteria; kingdom Pseudomonadati; phylum Pseudomonadota; class Gammaproteobacteria; order Pseudomonadales; family Pseudomonadaceae; genus Pseudomonas; species Pseudomonas sp. NPDC087697. Next base: position 65,726 of record NZ_JBIUVW010000026.1, on the reverse strand, counting down.
AAGCGCGGGTTGACCAAATGCTGCCAACCCAAACTGCCGATCGCCCGGTCAGCCCAGGTCCCGCCGTACCAGTACACCTTATCGATCGGCCCTAGCCAGCGGCTCAACTCGCGGGCATCACAGGCATCAAAAAAGTAACTGGCGATAAAGGGGTTGTAGTAGCTCAGCAAGCCTTTGTAATGAAGCCCGAAGGTGACCGTGAGCATACGGCGAAGGTGTCCAAGCAATTGCTCCGAGGGCCCGGAACTGACCAGCAGCAACCCCGGCCAGTCCGCCGGCTCGCCGTGGCAAACTTGCGCCAGAGACGATTGCGTCGAGAGTTCGATCATCTGCGGTCCCTGGTCGCGCAACGCATGCAGATCGGTGTTCTCGAACAGCGCGTAACGCGGTGCATCGGCAAAACGCTGCTGCAGGTTCCACCCGGCGTCCGGCGAACCCGGTACATCCAGCAAAAGCCATTGCGCCGACTGGACAGCGATCATGCCGCACCACTTTGGCCAAGCCCTGCCACCGTGCGGCAGACGCAAATCGCTTGCTGGCAATACATGAAGCTACCTCCGCCGGGTATCAAACACAGCAACACCAAGGGCTGACTGCTCTGGACCAGCGTCAACAAGTCATGACGGCCAGCCGGCGGCAAATCCGCAAGCGCCGGGGTCTGCTCCCCGACCGGTGCTTGCTCCACTGCCTCGAGGCTGACCGGGAGCGACAACAGCGCCTCGTTTGCCGTGGGTGGGGGAGCCTCGTCGGGAGGCAGCACCGTGTCGGCGATAAACGTTGTCCCCCGAAATATACCGGTGATCAATGGCTGGTCCGGGTCGCCCTCGATAAAGCTCACACAGACCTCAACCCCCGCCGTTAAAACGGCAACCGACTCGGCAGATAACTGGGGCGAGACCGGCAGCCAGCAATGGCTGGGCCGTGCACCCTCGCCCAGATAAACCCAATCGAACTGTACGGCGATGCGTTGCGCGCAGGCGCTGCGCACTTCGTCCACCTCAACTACCCAGCCACGTTGCACACTATTCATCCGTGGCCTTGCGCTTGGACAAGACGGTACAAACGGTGTCTCCCAAGGTATCGCACAAATACGGTTCTGGTAGTACGGCATCTGCACCAGGCTGCCCAAATGCTCGACTCGAGTCAGCAGCCACAGGCGATTCCAGTCAGCACAGGGATGGCCCGACAACGGCATCAACACGCCGCTACGCACATTCGGCAGGTCCGTTTCGCCTTCTGCGACAGGGTTCAGCGCCCCATCCTGACCGACCATATCGGCGTGAGCATGAACCTTGAAACGCCTGACAGCGGGCACAATACCCAGCGCGTCAAAGGTTGCGCTGTCGCCTGGATGCAAGCTTCGTTGACAGTCGGCAAAGATCAGGCGATGACCGCCCTTGCGGTGCTGGAAGTAGTAGTGAATCCGTTCTTGTTCGCACAGGCGCTGTACAAACGCCAAATCCGATTCGCGGTACTGGGTGCAAAAATCCCGCACGGGGTAGTCGTCCCTGAGCTCAAATCGACAGGCCTTTTCGTTTATGCCGTGTTCCTTCAGTACCTGAACGAGAATCTGCGGGACGGACTGCCCGGTAAAAATCCGCTGGTTGAAGCGTTGCGCCAGACAGGCCAACTTAGGCCCAAGACACAGACGCCAGAGCGCAGGCACCACGCCGCCGCGAAGCTGAGTGAGGCCATGAATCTGCCCATGGATACCGGCGCCTGCGCTCCCAAAACCCAGATAGGCTGAACGGAACATCAGGCTGGCGATGTCCAGTCGCAGCTCATCGAGCTGCAGATCCAGCTCGAAGGCAAAGGGCTGGCTGATGGACTCGCTGCCGGTAAAGGCTACAACGGCAAAGGGATCGGGCTGACCCGCTATCTCCAGACGAAATGACGGCTCGTTGACGGAATCGAACATCGGCGTTTCTCTACAGGAGGGGCGGCCGGGGATTCTCGCTGAGAGACATGGCCGAGTAGAGTGCCGAAATACAACTTAGGAAATGACCTACGCGAAATAGAGACAACACATCGTTGATAGTGCGGGAGCGCGGCAAATCACTGCAAAAATAAAGAAATGCCGTACCAGGTCCTCCGAAAATTCCACATTACGCGGACTATTTTCAGACAACCTGGTCACAGCCGCTCGTTACCTCAAGAAGACAGGTAAGACGAGCGAGTCAGACCCAGACGCAACGCATCGAGGTACTGGGTACGCTCGGTGGCACTGATCCGGGCGCTGGCGACTTTGTCGCGGTAGTGCGTCATCAGTTCTTCTGGCGACAAGTGCACGTAACGCAGCATGTCTTCGATGGTGTCGTGGGTTTCGATACCGGCGTGGTAAACGCTGCCATCGGCATTCTGGTAGATGTTCACCGAATCGGTGTCACCAAACAGGTTGTGCATGTCGCCGAGAATTTCCTGGTAAGCGCCCACCAGGAAGATCCCCAGCAGGTAATCTTCGCCATCGTTCAGCCCGTGTACCGGCAGGCTGGTTTCGATGCTCTGCTCGTCAACGTATTGCTTGATCTTGCCGTCGGAGTCGCAGGTCAGGTCTTGCAGCACGGCACGACGCATCGGCTCTTCATCAAGACGGTGCAGCGGCAGAATCGGCAGTACCTGACCGATAGCCCAGGTGTCCGGCAGGCTCTGGAATACGGAGAAGTTGCAGATGTATTTGTCGGCCAGCTTGTCGTTGAGTTCGTCGAGCACCTGACGGTGCGAGCGCTGACGGGCTTTCAACGAGTTGTGCAGGCGACGGCATACAGCGAAGTAGCATTGCTCGGCCAGGGCTTTCTCGGCCAGGGTCAACTTGCCATCGGCGTACTGGGTGGCCACGTCGCTCATGTAGTGAGTCGCGCGCCAGTAGGTTTCGGTGACCATCTCGATGTCGGTCGGACCGAGCAGATCCACCAGCCATTGCACGGTTTCCGGCAGCTCTTCCTTGTTCTCGATCACTGGCACGTCGTCATTGTGCTTCTCGACGTCGGTCACCTGCACCACCAGCATGGCGTGGTGAGCGGTCAGCGAACGGCCGCTTTCGGAGAAAATGTTCGGGTGCGGCAGGTTCTGCGCGTCGCAGAATTCCTTGAGCATGCCGACCACGACACCGGCGTAATCGTCCATGTCGTAGTTGATCGAGCTGGCGTTACGCGAGTGGGTACCGTCGTAGTCGACGCCCAGGCCACCGCCAACATCGATGTGATCCACCGGAAGGCCAAGGTTGCGCAGCTCGCCGTAATAACGGATCGCTTCCTTGAAGCCGTGCTGGTAGTCCGCCAGGTTGGCAATCTGCGAGCCCATGTGGAAGTGCAGCAAGCGAATGCCCTGATCCAGACCCGCCGCGCGGAAGCGTTCAACCACCGACAACAGTTGAGCGGCAGACAGACCGAACTTGGACTTTTCGCCGCCCGTGTCAGCCCATTTGCTCGATGCCAGGGACGACAGGCGAACCCGCAGGCCGACTTGAGGCTTGACCTTCAGCGAGGCGGCTTCTTCGATCACCAGACCCACTTCGGATTCTTTCTCGATCACGATGAACACGTTGTGGCCGAGCTTCTGGCCCATCAGTGCCAGACGGATGAACTCACGGTCCTTGTAACCGTTGCAGACAATGGTGCCGCCCTTTGGCGCCAGGGCCAGCACGGCCAGCAGTTCCGGCTTGGAGCCGGCTTCCAGACCGATCGAAACGTTCTGGGTGGCGATGATGTTCTCGATCACCGCTTCTTGCTGGTTAACCTTGATCGGGTACAACGCGGTGTACTTGCTCTGGTATTCCAGACGCTCGATGTTCGCGTCGAAGGCGCCGGTCAGCTGACGAACGCGGTCTTGCAGGATATCGGGAAAACGCACCAGCAATGGCAAGGACAGGCCGCTTTTGCGCAACTGTGCAACTTGTTCGAACAGATCGATAGGTGCGCTGCTCGGGCCGTTCGGACGAACTTCTACGCGACCGGCGTCACTGATCGCGAAATACCCGGCCCCCCAATGGCGAATCCCGTAAACACTGCGGCTGTCCGCAACTGTCCATTGGCTGCCATCGTCTTTGCGTGTGCGTCGTACGGACATCGAAGTCCCCTATAAAGAAGTCAAAGAGCGCCATCCGGGTTGAGGGCTGGCGCAGTCTAAAGAATGAAAATGACGATTAGCCTGCAACGGGCTTGTAGACCTCGTTATCAGCGCTGAGTTTAGAAACCGGTCAGAACAGGCTCTGTGAAAACCATGGAGACGACGTTAAACCTGAATCGGATCAGGACTGCATCAAGTCGGGGTGGTTTTCACAGAGGCTGCTAGCCGCCGGATTTCTTCGCTTTGAAACCGTGTTTGATCAGCTCTGCCAAGAGTAGCTCGACATGATCGCCCTGGATTTCGATGATCCCGTCCTTCAACGCGCCACCCGTACCGCAACGTTTCTTCAACGTCGTGGCAAGATCCGTGAGCGCATCGATGGCCAGCGGTACGCCGCTGATGGTGGTCACCGTCTTGCCGCCACGGCCCTTGCTTTCGCGGCGCACGCGCGCGATGCCGTCGCCAGCCGGGATAACGGTTTGTTTGCAGATGCAGGCTGCCACCGGCTGGCTACAGTCCGGGCAATGTCGACCTGCGTCGGTGGAAAATACCAGGCCACCAAGGGCGGCGAAGGATGCGGCTTTTTTGGCCACCGGCAATCCTCTTGGGAGGACAAAGACTGGTCGCAGCAACTTTGGCAAGTGCTATCGACCGCGAAGCCCCACTCAGGCAGGGGCAGCGCTACTGGACCGGACAAAGCCGGTTCAGCTTGAAAAGGTCGCGCAGTGTAACGGCAAAAAGCGCACTTGCTAAGAGCCAATCGGCGCCATTTTATAGATCTTTTGCGACGCCCTTTACAGCGTCACCTCCGCGCGAGCGCAGATAGCGCTTCAACGCCGCCAGAGAGTCCGGGCAGTAAGGCTTTTGCTGTATTTCCTGCATCACTTGTTCGATGGGAATAAAGCGTGCCTGGAGCACTTCTTCCGGCTGCAGACTCAACGGACCGTCCCAGACCGCCGAAAACGCCGAACACCACAGGCGATTGCCGGTGTCCTCGAAGAAAAAGTGATCATGGGCGGTCAGTTCTACCCCACTGACACCCAACTCTTCTTCCAGCTCACGAGCCGCCGATTCGGCGTAGGTTTCGGTCGCCAGCACCATCCCGCCCGCCGCTACATCCCAGAATCCCGGATAGATGGCTTTGCTGAACGTGCGCTGATGCACGCACAGTTCACCGGCAGAATTGAACAGCATGATGTAAGTGCCGCGCCCGATCAGCCCGCGCTCACGCAAGTCCGAGCGCACCAGAGCACCGAGCAGGTTGTCCTGCTCGTCAACCCAGGCGATGTGTTCAGCGTCAGAGGCCGCGCGGTGCGCAGCCTCATTGGAGGTGGCGACCATGACTCAGCCCTGGTTGAGCAGTTGACGCAAGTCGATAACCGCTGCGTTGGCCCGCGAGATGTAGTTGGCCATGACCAGCGAATGGTTGGCCAGTATCCCGAAACCGCTGCCGTTGAGGATCATCGGACTCCAGACCGGCTCCTGCGAAGCCTCCAGTTCACGAATAATCTGACGCACGCTGACCGTGGCGTTCTTCTTCGCCAGTACATCAGCGAAGTCGACTTCGATGGCGCGCAGCAAATGCGACAGCGCCCAGGCCTGACCTCGCGCCTCATAGAATACGTCGTCGATCTGCAGCCAAGGGGTTTCCACCCGCTCTTCATCCACCTGCGGCACCTGACCCGGCGCCAGTCTTTCGGTTTTCAGCGCGGTGTTCAGTTTGACCCGGCCAACGCTGGCCGACAGGCGTTGCGACAGCGAACCCAAACGGGTCGCGACATCACCCAGCCAGTTGTTCAGGTTGTCGGCACGGGCATAGAACTGGGCACTTTTTTGCGTTGGATCGGACAGACGAGCCTGGTAGCGGTTCAGGGAGTTGATGCCTTCCTGGTACTCCGACTCGCTGGACGGCAGCATCCAGCTCTTGTTGTCGAAGTTGAAACGCGGCTCGGCCTTGGCCAGATCGGCGTCTTCAGCCGATTGCGATTGCGAACGGGCAAAGTCTTTACGCAAGGCGCGGGTCAGATCGCGCACTTGCACCAGCACGCCGTATTCCCAATTTGGCATGTCATCCAGCCACAAGCCCGGCGGAAAACGGTCGTTGGAAATATAGCCACCCGGTTTGTTCAGCAAGGTACCCGCGACAGTCTTGAGGGTTTCCACCGTGGTGTAGCCGACGACCATCTGCTTGCCTTCCTTCTCGGCGGCCAGTTGCGCGTTCTGCTGAACCGGGAACAGCGCAGGCTCATGGCTCCAGTACCAGCCCAGGGCGAGGGTCACCAGCAAATACAGGCCGATCAAGGTGGCCAATGCGCGGCTGAACAACAGGCCACCGAAATAGCTGCGGGTTGCCGACTTGGGTTCGGCGGCACGTTCAGGCGCGCTACCTGTGCGGTTCTTCCAGTCCAGCATGGCGATATCCTTTCAATCACTTGAGTTCATCGGTTCGACCACAACCATACAACAACGTGCCTTTGGCCGGCACCTATCGTTGGGGGAATCCCGAAAAAATACGACCGAACCTGCGGCAACCGTTACCGATGAACTCAAGCGTCCATGCTTGCGCTAAACGCCGATGACCTCCATTGAAATCTGCCGCACCTCGGTCGGTGCAAAAAGATGAGCGATGCCTTCGCCGTCGGTTCTTCTCTGGGCAGCCTGCCCGTCCACTGTCGCGATGTAACGCTGCTGCGCCAGTGGTTCGGCCGTTACGCTGGCAACCAAGCGGAAAATCCTTGGCGATCGCGAGGCCTGGACAGGCGGATTTTTCATCAGCTCGATGATCGCCTGATCGAAAGCACGCACCGGCATCACCCAGTCGCCGTAGTCGGCCTCAGCTCTGATTAACCACCACTCGCCACGCTCGAGCTGTTCCAGCACCTCGCTGTCGATATCGATCAGCAGGCTGGCACGCAACTCGTCCAGGCCCTCGACAGGTTGCCTATCGAGCAACGCCTGACGGACGTGATCCAGCGCTTGCTCGCTGGAATAAGCATGTTGGCGTTCCCACGCGGACAGATAAAGTTCGCTGACCAGCTTCATGCCTGCGGCTCCGTACTCCACTCGTCGGAGCCCATGGTCCGGCTGATTTCATGTCTCCAATAGATACGCCGGTAGCTGAAGTGCACCTTCTCCAACTGAGTAAGGTGCGCACTACCGGGGTCCTGGCAATGGGGCATAAGCACTTCTGCGCCGATGATCACCGCGTCTTCCAGCTCCATCGTGTAGAAATGCTCCTGCGTTCCGTGAGCCGAGGTGCGATACCACTCGACGCGGCACTTGCTGAGCAACTCCCCGGAACACAAGGCGATGTTGATCAGCGGCGACGACTTGTCGATCGCCTTGGTAATGATCAAGGGCTTGTGCATTCGACGACCCGCCCCTGCCCCTTTAGGCACAAAAATGCCATGGCTCAGGGCCTGAATCATGATCTGGTCCTCACGGCCCAACTGATAGATGTTTCCCACTGATGCCTCGGTGAAGGCGCCTTTGCTGATGAGACCTTGTCGTTCGCCGTGGAGGGTCATGAAGGCGGGGGTTGGCATAGTGGGGCTCCTTTTTATTTGGGTTGAGGGGCAGGAAAGTGACGGGGTTCGTCGTAGCTGTCTTCGATTTCGTCGAAGGGCGTCCAGGGTTTGGCGAGTGCGAGGGTGATGAGGTAGCGCTCTTCGGTCGGGTTTCGGTAATCCTCGAAGCGACCCACTACCAGCATGACCTGATACTTATCGTCGGCTTGCCAATAGGTTATCCCTGCGAGAATTCCTTTCCTCAGGTAGGCCCGCCATTCAGGTGTATCGACGATCGTGGGATTGTTTTGCAGCCCCTTCGCCACCCAACCTTTTGCGCGCCATTGGTCTTGCAGGTCGAGAACGACTTTAAGCGCGTCATCAATCAGGAGCGGCTCGATCTGTGGAGACATGCGAATGCCGAAAATGACACTGTCGTCAAAGTCGACAGTGAAAAAGCGTGCCACAGGAGTGGTAAACCCGAACTGCGGGTCGACGAATCGCAATTTTGCATCGACCTTGGGAATGCCGAACCAGACGTGCCCCCGTATCAACGGGCTAAAGGAAGCTGAAGAGTGCTTACGCATGTCTTCATACGTCCCACCCATTTCCAAAGCAATTTCTGGTTCGCCCCATAGAGGCTGTGTCAGCTGACGTATGGCGGCCAGGATCAAAAGCACGAGCATCACGACGATCAGCCCGCTGCGCCAGCCACCGATTCGGGATCGCAAGCTCACACCCAACTCACTCGTCATCGAATGGTGTCCAGGGTTTGCCTATCGAGAGAGTGATCAGATAGCGCTCTTCGTTTGGGCGCTTGCTGTACTTGAAACGATTCATGAACATTGCGACTTGATATTTTTCACCCGCCTGCCAGTAGGTCGTTCCTCCTTGGCTCACTTCTCTGAACCGCGCCCGCCATGCAGGCGTGTCAGCAAAGGGTGGATAGCTTCTCGGTCCAGCAACCCGCCACCTGCCCTGACGCCACTGATTCTGCAAATCCAGAGCCACCTTCAAGGCATCATCAAGTAGCAGTGGCTCTATTTGCGGGGACATGCGGATGCTGGTAATCACATTGTCATTGAAGCCAACAGTAAAAAAACGCGCTGGCGGCGTGACGAACCCGTACTGCGGATCAATGAACCGTAAACTCGCATCGGTCTTGGGAATACCCATCCAGGCATGTCCGCGTATCAACGGGCTAAAAGAAACGGAAGAGCGCTTGTGCAGGTCTTCATAAGTGCCGCCCATTTCAAGAGCGATTTCCGGATCATCCGAGAGCGCTTGGATTGCCCAAGGCACCGCGAGCACGCTCAAAATAATCAGCAAAGGCAGCCGCCAGCCGCGAACCGCTCGCCACCATACGATCATGACTTCCTCCCCCCCGCGACGATCTCTTGAATTGATTGCTCCAACGCCGACCGGTTGGTGTCCTGCAACATCTCGTCGAAGCGAGCGGCAGCCCTCAGCACAAAAGGCATTCGTTGATTGATGTCCGACAAATCCGCAAGTGGGTGGCTATCAAAACCAATGGTGCGGCCATCCTCGACGCGCTGGCATTGGCTGGTTAGGGTCAACTCGATAGCCTGTGCAACGCCTGAAGGAAACCCTGTGACGTAGGAAGCGTGGTTGCCACGCAGCAAAGCCACTAATTGGCGGTCCTGGTAAATTGTCGGCTGGAGAATATTTTTCTGCTCATGCGACGCCAAATACTCCACGCTCTTGGCAATGTCCCCTGCCTCTATCGCCTCAAAAGCCGGCAAAACTTCGGGGTATATCAGGCCGAACTGGAGCTTTTTCTGCCCCACCGGCCAAAGCACCGGAAACTTTGGATGTCCATAAATTGCTTCACGCGCTTTCAAACACTTCTTCAACTCCCCCAACCCACGCTTCGCATAAAACTCATGCAGCGGATAAACATCCAGAAACAGCGAGGTATTGCCCAACGCCATCATGTCGTGCACATGCTGGAATTGCTGCTGCACCAACGACAAGTCCTCTCCCTCTGAATGGATATCCACAGAGGGAACAGGATTTCGCGCATCTGCTTCTTTATAGTCACGCAACGCATCTGCCTGCTCGGACATCCTGTCCGGAGTTAACAGCCCGGACTCACGGCGACTGTCCCGCAAACGCTGCCGCGCCATATGCTCATCGCGGATGAGGTCGATACTGTCCGCCGCATGGAGCAATCCGCAGCCGACCTGCTTTGAGGCAAACGCCGCCAGTCCGGCCCACTGGAACCGCGAGTCATGCAGCCACAATCGGGCGTAGGCAGCATTGATCGCTCGGTTGCGCTCTACCGGGTCGGCAATCAAGACACCATCCGGCGCGACGATTTTTTCTGCTTCGCGCTGGTAGGTACGCCAGAGGCATGAGCACGTGAGGATCGGTACGTCGGTGACCAAGGTCTTGCTGCCGTAAAGCCGCACCTCTTTAACATTCACAGTCAGCAACGGGCGCGCTGTTGTGGTTCAGGTGCTGATCATCGCTACGGTGTTCTTCGAAACACTGGGTCATGATTTGCGGACGGCTTATAGGGGAATCCCTGAACCCTAACAGCCGAAAAACCCGTCCGGTTCACGCCGACGAAAAATCAGAAAACCCTGACAGATGAGGTCCGCAACTCAATCAGCAGTTTCCTTGAAATTACGCAGAAAGCGCCTGAAACACCTACCGACCGGGCCTTTACTGTGCAATGACGACGCAACTCAGACCCTTCGGTCAGGAACTGAATAACGTCGCTTTGCAGATTATTGACGCACGACACTCATGCAACTGAAAAGAGGTGCTAGCATAGAGCCACCAGTCGATCTCAGCATGCACCCTAACTAGTAGTCAGGATATGACCGAGCCAGAAGACCCCAGCCGTGAGCGCCTCAAGCACCACTTTGCCCAGCGGGTAATTCATCAAGCACGTCAAATTCTTGAGATTTGGCAGCGCCTGCAACGCACTGAATGGTCTGGTACCGACTTGGCGGAGCTGAGCGAAGCGAATCTGCGCCTGCTGCGTTTCGCCGAACGTTTCGAACAACCCGAACACACCCACCTGGCGCACAGCATCAGCCAGTCGCTTGCGGCTGTGGACGCCAACCGCGGGCGTCTGAGCAGCGGGCTGATCACCGATCTCAATCGCCTGATGCAGCGTCTGTCGCGCACCGGCCTGCGGCACGGCGACCAGCTTGAACAAACCTTTCTACCGCCACTGCGCAAGCCGATCTACGTGATGCTGCAAGACCACGACCGCGCTGAACGACTGGCCAAACAACTCGAATTTTTCGGTCTCAGCGCGCAATCGCTGGACAGCGTGGCGGCGTTTCGCTCCGCAATGGTCGAGCGGCTGCCGGCGGCGATTGTCATGGACGTTGACTTCAGCGGTCCGGGCATGGGCCTGCAGCTGGCGGCCGAAGCGCAGACAGGTCTGGAGCACAAACTGCCGTTGCTGTTTTTCAGCCTGCTGGAAACCGACACCCCGACCCGCCTCGCGGCCGTACGCGCCGGTGGCCAGGAGTTTCTGACCGGCACCCTCGAAGCGTCGAGCCTGCTGGAAAAGATCGAAGTGCTGACCTGCGTCGCGCAGTACGAACCGTATAAAGTACTGATCATCGACGACTCTCGCGCCCAGGCCCTGCACACCGAGCGCCTGCTCAACAGCGCCGGGATCGTCACCCGCACCTTGATCGAACCGATCCAGGCGATGGCCGAACTGGCGGACTTCCAGCCGGACCTGATCATCCTCGACATGTACATGCCCGCCTGCACCGGCACCGAGCTGGCCAAGGTGATCCGCCACAACGACCGTTACGTCAGTGTGCCGATCATTTACCTGTCGGCCGAAGACGACCTGGACAAGCAACTCGACGCCATGAGCGAGGGCGGTGACGACTTCCTGACCAAGCCGATCAAGCCACGACACCTGATCACTACCGTGCGCAACCGCGCAGCCCGGGCGCGCAACCTCAAGGCGCGAATGGTCCGAGACAGCCTGACCGGCCTTTATAACCATACCCACATTCTGCAATTGCTCGAAGACTGCAGCTTCCGCGCCCGCCGCGAGAACAAGCCGCTGAGCTTTGCGATGCTCGACATCGACCACTTCAAACGGGTCAATGACAGCCACGGCCACCCGATGGGCGACCGGGTCATCAAGAGCCTGGCGCTGTTTCTCAAACAACGCCTGCGCAAGACCGACTTCATTGGTCGTTACGGCGGCGAAGAGTTCGCCATCGTCATGCCGGACACCGATATAGAGTCCGCCTACAAAGTGCTCGATGAAATCCGCCAGCGCTTTGCCGAGATCCACTACCCGGCCCAGCCGCAGGACCTTTGGTGCACCTTCAGCGCCGGAGTGGTGGACCTGCACGAAGACTCCGACAGCCTGATGATGGCCAGCCAGGCGGACGAGGCGCTGTACCGCGCCAAGGACGCCGGACGCAATCGTGTTCAAGCGGCGCGGCTGTCGAATCAAAGTGCCACTTTTTCACCTGAATTCACTGACTCGGTCATAACCCTGTAACATAAACGCAATAACTTCAGGTACTTACCATTCTGTCGTTGGTAGAACCGCGATGCGCCTGAAGTTGCTGACCAATCTCAATACCCTGCTTTTAGTCGCGGTGTGCCTCGCACTCGGCGCGACGCTCTGGTGGTCGCAAAAAGCCCTGGAGCGCCCTTATCTGTTGATGGAACGCTACCTGGGCCTGTCGCAGCAATTTCAAAATCAAGTGGCGCGCAACGTCGAAGACTACCTGGCCAGCGGCGATGCCCTGCGCCTTAGCAGCGCCAGCCAAGCCATCGAGACCCTGCAAAAAGAACTCGGCGAACTGCCGCCCGACCTGGCTGAAAGCGTGCGTCCGAGCCTCGCCAGCCTCGATGAGTTCAGCAAGACCGACCTGTTGGCCGCCGGCAAACTGGCCGGTGATCCCCAAGCCTTGCTACTCCAGGCCGAACGCGAACTGGGCGCCAGCCTGGAGCAACTCAGCCAATACGCCACCGGCGCCAATACGCCTGCCGCTGCCGCCTATCTTCCTCCCTTGCTCATCGCCTCGCAGCACTTGGGCAAGCTTTCGCTGGCACGGGACAAACTGGTCAGCAGTGGCCGCAGCGAACTGGCGGCCGATGTCGAGCGCGAAGTCAGCAGCATCCGCACCCAGGCCGAGCTGATCGAAGCCCTGCCGTTGCTCGGCGTTACTGCCAGCAAAGAATCGAACACCGACGATTTCTCGGCGATGATGGGCCTGGAAAACACTGAAAAAACCGTCGCCGAAGATGCTGGCACTGGTTTCAAACGTGAACTTGCCAGCCTGCTCACCCGCTACCCCGCCGAACTCGGTCGCACCCGTGAACAGATTCAAAAACGCGCCGACCTCAGCGCCGCCACCCACCTGAAAATTGCCGCCGTGCAGCAAGCCATCGCCGGGCTGGAGCCGACTGTTCGCGCTCAACATGGGCAAATCCAGGGTGAAGTGCGGCTCATGCAGGGCGTGATGATCGGCTTGATCCTGCTGATTGCGCTGCTTATCGATACCTTGCAACGTCGCCTCGCCCGAGTGCTGACCAACCTCGCACCAGCGCTGTCGACCTGGGCGGAAGGCGACTTCAGTCGGGACATCCAGCTCGGCGCAACCAATCGTGAGTTGCAGGACATCCAGGAATCGCTGAATCGCTTGCGCGCCTATCTGGTGGATCTGGTCGGTACGATCCGCCTGAACGCCGAACAGGTTGCTGGCAGCAGCCGTGTGTTGGCCGAGTTAAGCAGCGACCTGCACAGCGGCGCCGAGCATCAAGCCGGCGACACCGCGCTGATCCGCGATTCCCTTGGAGAGTTGGAAGCCACCATTCAGCAAGTCGCCGACGATGCGAGCCAAGCCGCCGATGCCAGCCGTCACGCCGGACTTGCGGTCGAGCACGGGCAAAAGGTCATTGGCTTGAGCCTGACCGGACTGCACGCGCTGGTCGGCGAAGTCCAGGGCAATGCACAAATGATCGAGCATCTGGCCGAGGAGTCGGCAACCATCGGCGGCGTATTGACGGTGATTCGATCGATTGCCGATCAGACCAACCTCCTCGCCCTGAACGCCGCGATCGAAGCCGCCCGAGCTGGGGAAATGGGCCGCGGTTTTGCGGTGGTCGCCGAGGAAGTTCGCTCGCTGGCGCAACGCACTGCCGGCGCCACCGCTGAAATCCAGACCTTGATTGCCGGCCTGCAACTGGCCGCACGGCAATCGGTGGAAGGCATGCGCGCCCAGGTTGAACACGCCGAAGCCACCGCCAACCAGGCACAAGCAGCTGACGGCGCGCTGGACAAAATCGTTGGGGCAATCCAGACCATTGCCGACACCGCCGTGCGCATCGCCGATGTTACAGCGCAGCAAAGTGGCGCTGTCAGTGAAATCCGCGATCACAGTGAGCGGATTCATCAGCTGGGCGGGGATAATCTGCTGCGTATTGGCCAAGGTCGTAGCCAGGGCGAGAATCTGCTGGTGTTGGGTGGGCAGCTTCATACTGCAGTTCAAGCCTTCCGCGTCTGACAGCCCCGTCCTTGTAGGAGCTGCCGCAGGCTGCGATCTTTTGACTTTGATTGTGACGGATGTCAGGGCGCTGAGAATCAAGATCAAAAGATCGCAGCCTTCGGCAGCTCCTACGAGGGGCGGCGTAGACGCATGCATCGCACACTCAGCTATCATGCGCTCACTTCCGATACGCGAGATTGTCATGCGCCGTCTGCTCTGCCTGATGCTGTTAGTGCTGGTCCTGCCGGTGAATGCCGCTGGCCTTTTGGACAGTCGCCCCAGTTCGACTCTGGGCTCGATCAACAACAGCGCCGACTTCCTGCCCGTGCGCGAAGCCTTTCAGCTGAGTCTGGTAGAAAGCACGCCGCAGTCGATCAAGCTGCGCTTCGTCGCTACCGAGGGTTACTACCTCTACCGTCATCGCTTCCAGTTTCACAGCGAGCCCGCCGACATCAGCCTGGGCGCCGCGCAACTGCCTTCAGGTGAAAAAAAGCACGACGAGTACTTCGGCGATGTCGAGGTCTACCACGGCATTCTCGACGTAGACCTGCCACGCAACAGCGCCGATCAACGGGCTTTCACGCTCGCCGTCACCTATCAGGGCTGCGCCGATAAAGGCCTGTGTTATCCACCGGAAACCGAACGCCTGAAGATCGACGGTGCAGCCATTACCTCCGCGACCAGTGTCGCTGGCTGGAGCTGGCGCGAACTGGCGCTGTTCTTCCTCGCAGGCCTTGGCCTGACCTTTACGCCTTGCGTACTGCCGATGCTGCCGATCCTCTCCGGCGTGGTGCTGCGCGGTCAGGTCGGCGGGCTGCGCGGCTTTAATCTGTCGCTGGCCTACGTCTTGCCGATGGCCGCCTGTTTCGCCGTGCTCGGGGCGTTGATGGGGATGTTCGGTGCCCAACTGAACCTGCAAGCACGCCTGCAATCGGCGTGGGTACTGGTGCCGTTTGCCTTGTTCTTCGCGGTGTTTGCGTTAGCGATGTTCGGGGTTTTCGAACTGAAACTGCCCCACGCCATCAGCAGCCGTCTCGATCGCATTGCCGGCCGTACCGAAGGCGGCTCGCTGTGGGGCGCGGCGGTGCTCGGAGTGGTGTCGAGCCTGCTGGTCTCGCCGTGTGTATCCGCGCCTTTGGCCGGTGCACTGCTGTATATAAGCGCCAGCGGCGATGCGTTGGGCGGCGCGTTGAAGCTGTTCGTGCTGGGTCTGGGGATGGGTGCGCCATTGTTGCTGGTCGCCACCGGCGGCGCGGCCTGGCTGCCGAAAAGCGGCCCGTGGTTGATCTACGTGAAAAATGCGATTGGCGTGTTGCTGCTGGGGTTGGCAGTCGGCTTGCTAAGCCGGGTATTACCGGGACAAATCACCCTGCTGCTGATCGGCTTGCTCACGGCCGGGGTCGGCTTATTCCTCGGTGCACTGGAGTTCGTCTACAAGGCGCCACGAAAACGCCTGGGCCAACTGCTCGGGATGTTCCTGGTGTTTTACGGGCTGGCTTGCTGGTACGGCGCCTTCAGCGGCCAGGCCGATCCGTTCAGCCCGATTGGCCAGCCAAAGGTCATCAACGCCCTTGGCAGCTCTCAAGCGCAAAACCCGAGTGAATGGCAGACCATCAGCACCCCGGCGGAACTCGATCGTGTCCTCGCCGAAGCAAAATCCGCCAACACCCCGTTGCTGCTCGACTGGTACGCCGACTGGTGCATCAGCTGCAAAGTCATCGAACATGAGGTGCTCAACGATGCCAACGTCGTCAAACGCCTCAAAGGCTATCGGTTGATTCGCTTCGACATCACCGCCAGCAACGCCGAACAACGCGCCCTGCTCGACCGTTACAAGCTGTTTGGGCCACCCGCGCTGATGTTTTTCGGCAAGGACGGCAATGAACGTGGCGATGTGCGGGTGATCGGCGAGATCAACGCAAAGGACTTCGCCGAACGTGTCGCCAAAGCGAATGACCAGATTTAATCAGTTGGTCACATATTTCGCGCAATCATCGGTCATTGTGCTGGCTATTGCAGAGAACTGGACAGTCACAAAGGCTTTGCGGCATAGTCGCCGGGTTCTGATAACTGCACACAGATAACAAGGAGCAGCAGATGGCGACCCTACTGGTTCTGCACGGACCCAACCTGAACCTGCTCGGCACCCGCGAACCGGGCGTCTACGGGGCAGTGACCCTGGCCGAGATCAATCAGGATCTGGAACAGCGCGCACGCAATGCCGGCCACCATTTGCTCTACCTGCAAAGCAACGCCGAGTACGAATTGATCGATCGCATTCACGCCGCTCGCGGCGAGGGTGTGGACTTCATTTTGATCAATCCAGCAGCTTTTACGCATACAAGTGTCGCATTACGTGACGCGCTGCTGGCGGTGAGCATCCCATTCATCGAAGTGCATTTGTCTAACGTGCACAAACGCGAACCTTTCCGCCATCACTCTTACTTCTCCGATGTTGCGGTGGGAGTGATCTGCGGCCTTGGCGCCAGCGGTTATCGACTGGCCCTGGAGGCCGCCCTGGAACAGCTTGAACAACAAGCTAAACGCCCCTGACCGACCCTTGGGAGTTGATGATTCATGGATATCCGTAAAGTTAAGAAACTGATCGAACTGCTGGAAGAGTCCGGCATCGACGAGCTCGAGATCAAGGAAGGCGAAGAGTCCGTACGCATCAGCCGCCACAGCAAAACCCCGGCTCAGCAGTACTACGCTCCTGCGCCAATGCACGCTCCGGCTCCGGCACCTGTCGCTGCTGCCGCGCCTGCTGTCGCCGCTGCACCTGCCGCTCCCGCAGCGCCAGTGCTGAACGGCAACGTTGCCCGTTCGCCAATGGTTGGCACCTTCTATCGCAAATCTTCGCCGTCCTCGCCGTCCTTCGTTGAAGTTGGCCAGAGCGTGAAGAAAGGCGACACCCTGTGCATCGTCGAAGCCATGAAGATGATGAACCACATCGAAGCTGAAAGCAGCGGTGTGATTGAATCCATCCTCGTCGAAGACGGCCAGCCGGTTGAGTACGACCAACCGATGTTCACCATCGTTTGAACCGCGGAGAGCCAACGATGTTGAAACCTGCGAAGTTGGAAAAAGTTCTGATCGCCAACCGCGGTGAAATCGCCCTGCGGATCCTGCGTGCCTGCAAAGAGATGGGCATCAAGACCGTCGCCGTTTACTCCAAGGCTGACAAGGATCTGATGCACCTGGGCCTGGCAGACGAATCCGTTTGCATCGGTCCGGCATCGGCCGCGCACTCTTACCTGCACATTCCGGCGATCATCGCCGCTGCCGAAGTGACCGGCGCTACCGCCATTCACCCAGGCTACGGCTTCCTCGCGGAAAACGCCGACTTCGCCGAACAGGTGGAAAACTCCGGCTTCGCCTTCATTGGCCCGAAAGCCGACACCATTCGCCTGATGGGCGACAAGGTATCGGCCAAGCACGCCATGATCGCTGCCGGCGTTCCAACCGTTCCGGGTTCCGACGGCCCGCTGCCGGAAGACGAAGAAACCGCTCTGCGCATTGGTCGTGAAGTCGGTTATCCGGTGATCATCAAAGCCGCTGGCGGCGGCGGTGGTCGCGGCATGCGCGTTGTGCATAAAGAAGAAGACCTGATCTCCTCGGCGAAACTGACCCGCTCCGAAGCAGGCGCGGCGTTCGGCAACCCGATGGTCTATCTGGAAAAATTCCTGACCAACCCACGTCACGTGGAAGTTCAGGTACTTTCCGATGGCCAGGGCCATGCCATCCATCTGGGTGACCGCGATTGCTCGCTGCAACGTCGCCACCAGAAGGTTCTCGAAGAAGCGCCGGCACCGGGCATCGACGAAAAGGCTCGCCAGGAAGTCTTCGCTCGCTGCGTCAAGGCGTGCATCGACATCGGTTACCGTGGCGCAGGCACTTTCGAGTTCCTGTACGAGAACGGCAACTTCTACTTCATCGAGATGAACACTCGTGTCCAGGTAGAACACCCGGTATCGGAAATGGTCACCGGCATCGACATCGTCAAGGAGATGCTCAGCATCGCCGCCGGCAACCCGCTGTCGTTCACCCAGGATGACGTGGTCATCCGCGGTCACGCGCTGGAATGCCGGATCAACGCCGAAGACCCGAAAACCTTCATGCCAAGCCCAGGCACGGTCAAGCACTTCCATGCCCCGGGCGGCAACGGTGTGCGGGTCGACTCGCACCTGTACAGCGGCTATGCAGTTCCGCCGAACTACGATTCGTTGATCGGCAAACTGATCACTTACGGGGCAACCCGTGAAGAAGCCATGGCGCGCATGCGCAATGCGCTGGACGAAATCGTTGTCGACGGGATCAAGACCAACATCCCGCTGCACCGCGATCTGACCCGCGACGAAGGCTTCTGCAAAGGTGGAGTCAACATCCACTACCTGGAACACAAGCTGGCTGGCCAGCATTAAGATGTGATCCAGACCAACAAGGCCGCTTTCGAGCGGCTTTGTTGTTTCTGGAGGAATCAAAAGATCGCAGCCTGCGGCAGCTCCTACGCCGAACGCGTACCCTGTAGGAGCTGCCGAAGGCTGCGATCTTTTCAAACCATACAACGCCGCTCCCTGCCGGTCGTCTTCTGCTCCGCTCTCGCGTAAACTTGCGCGCTTCTCGCAGCCCGCTAGGCTGCACATTACATTTTTCAAAGGTGCCCGCCATGCCTTGGCTGCAAGTCCGTCTCGCCATCAGCCCAGAACAAGCCGAAACCTACGAAGACGCTTTCCTTGAAGTGGGCGCCGTATCGGTGACCTTCATGGACGCCGAAGATCAGCCGATCTTCGAGCCGGAACTGAATACCACTCCACTGTGGTCGCACACTCACCTGCTGGCCCTGTTCGAAGGTGGCACCGAAGCCGCCAGCGTACTGGCTCACCTTGAGTTGCTGACCGGCAGCCCGCTGCCCGAGCATCACAGCGAAGTTATCGAGGACCAGGACTGGGAACGTAGCTGGATGGACAACTTCCAGCCAATGCGCTTCGGTCAGCGCCTGTGGATCGTCCCGAGCTGGCACGCCGCGCCCGAGCCTGATGCGGTCAACCTGTTGCTCGATCCGGGCCTGGCGTTCGGCACCGGCACCCATCCGACCACCGCACTGTGCCTGGAATGGCTCGACGGCCAGGACCTGAAAGACTGCAACGTACTGGATTTCGGCTGCGGCTCGGGGATCCTCGCGATCGCTGCACTGCTGCTGGGCGCCAAGGAAGCGGTCGGCACCGACATCGACGTGCAGGCACTGGAAGCCTCCCGCGACAATGCCGGACGCAATAACATCGCCGAAGCGCTGTTCCCGTTGTACCTGCCCCAAGATCTGCCGCAGGTTCAAGCCGACGTACTGGTGGCCAACATTCTCGCCGGCCCGCTGGTTTCCCTGGCCCCGCAACTGTCCAGCCTGGTCAAGGCCGGCGGTCGCCTGGCACTGTCAGGCATCCTCGCCGAGCAAGGCGAAGAAGTCGCAGCGGCTTATGCCAAGGACTTCGATCTGGACCCGATTGCCAATCGCGATGGCTGGGTACGCATTAGCGGCCGTCGGCGCTAAAATGAGCGCCTGCATACTCCGGATGGCCGCATGACCGATAGCTTCGTCACCCAGTGCCCGCATTGCCAGACCAGTTTCCGCGTCAGCCACGCCCAATTGAGCGTGGCCCGTGGGGTGGTTCGCTGCGGCTCTTGCCTGCAAGTGTTCAATGCAGCACGGCAGTTGCTCGAGCAACGCATGGGCAAGGAAGCTGTCGCCCTCACGACGCCACCTCCGGTCGAGCCTCCTGCACAACGGGCGATCAGCCAGAAGCAATGGACCGCCGCCGAACTCGATCTGGACAACCTCGACCTCGACGAAGAACTCGCCAAGCTCGAACAACGGGAAATCCAGCCCACCAAAGAGTTCGGCCAGGAGCGCAAGCACAAGGAAGACTCGCTGAGCGCCCGCCGCGATACGACCGAAAGCGAAGAGCCATGGTCCGACAGTCTGTTCAGCGATTCAGCCGCTGAACGCGCGCAGGCCAGCGAAAACGCGAAAGCGTCGGCCGAGAGCAACCTGTCGGCAGGCATTACCGACGAGCCGGAAAAACCTTCGCGCACCGAACCCTCGCTGTCGCTCGAACCGCTCGACCTGGACGATGAGCCGCAGGCACCGCAATTGCGCCTGGACCAGCCATTCGAAACATCGGAGCATCCAGCGCAACACGAACGCCTGTCCGCAACCGATGACAATATCGACGACGAAGCCCATGAGGTCGAGCACGCACGCAAAAAGCGCACGCGCAACGAGCCGGCCATGCATGACGAGGTGCTGCAGGACCTGGTCGACGACCCGCTACAGCTCGACTGGCAAAAACGCCGCTCGCCCTGGGGTCGCCGGTTCTTCTGGGGCCTGATGGTCCTGCTGGGCGCCGCGACCCTTGCCGGTCAATACATCGCCTATCACTTCGACGAACTGGCCCGTCAGGACCAGTACCGCCCGTGGTTCCAGCAACTGTGCCCGCACATTGGCTGCACCGTGCCGTCCAAGGTCGACATCGCGAAAATCAAAAGTAGCAACCTGATCGTGCGTAGTCATCCGGACTTCAGCGGCGCACTGGTGGTCGACGCGATCATCTACAACCGCGCGTCGTTCTCACAGCCGTTCCCGCTGCTGGAACTGCGTTTTGCGGACCTCAACGGCCACCTGATCGCCAGCCGCCGCTTCAAACCGGGCGAATACCTCAATGGCGACCTTGCGGACCTCGCAGAAATGCCGCCACAAACGCCCATTCATATTGCCCTGGATATCCTCGATCCTGGCCCAAAAGCCGTGAATTACAGCCTGAGTTTCCACTCGCCCGAGTGAATCACTTCACTTGGCGCTCAGCCACGCGCAATTGACGGCGATTTTCTGACTCCCGGCGCCGCGAACCAAACTGCTGGCAATAACAGAATAACTGTTCAGATTTTATCCAATTCAGCCTTTATCCAGTCATCGAGAGCGGGTATCATGCCAACCCTTTTTCGAACTCTCATGATCCGACCCCACAACAGGGAAGTCCTATGTCGGCGGTACGCATCGGCCCATATACATTGCACAACGGCTTGATTCTCGCCCCGATGGCGGGGGTCACCGACCAGCCCTTTCGTCAGCTGTGCAAGCAATTGGGCGCAGGGCTTGTAGTCTCGGAAATGGTCACCAGCGACATGAGTTTGTGGAACACCCGCAAATCGCGTCTGCGCATGGTCCACGAAGGTGATCCCGAGCCACGCTCGGTACAGATCGCCGGTGGTGATGCACAGATGCTCGCGGAGGCGGCCCGGGCCAACGTCGAGCTGGGCGCGCAGATTATTGATATCAACATGGGTTGTCCGGCAAAGAAGGTCTGCAACAAGGCCGCCGGCTCCGCGTTACTGAAAGATGAAGACCTGGTGACCGAGATCCTGCACGCCGTCGTGGCTGCGGTTGATGTGCCGGTTACCCTGAAGATCCGCACGGGCTGGGACCGGGCGAACAAGAACGGCCTGACGGTGGCGAAAATCGCCGAACAGGCTGGCATTACGGCGCTGGCGGTGCATGGCCGGACCCGTGCCGATCTGTACACCGGCGAAGCCGAGTACGACACCATTGCCGCGATCAAGCAGGCAGTGTCGATTCCGGTCTTCGCCAATGGCGATATCGACTCGCCCGAGAAGGCCCGGTACGTGCTTGACGCGACCGGTGCCGATGGCCTGCTGATAGGCCGGGCCGCCCAGGGGCGGCCATGGATTTTTCGTGAGATCGACCATTTTCTGCGTACCGGCGAAAAACTCCCGGTACCAGAGTTGATCGAGGTGGAACGTATTCTGCTTGAGCATCTGGCCGCGCTCCATGCCTTCTATGGAGATGTCATGGGCGTACGCATCGCTCGCAAGCATGTCGGCTGGTATCTCGCAACCCTGCCGGGCGCCAGGGAGTTTCGCGCCCACTTCAATCGTTTGGATGGTACGGAAACACAATGCGCCAACGTTCGGGAGTTCTTCGCCGAGCGCTACAAGAGCCTGACAGGGGACGGAGAAGGGGTGGCCGCGTGACGATGGTGACCGAGACTGTAGTGAGTGGCGCGGCCCCCGTGTGCGCCAACGTACCGTTGAAACCGCCCCCCACTACGCCGAGCGAAGAAGGCCAGACCCTTCGCGGGAGTGTCGAGAAGGCGCTGCACAATTATTTCGCCCACCTTGAAGGCGCTGCCGTCACGGATGTGTACAACCTGGTGCTCTCCGAAGTCGAGGCTCCACTGCTCGAATGCGTGATGAACTACGTCAAGGGCAATCAGACCAAGGCCAGTGAGCTGCTGGGACTGAACCGCGGCACCTTGCGCAAGAAACTCAAGCAGTACGATTTGTTGTAAGCATTCAATCAAACCAGAAAGGCGCCCGCGTAAAACCGGTCGCCTTTTTTGCTGACTCCTTTGCTTTTGATGGAAATTGAGATGACCGACCAGACTACCCGCCTGCCGATCCGCCGCGCCTTGATCAGCGTTTCCGACAAGACCGGGATCCTCGAATTCGCCAAGGAGCTCGAAGCTCTCGGCGTCGAGATCCTCTCCACCGGCGGGACGTTCAAGCTGCTGCAGGACAATGGCGTAGCCGCTGTGGAAGTCGCGGATTACACCGGTTTCGCAGAAATGATGGACGGTCGGGTGAAAACCCTGCACCCGAAAATCCACGGCGGAATTCTCGGTCGTCGCGGTATCGACGACGCAATCATGAACGAGCACGGCATCAAGCCGATCGATCTGGTCGCCGTTAACCTCTACCCGTTCGAAGCGACCATCAACAAGCCAGGCTGCGACCTGCCGACCGCCATCGAGAACATCGATATCGGCGGCCCGACCATGGTTCGCTCGGCAGCCAAGAACCACAAAGACGTGGCCATCGTGGTCAACGCCAGCGATTACGCCAGCGTGCTGGAAAGCCTCAAGGCCGGTGGCCTGACCTACGCTCAGCGTTTCGACCTGATGCTCAAGGCCTTCGAACACACCGCGGCCTACGACGGCATGATCGCCAACTACATGGGCACCGTGAACCAGGCGGCTGAAACCCTCAGCACCGAAGGTCGCAGCGAATTCCCGCGCACCTTCAACAGCCAGTTCATCAAGGCCCAGGAAATGCGCTACGGCGAGAACCCGCACCAGAGCGCGGCGTTCTACGTTGAAGCCAAGCCAAGCGACGTCGGCATCGCCACCGCGACCCAACTGCAAGGCAAAGAACTGTCGTACAACAACGTGGCCGATACCGACGCCGCGCTGGAATGCGTGAAGAGTTTCGTCAAACCGGCCTGCGTCATCGTCAAGCACGCCAACCCGTGTGGCGTTGCCGTGAGCCCGGACGCTGAAGGCGGTATCCGCCAGGCGTACGAGCTGGCTTACGCCACCGACACCGAGTCGGCCTTCGGCGGCATCATCGCGTTCAACCGCGAGCTGGACGCTGAAACCGCCAAAGCTATCGTCGAGCGTCAGTTCGTCGAAGTGATCATTGCCCCATCGGTCAGCGACGAAGCCCGCGCTATTGTGGCTGCCAAAGCCAACGTACGCCTGCTGGCCTGCGGCGAGTGGTCGGCGGATCGTGCTGCTGCCTGGGACTACAAACGCGTCAACGGCGGTTTGCTGGTACAGAGCCGCGACATCGGCATGATCGGCAGCGAAGACCTGAAAGTAGTGACCAAGCGTGCACCGACCGAGCAAGAGATCAACGATTTGATCTTCGCCTGGAAAGTCACCAAGTACGTCAAATCCAACGCCATCGTCTACGCCAAGAACCGCCAGACCATCGGTGTCGGCGCTGGCCAGATGAGCCGTGTGAACTCCGCACGCATCGCCGCCATCAAAGCTGAACACGCTGGCCTGCAAGTGCAGGGCGCGGTCATGGCCTCGGACGCGTTCTTCCCGTTCCGCGACGGCATCGACAACGCCGCCAAGGTCGGCATCACTGCGGTGATTCAACCGGGTGGCTCGATGCGTGACAACGAAGTGATTGCCGCGGCTGATGAAGCCGGCATCGCGATGGTGTTCACCGGCATGCGCCACTTCCGTCACTGAGAAGCAGCAACAAGCTTCAAGCTGCAAGCGACAAGTTAAGAGCAGGCCTGTGTCTCTCTTGCTTGCCGCTGCAGCCCAACTAATTTAGAGCGACAAGTTGCAATTGAGAGCCGCGCAAATCCGCCCTTACTTGCAGCTTGTAGCTTGCAGCTTCTCCGAAGGAGTCTTTCTTTGAATATTTTGATCATTGGCAGCGGTGGCCGTGAACACGCCCTGGCCTGGAAAGTCGCTCAGGATCCGCGCGTACAGAAAGTCTTCGTTGCTCCGGGCAACGCCGGCACTGCCATTGAAGCCAAGTGCGAGAACGTCGCTATCGACGTACTGGCCCTTGAGCAGTTGGCCGATTTTGCCGAGAAAAACGTCTCCCTGACCATCGTCGGTCCGGAAGTTCCGCTCGTGGCTGGCGTGGTTGATCTGTTCCGCAAACGTGGTCTGGACTGCTTCGGCCCAACCGCTGGCGCCGCTCAGTTGGAAGGTTCCAAGGCATTCACCAAGGATTTCCTGGCTCGCCACAAGATCCCGACTGCCGACTACCAGAATTTCACCGAGATCGAGCCAGCCCTGGCTTATCTGCGTGAAAAAGGTGCACCGATCGTGATCAAGGCCGACGGCCTGGCTGCCGGGAAAGGCGTGATCGTTGCCATGACCCTGACCGAAGCCGAAGACGCCGTACGCGACATGCTCGCCGGCAACGCATTCGGCGACGCCGGTTCGCGGGTGGTCATCGAAGAGTTCCTCGATGGCGAAGAAGCCAGCTTCATCGTCATGGTCGACGGCAAGAACGTTCTGCCGATGGCCACCAGCCAGGACCACAAACGTGTTGGCGACGCCGACACCGGCCCGAACACCGGCGGCATGGGTGCCTACTCCCCTGCCCCGGTGGTCACCAGCGAAGTTCACCAGCGCGTCATGGACCTGGTGATCTGGCCAACCGTGCGTGGCATGGCCGAAGAAGGCAACGTCTACACCGGCTTCCTCTACGCGGGCCTGATGATCGACAAAGCCGGTAACCCGAAAGTCATCGAGTTCAACTGCCGTTTCGGCGACCCTGAGACCCAACCGGTGATGCTGCGCCTGCAGTCGAGCCTGGTATTGCTGGTCGAAGCGGCGCTGGCACAGGCGCTGGACAAGGTTGAAGCACAATGGGACCCGCGTCCAAGCGTCGGTATCGTACTGGCTGCTGGCGGCTACCCGGGTGATTACGCCAAGGGCGCGGCCATCGAAGGTCTGGATGCAGCCGCTGCGCTGGAAGGCAAAGTCTTCCACGCCGGTACCGCACTCAAGGACGGCAAGGTTGTGACCGCCGGCGGTCGGGTGCTCTGCGCCACCGCCATGGGCGCAAGCGTCGATGCCGCCCAGCAGCAGGCTTACAAACTGGCCGCCAAAATCAACTGGGAAGGCTGCTTCTACCGCAAGGACATTGGCTACCGCGCCATTGCCCGTGAGCGTGGCGAAAATCAGGAATAAGCTATCCATTCGGCTAGGCAGGGGCCTATGGCCCTTGCCGTACTATTCCGGCGCCGCGCATAGTTATAATCTGGCATCAACCTACGAAGGGATTTCGCCGTGCGCTGGCTCAGGATTGCCATAGGTTTCACTGTCACTCTGCTGACCCTGCTCTGCATGCTCCCGGCCCAGGCCGCGCAAGGCAGTGGCTGGGCGGTATTGCTCGACGAACAGGGCATCCTGCAACTGAGCGACATTCGCTCGGCTCGCTTCACCAATCAATTCAGTCCGATTGAGCTCGACCAGATCACCGCCGCCGAACCCAGTGGCGCGTTGTGGCTGCGTTTCAAACTCAGTCCCGGCAAACACGAACAACTGCTGCGCATCTTCGCCCCTGATTTGTTGCACCTGAACCTCTACGTTCTGGACGGCGACACGCTGATCGAGCAACTGACCAGCGGCAATGAACAGCCCCAGAGCCAACGCCCCCTCCCCAGCAGCGACTTCATGTTGCCGCTGCCACAAAACGACAAGCCCCTCGACGTCTATCTACGACTGGTTTCCGAACACGAGTTACGGCCCTATATCACCTTGCAATCAGCCGCGATGACGGCAGCGAACCAGAACCAGACGCTGATCTACGGCCTGCTGTTTGGCTGTATTGCGATGCTGATCCTGCACAACCTCACGCGTTACGCCTATACCCGCTCGCGAAGCAGTCTCTGGCTGGCGGCAAGTGAGGGATTGTTGCTGCTCAGCCTGGTGCTGCTGCTGAACCTGGCAGGGCCATGGCTACCCGACTGGCATGGCGCGCAAACACCCGGCGCGTACCTGTCGCTGCTGCTGACGGCACCCTGCGGCCTGATGTTCGCCTACCGCTTCTTCGCCCCGCTTGGCCCGCATCCACTGAACAGGCTGCTGCTGGGGGACATCCTGTTCATTGTCCTGTGCAGCCTGCTGTTGCTGTTCGTCGACACCTTGCCGCTGAACATCATCACCTACGCGCTGGTGGCCCTGGCGGGCCTGAGCATGCTCTTCGTCAGCGCCTACCACTGGCAAAAAGGCTACCGGCCAGCACGCCTGTTCGTGGTGGCGATGGTGGTGTTCAACGTCGGCACGCTGATCATCCTGCCCGCGCTACTGGGGCTGACCCTGGTCGCGCCGCAAGTCCTGATCATGACCTTGCTGTCGTTCTTCTGCATCAGCGGCCTGCTGATGAGCATCGCCCTGGGTGAGCGCCAGCGCAGCATCACCGAAGACCGCTTCAGCGTCAGCCGCGATCTGGCGGCGAGCAACGCCGAGATCAATGCCAAGGCCGAGTTCCTGGCAAAAATCAGCCACGAAATCCGCACTCCGATGAATGGCGTGCTGGGCATGACCGAGCTGTTACTGGGCACCCCGCTGTCGGTCAAACAGCGCGACTACGTGCAAACCATCCACAGCGCCGGTAATGAACTGCTGACGTTGATCAATGAGATCCTCGACATCTCCAAGCTCGAGTCCGGGCAAATAGAACTCGACGACGTGCAGTTCGACCTCAACGCACTGATCGAAGACTGCCTGAGCATCTTCCGCGCCAAGGCCGAACAACAGAATGTCGAGCTGATCAGCTTCATCCAGCCACAAGTGCCCCGGGTCATCAGTGGTGACCCGACGCGTCTGCGCCAGACGCTGCTGAGCCTGCTCGAAAACGCTCTGAAGAAAACCGACGAAGGCGAGATCCTGATCGTCGTCGCACTCGACGAGCGCAGCAACAAACCGCGTCTGCGCATTGCTGTGCAAGACAGCGGGCAACCCATGGATGCCGAAGAACGAGAAGCCCTGCTGCACGCCGAGCTGCACAGCAAGAACTTCCTTTCCGCAACGCGACTGGGCGGTAACCTGGGTCTGGTGATCGCCCGCCAATTGATTCTGCTGATGCATGGCGAGTTCGGCATCAAGAGCGGCAGCAATCAGGGCAGCACACTGTGGCTGACCTTGCCGCTGGACCCTGAACGTCTCGAACACCCGACCTGCGATCTCGATGGTCCGCTGCAAGGCGCCCGGGTGTTGGTGGTCGACGACAACGACACCTGCCGCAAAGTCCTCGTGCAGCAATGCAGCGCCTGGGGTCTGAACGTCAGCGCCGTACCTTCCGGCAAGGAAGCCCTCGCCCTGCTGCGCACCAAGGCGCACCTGCGTGACTACTTCGACGTGGTCCTGCTCGACCAGAACATGCCCGGCATGACCGGCATGCAGCTGGCGGCGAAGATCAAGGAAGACCCGAGCCTGAATCACGACATTCTGCTGATCATGCTCACCGGGATCAGCAACGCACCGAGCAAGGTCATCGCACGCAACGCGGGGATAAAACGCATCCTGGCCAAACCCGTGGCCGGCTACACCCTCAAGACCACGCTGGCGGACGAACTGAGCCAACGCAACAAAGGCCTGGCTGTCTCGCAGCAGCTGCCAACCGGCGCGCCTGCTGTGGTCAAGGTGCCGAGCGATTTCCGCATTCTGGTGGCCGAAGACAACAGCATTTCGACCAAAGTGATTCGCGGCATGCTCGGCAAGCTCAACCTGGAACCGGACACCGCCAGCAACGGCGAAGAAGCCTTGAAAGCGATGAAGGCCCAGCGCTACGACCTGGTGTTGATGGACTGCGAAATGCCAATCCTCGATGGTTTCTCCGCCACTCAGCAATTGCGTGCCTGGGAAGTCGGTAATCAGCGAGTTCGCACACCCGTGGTGGCGCTTACCGCGCACATCCTGGCCGAACACAAAGAGCGTGCGCGGCAGGCCGGCATGGATGGGCATATGGCCAAGCCCGTCGAACTGTCACAACTGCGTGAACTGATCGAGCATTGGGTCGCACAGCGCGATCAGCAGAACCGGGCAACGGCTCAGACGTCCTGAGCCGACAGACCCCGCAGCGCCTGATAGACTCCACCTCGACTTCCCTCGCCAGTGAGCTTGCCCCATGCTCCACGTGTTGTTCAGCGTTTACCTGAAGATGCTGGTGCTCTACAGCCCATTCTTCGTGTTGTCCTGCTTCATCAGCCTGACCCGTGGCTACTCCAACAAGGAACGGCGGCGCCTGGCCTGGAATGTCGCCCTCGCGACCCTGGTCTCCAGCGTCCTGTTGTATTTGTTCGGGCGAGTAATTTTCAGCGTGTTCGGTATCACCGTAGACGCGTTCCGCATTGGCGCCGGCAGCGTGCTGTTCATCTCGGCATTAGGCATGGCGCAGGGCAAGTCGGCGATCCAGACCGACAACGTGCAGCAGGACGTGACCATCGTCCCGCTGACCATTCCGCTCACCGTCGGCCCCGGCACCATCGGGGCCTTGCTGGTGATGGGCGTCAGCCAACCGCACTGGGACGACAAACTCACCGCCATCCTCAGTATTGCCATGGCCAGCCTGACCGTCGGCGTGGTGCTGTACCTGTCCAACCGCATCGAACGGATCCTCGGCGATCAGGGTCTGCAGATTGTCAGCCGGTTGATGGGGTTGTTTGTGTGTGCGTTGGCGGCGCAGATTATCTTTACCGGAGTGAAGGGGTATCTGGTGCCTTAGTTCGTCGCAAGATCGCCCTATCGAAAAACAAGGCCTTGTCGTTAAAGCACAAGGCCTTGCCAATGTTGATCAAACCAAACGGCTCAGAGCTTCAGTTTCCTTACCAGGATCTTGTCTGAGTAAGCGTCAATTTTTTCGTGGACCCGCTCTCGGTAGCTTTCAAACACCTCCCGATTGAAAGCAAAAACGCCGCCATCCGGGACGACGAGCACTTCTTTGTCAAATTCACTCCAAAAAAAGAAGTCTTCCTCAAACACTGTGGTGCTATAGCGCAAACCATACAGGCAGACGACCACGTCGCCGGAGTCAAGGCGCTCGCAAGGCGCTCGCAAGGCGCAAACTTGAGAATGCCCGAACCACCGTGCGCGATGTTGCCACGAAAGAAGTTCCAGGCAAACTCGTCCAGTTTCAAGGCCCCGTAGGTTTCCTCAATAAGCTGACCTAAACGTTCAGACCCCAAACGACCAATAATCGTATGGCTGATGCTCAACAGTTGATTAACATTCGACACCCTCAGCGGTTCAGAGGGGACGATAGCCTTCAGTGTGAAACCTGCCTTTAACAACCGGCCCTGGTAATAATCGAACCAGACTTTCTTTGATACTTGCCCTGGGTACTTATCATTCGCCGCCAGTTCTGCATACAGCAAGCAGTCCTGTACATCCTGTTGGTCCTGCGGGCAAACTTCGGATGCAAAGGACAATAAGCAGCCACCCACTACTACAGCATCAGCAAGCTCTGACATATTGACACCTTGTTCATCTACGCTAAATAAACCAACATTCTTTTGAAAGCCTCTTACGACCTTACTGCCCTGTAAGTTTCTTAAACAGATCATCGCCAAACTGATCAATGTAGTTATAAACCTGCTGGCGTTTTCGATCAAACACACGCTTATTAAACTTTCGAATACCTGCCGCCTGAAAAAGATGAACTCCCTCCGTCTTGAAAGTAAAAAACAGAAAGTCGCCATCGTAGTCCTTGCTGAACACATCCAGGCCGCCCATGACCATTGCCATGCCACCACCAGGAGCAACGATACAAGGAACTGCCTTGAAGCTGACAACCGAACTTTCCTTGCTTCCGGCGTCTACGATCTTCAGCGCTTCTTTATCGCCCTTGAGCTTGTCGAAGCCCGCCACAACCAGGCTCAACACATTTCCAGAGCCCGCGCTGATGACGGTCTCAAGCACTTGCAACAATGCATCGTTCATCGTCAGCGTCAGCTTTTTGGAGTCATACTTTTTATACGTGTAGCTTTCGGTGACCCAGCCAATCGCCGACAAGGCTTCGTTATAGGCCATGTATTGCTGTTCCTGCGAGGTTTCGGCAGGCAACTTTCTGACGACGGCTTCGGCAAAAGACTGGCTATCCAGCGCATCCTGCTTATCATCTTCGCTAAGCCGCGCCTCAAATACCATAAGGGACGGACCGACGACCGACGCATCAATTTCCTGCGCAGCACGATTAGCCAAAATACCGCCGCTCTTGGCAAACGCCTTGAGTCGGGGACGCGCGGAAACCTCAGTTAGCTGAGCCTCGATTCGCTCAAAGTATTTATCCTGTACAGCCTCATCGAAAGGGAGATCCGCGACAATACTAATTATTTCGTTTTTCATATAAATTTCCTTAGCAAATAATCACCGCTCCATGCGGTAAAAACAAAACTAAGACACTCAACTTAAACCGTCAAACCCATTCGCATAAATAACTTATTCCAATAGTTACCAACCCAAAACAACTCCAACAGCAAACCATAACCCGCGCACACAAAAGCGCGCCGCTTATTGGCGGCGTTAGTTGCGAAAATCATTATTAAAACGCAAGCGACCTCGGTGTGAGGTCGCCGCTATTCAGGAGGCCGGCTTGGTTGGATACCAACGCGGTGTATAAACCCACTCACCACCCTCGGCACGAGGGAACACACAAGTGGTGGACGAACCGATCAGCACCATGGTGCGCATATCGACCTGTTCCGGTGTCAGTTGCCCCAGCGTGGTCACGCGCAACGTCTGCCCCGGACGACCAATATCCCGCCCCAGCACCACCGGTGTTTCCGGCGTACGGTGCTGGGCGACGATTTCCAGCGCACGGCCCAATTGCCACGGCCGCGAACGCGAGATCGGGTTGTAAAAGGCCAAGGCCAGGTCGGCTTGTGCCGCGAGGTCCAAACGCTTCTCGATGATCGCCCAGGGTTTCAGGTTGTCCGACAGCGACATCACGCAGAAGTCATGCCCCAACGGTGCGCCCGCTTGGGCGGCGGTCGCCAATGAAGCGGAGACCCCCGGCAGGATTTCCAGATCGACGCTGTGCCAGCTCGAATCGCTGGATTCATGCAACGCTTCCAGCACCGCTGCCGCCATGGCGAACACGCCCGGATCTCCGGATGACACCACCACGACCGAACGCCCTTGCGCCGCCAGTTCGAACGCGTGACGCGCGCGCTGCATTTCTTCGCGGTTGTCGGTGCAGTGCAGCACCTGATCGGCGCGGAACGGCCCGGCCATGCGCACGTAGGTTTCGTAGCCGAGCACGTCGTTGGCACGAGCCAGCTCCGCCTTGACCGCCGGCACCATCAGTTCCGCAGCGCCAGGGCCTAGGCCAATGACGGCCAAACGGCCACGAGGACGACCGATCTGCAATGGGTCCAGCGGCTGCTCGGCGACCGCGATGGCGATCCCGTTGCTTGCATGGATGCACACGGATTGCCCGACAGCGTTTTCTGCCAGTTCAGCTACACAGCCAGCCGCCGCAAAACGCAGTGGCACACCGAGCTCGAGTGCTGCTTCACGCAACACCGGGCTGGCCATTTGCTGATCGCTGGCCAACAAGCACGCCACCGATTGCACAGCAATTTTCGCTTGGTGCAATGCATCGCGTAGAGCGTTCGGCAAATCTGCAACGTCGGCGCTCACCGCGACCAGCACATTTTGCGGGTAGATCAACAACTCATTGGCCGCAGGCTCGCGTTCGTTGCTGCCTACATGAATGGCCAAATGCGCCTGCGGATCCTGCGGCAACTGCGCTTGGGCAAGCCACGGGGCGGCACCTTCGATACGCACGCTTTGACCGGCCAGCAAGTCCGAAACAAAGCGCTTGCCCAGTTCCAGATCGCCCAACGCATAACCACTCGGAGGGTTAAGCAAGCATGTGCCGAAGCGCAACTCACCGCTGGTGGTGATGGCCGCAGCCACGCCCAGGCCATCCGCGATCTCGCGAGCCAGCACGTTCACCCCGCCCAGACCACCGAGCAACGGCACGACGGCGCTGCCATCTTCGGCAACGGCCAGCACCGGCGGCTCTGCGCCTTTTTCCAAAAGCAATGGCGCCAGGGTCCGAATGACAATACCGGCTGCGCACAAGGCAATGATCGGCGTGTCGTGTTGATAGAGCTGGCGCAGCGTCGCGCCAAACTCGTGATAAACGCGGTCCGCGCCTTCGACCCGTTCGGCCAGACCGTGGATCAAAGCGTCCGGATACAACTGTTGGATTTTGCGCGCGGTAGCGAGGCTGCCATTGCCAAGAATGACAATCGCCGGAACTGGACGGGTCATCAGCCTTGCCACCTTTCACCGGGAACGATGATCAACGAAAAGTACGGCGAGGACATCGGCTCGACCTGATCCAGCGGCACGATTTTCTGATTGGCCATGGTTGCGCGCTCAACGTACAACGCACGCTCTGCCAGACCGAGTTCTTCCAGCACCTGACGAACCTTGGGAAAGTTACGCCCCAGCTTCATGACGACTGCCGCGTCGGCATCGGCCAAACGACGTTTGAGTTCTTCGTGGGGCAACACGCCGGACAGCACCGACAGGCTCTGATTGCGATACACCAGTGGCGCACCGAGCACCGAGGCACCGCCAAGCATCGAGCAGACACCCGGCACAACTTCAGCTTCGTAACGTTCGGCCAGACGATCGTGCAAGTACATATAAGAGCCGTAGAAGAACGGATCACCTTCGCAGATCACCGCCACGTCACGCCCGGCATCCAGATGCGCAGCGAGCTGTTCGCCGGCCGCGTCATAGAAGTCGCTGATCACTTGCTCGTAGGACAGCGGCGGTGCCAAGGTCTCGGTGGTCACCGGGTAGACCAGCGGCAGCAGAGTCTGCGCGTCCTGCAAGTGCGCTTCGATGATACCGAACGCATTGCCTTTTTTGCCCTTGGCGACGAAGTACGCCACCACTGGAGACTCGCGCAGCAGGCGCAAGGCTTTGACGGTAATCAGTTCCGGATCACCGGGGCCGACGCCAAGGCCGATCAAACGTCCAGGTTGCTGCATCATTCAATCTCCGTGGCGAGGGCATTGACCGCTGCGGCTGCCATGGCGCTGCCGCCCAGCCGGCCTTGCATGATCACAAACGGCACGCCACGGCTGTCAGCCGCGAGCATCGCCTTGGATTCGGCGGCGCCGACGAAGCCCACCGGGAAGCCGAGAATCAACGCCGGTTTTGGCGCGCCGGCATCGAGCATTTCCAGCAAGTAGAACAGTGCGGTCGGGGCGTTGCCGATCACCACCACGCTGCCTTCCAGGTGTGGGCGCCAAAGCTCCAACGCAGCCGCCGAACGGGTGTTGCCCAATTCGCGGGCCAGGTCCGGAACGCTCTCATCGCGCAAGGTGCAAATCACCGGATTGTTGGCCGGCAAGCGTGCACGGGTCACGCCTTCGGAGACCATTCGCGCATCACACAGAATCGGCGCACCGGCAGCCAGCGCATCGCGCCCGGCCTTGCCCGCACCGTCGGAAAATTGCAGGCCATCGATGGCATCGACCATGCCGCAGGCGTGGATCACCCGTACTGCGAGTTTTTCCAGATCGGCCGGGATCCGGTCGAGGTTGGCCTCGGCGCGAATGATCGCGAAGGAGTTGCGATAGATCTCCTGACCGTCGCGGATGTAATCAAGCATCAAGGGGGGCTCCGTGGGCAGGCATCGAGCAATGCGCCGGCCGCTTCAATAGTGAGGTTGCGTGCTTGCAGGGCGCCAAAACCCGGCTGCCCTGCATCGCGAAAATGGAGGTCGTAATGACCGGGGCTGACCGCCAGCAGG
The DNA here is from genome assembly GCF_044743155.1 of Pseudomonas sp. NPDC087697. Lineage (NCBI taxonomy): Bacteria > Pseudomonadati > Pseudomonadota > Gammaproteobacteria > Pseudomonadales > Pseudomonadaceae > Pseudomonas > Pseudomonas sp. NPDC087697. The sequence continues at coordinate 31,537 of NZ_JBIUVW010000026.1, read as the reverse complement.
GTGACCGGCGCGATGTGCGCGGCGGCGCAGGAACGCGGGCAGCCAGACAGGTGAACCTGCGGTCGGCCAGCCTGGCCTTGAAGCAATGTCGCCAGGTGCAGGGCATCGCCCTTGGTATCCGCCAAACCTTTTGCGCACCCGGCGGAACCGGTGCAGGCCACCAGATGGGTCAAGGCTTGATCGGCGCACAGCAGAAACCCCAGGGCCTGCAATCGCTCACTGAGCGCCGGGGCATCCTGATGGCGAATGTTCGGCAGCAGCAGGCTTTGCCAAGGAGTGAAACGCAGGCTGGCGTCACCGAACTCCTCGGCCAGACGCGCCGCGCCTTTAAGCATCGAAGAATCCAGGCGTCCCAGAGGCGGGACAGCGCCGACATAAACCCGGCCTTCCTGACGCTGTGGATAAGTGCCTATGTGCAACCCTGGCCGCGACTCGGCACGTTGCCAGTCGTTGATCGGGATCAGCGACACGCGCTCGGCCAGAGCCTGCAACACCGACTCCAGCGAACGCTCGGCCAGCACATGCCGCATGCGGGTCTGATCCGGCCGTGCCAGATCGAGAAACAGTTCCAGCACCGCGACAACCAAGGCGTGACCGTCATTGCGCAATACCGCCCCTGCCGGCGTGTCCGTGGGGCAACCCGCCAGACCGAAGGCCAGCAATGGCTCACCGTTGCGCTCAACGGCACTCAACCAGAGGTCGTGAGGATGTTCGAGCATCGCCAGCGCCTCGCCGCCATCCAGTTGCACGGCAAACTTGGCCGACAGCTCGTGAAAACGTTCGTGGCTTTGCAAGGAGGCGAGGATCTGCCCGGCCAGCGGGCGAGTGTCGAACAGCATGTGCCGATCGATGCCGGCGCCAGGGCTGAGCATCAGGTTGCGCACATCATCGCCAGCCGCAGTCTTTGGACCCAACCCGGCTGCCAGCAGACTGTCGATCAATGGCCGGTGCTCGCTGCCGATCCCGCGAATCTGCAGATTGGCGCGGTTGGTCGCTTCGATCACCCCACCGGCATAACACTCTGCGGCCTCGGCCACGGCCACCGCCTGGGCAGTGCTGATCGACCCGCCATTCAACTTGATCCGGCAGATGCCGCCGTCCGATGCCTGGACAATACGCAGCAACCCCGGACAGGCCGAGGGGCGTAAGGCGGTGTGCATCTGACGTTCGTTCAAGGGGGCGACCGGCTAAGAGGTAGAAGCACTTCGCGGGCGAAGGCGCGGTATTATGCCTGCTTTGTCTGACGGCATGAAAAGCCTGCCCGTCGGAACACCCAGTTTGAGGAATATAAATGGCCCCCTGGCTGACAGTGGTAGGCATCGGTGAAGACGGCTTCAAGGGGCTGGGCAAGAACGCTCGACGCGCGCTGCTGGGTGCTTCACGGATTTTCGGTAGCCAACGGCAACTGGATCTGCTGCCCGTATGCATCCGTGGCGAACGGCAGCTTTGGCCGAGTCCATTTTCCCTTGAGCCGGTACTGGCGCAACGCGGTGAGCCGATCTGTGTGCTGGCCAGCGGCGATCCTATGCTGTTCGGCGTGGGCGCCAGCCTGGCTCGGCAGGTGCCGAGCCACGAGATGCTGATTATCCCGGCACCTTCCTCCTGCTCACTGGCGGCAGCGCGGATGGGCTGGCCATTGCAAGAAGTCGTCACGCTGTCGGTAGTCGCCCGGCCAGTCGCAGCGCTGAACGCTCAGCTGTTCAGCGGAGCTCGCTTGCTGGTCTTGAGCAACGACGGACACAGCCCTGCCGCGATTGCCGCGCTACTGCGTGAACGCGGTTTCGGGCGGAGCCGGATGACCGTGCTGGAACACTTGGGCGGCGAGAGCGAACGACGTGTCGAAGGCCTCGCCAGCTACTGGACCGACCCGGCCATTGCCGATCTCAATCTGGTCGCCATCGAGTGCCTCGCCGAACCCGATACTCCGCGCCTGTCGCGTCTGGCGGGCTTGCCAGACGCAGCCTTCAAGCACGACGGCCAACTGACCAAGCGTGATGTGCGCGCCATCACTCTTGCCCGTCTCGCGCCGGTGCCCGGTGAGCTTTTGTGGGATGTTGGCGCAGGCTCAGGTTCGATCGGCATCGAGTGGATGCGTACGCATCCGAGTTGCCGCACGCTGGCCATCGAAGCCGATGCTGGTCGTCAGCAACTGATCGAACATAACCGCGACACCCTCGGTGTTCCCGGCCTGCAATTGATTCGAGGCAGTGCGCCGCACGCCTTGGCCGGCCTTGAGCGGCCCGATGCGATCTTCATCGGTGGCGGCGTGACGCGTGACGGTGTGCTCGACACATGTTGGGCGCAGCTCAAACCCGGTGGCCGACTGATCGCCAACGCAGTCACTCTGCAAAGCGAAATGACCTTGATGGCCTGGCGCGAACAACACGGTGGCGAGCTGACGCGGATTCATATCGCTCAGGCGCAGCCGCTGGGAGAGTTCGACACCTGGCGCCAGGCACTGCCCATTACTTTGCTGGACGTGGTTAAACCCTTCGATGCGTGACGAAACCGCCGAACAACCCGCCCCGCTGCGCAGCGGCCTGACCACCGGCAGCTGCGCCACCGCGACCAGCCTCGCCGCCGCGCGCCTGCTGCTCGGCGGTGTGAGCAGCGACGCAGTGCACATCGTCCTGCCCAAAGGTAAACAGGTGCAGATGCGTCTGGAGTTTTGCCGACTCACTGCCGATGGCGCCGAAGCCGGAACGATTAAAGATGCCGGCGACGACCCGGACGTGACCCACGGTGCATTGCTCTACTGTCAGGTGCGCTTGATGAGCGAACCCGGTATTCATTTCAGCGCCGGCAAAGGAGTTGGTACCGTCACGCGTCCGGGGCTGGTACTGAGTGTCGGCGAACCGGCGATCAACCCGGTGCCACGCAAGATGATCACCGACCATCTGCTATTGCTTGCGCAGGAGTTCCATTACAGCGGCGGTTTTGAGGTGACGGTCAACGTCGAGGACGGCGAGGCCCTGGCGCTAAAAACCATGAACCCGCGATTGGGCATTCTTGGCGGGCTGTCGATCCTCGGCACCAGCGGCATCGTTCGGCCGTTCTCTTGCGCGGCCTACATCGCCTCAATCCACCAGGGCATCGACGTCGCCAAAACCAACGGTTACCTGCACATCGCCGCCTGCACCGGCAACGCCAGCGAAGACACCATGCGCCGGGTTTACGACTTGCCGGAAATCGCCCTGATCGAAATGGGCGACTTCGTCGGCGCGGTGCTCAAACACCTGCGCAAAGTGCCTGTGGATAAACTCAGCCTGTGCGGCGGATTTGGCAAAATCAGCAAACTCGCCGCCGGACATATGGACTTGCACAGTCGCCACTCCAGCATCGACCTGCCGCAACTGGCCGAATGGGCAGCGGCCGTTGGCGCAGACGAGGTATTGCAGCAAGGCATTCGCGAGGCCAACACCAGCCAGCAAGCCTTGGCCATGGCCAGCGCCGCCGGTATCGCCCTCGGCGAAGCGGTGTGTCAGCACGCGCTGGATTTTGCCCGCAGCGTGGTGCCCAAGCAGGTTCAGGTCGAGGTGTTTGCCATCGATCGCCAAGGTGGCATCGTCGGTCATGCCGGAGCTTTTCAATGAAACGTCTGTTGCTGCTCGGTGGCGTCACCGAAGCCTTGGCGATTGCCCGCACCCTCGGCCCGCAACATATCTACAGCCTTGCGGGCGTGGGTCGCGTGCCGACCGACCTGAACTGCCAGGTGCGAGTCGGTGGCTATGGCGGCGCTGAAGGCCTGACGCAATTCATCAAGGATCAAGGCATTGATCTGTTGCTCGACGCCACCCACCCCTACGCCGCGCAAATCAGCCAGAACGCCGCCATCGCCGCGCAACAAAGCGGCATCCCGTGCTGGGCACTACGCCGCCCGGCGTGGCAAGCACAGGCTGGGGATGACTGGCGCGAAGTCAGCGACTGGGCCGAGCTGATCGACGCGCTGAAACCGTTCAAGCGCCCACTGTTCACCTTGGGCCGCGAGCCGTTGCAGCACCTGGATGAAATCCCGCCCGAGCAGTTCTGGACCTTACGCGCGCTGGAGGTTTATCCCGGCAACGAACGCTGCGAAGTGATCGGTGCACGCGGACCGTTTTTCATCGAAGACGAACGCGCACTGTTTGAACGTCGGCAGATCGATGTACTGATCAGCAAAAACAGCGGCAGCAGCGCCACCGAGCCCAAGCTTGAAGTGGCCCGCGAACGCGGGGTACCGGTGTTGATCCTCAAGCGGCCGGTGTTGCCGGGGGTTGAGCGGGAGTTTGGGAGTGTGGTTGAGGTGTTGGAGGCGCTGAATACACTCGGATAAAACTGTACGACTTTACGGACAACATCTCAGGAACAAGCCGACTGTTTCATTTTCCTGCTCAAGCTTATGGTTCTCGGCATAAACCGCGCTGAGAATGAAAATGGCAATTACATTTACCCGTTTCGATCCCGCAGACTTTATTCAAAGCCCTGGAGAAATTGCCGCCTATCTTCAAGCCTGCATTGAAGAAGATAGCGGCGATGGCGAGCTTTTCCGCAAAGCCCTATCAGATATAAGCCGAGTTCAAGTCCTTCCACCCGCGACTTCCGCAGACAGACACGCAACCGATCAAGTGTCGATAATGGCTTACAGCCGAAACGTCTTTCATACAATCATTGCTCGAATCAGCCGAGACCCGGAATTCGCCCGGGCATTACAAAACGAAGCCGCTACACTCTTTCGAAACGGTGAACCGGAACTCGCTCACCGCATTTTGCACCTGTTGATCAAGGCGCTGCGACACCACACCGCACGGCGGTTTTTTACTTATGGTTCCCGATCAGGCTAAATACCCGGCTTGATCACCCACCCAACCGGATATGACCCATGTCCCGACAACGGCTAGCATTTGCCTGGATCGCCTGCTTCGCAGTGCTGTTCAACATGCTCGCCATGCCGATGTCCGGCGCGATGGCCAAGGCGGCCAATCAGTCGCCAGCCGAGCAGTTGTTGTGGGGTAGTTTCTGCTCGTCCAGCGGGACGAAGCTGGTGGCGATTTCGCTCGGCAAGTTTGAGCAAAAAGCCCCTTCGAGCGACGATCACTCGAACATGCAGCATTGCTGGTGCTGCTCAGGCTCGGCGCCTCTGGTGGCATTGCCGGGCCATGTCCCGCAGTTGTATTTCGCGCGTTTCGAGGCCAATCGAAACCGACCTGCACCGACCCTCGACATCCCCACGCCACGGCAGCAATGGCCCAGCCTCAATCCCCGGGCCTCTCCTCTAGTCTGATTACCGTCGCAATTGATCTGCGTGTTTAATCGTTCTGGAGAACTGCCATGTTGAAGAAACTCATCGTTCTGGCTGCCTTGCTGCTGCCCGCGTGCTTTGCCAATGCCCACGAATACAAAGCCGGCGAACTGGAAATCGCACACCCTTGGTCGCAAGAGCTACCGCCCAACGCGCCAACGGTTGCCGCCTATTTCATGATTCACAACAACGGTAAAACCGCCGATCGCTTGCTCAGCGTTGCTTCGCCGATCGCAGGTATTGCCGAGTTGCACGAGCATGTGAAGCAAAATGACCTGATGAAAATGCAGCAAGTGCCGAGCGTCGAGATTCCGGCCGGTGGCAACATCACGTTCGCGCCGATGGCTTATCACGTGATGCTGCTGGAGCTCAAAGATCGCAGTCTGCTGAACGACGGCAAGCACTTCCCGCTGACCCTGCATTTCGAAAAATCCGGCGACGTGACCGTTGAGGTCGCGGTGCAAAAACAACCGCCCGCCGGCACCGAAGAGCACAAGCACGCCCAGTAATCACAGCCTGAACCACCTGTGAACGCACGGCGCTCGCTCAGCGTCAGGCGATCAGTGCCGCGTAACACCTCGTTGAAGGTTACGCGCGGCAGCTGGATCAGCCTGTTCGCCATGTTGATGATCTTTATCGGCCCACTGATTTCTCAGTCGATGCCGATGGATCAACGCATGCCAATGCCCATGAACATGTCGATGGACATGAGCATGGACATGTCGGCGAACGCCCATGCCGAGCATGGCGCGCAACCTGCTGCCGAACACTGCGCCCCCAAACCCGACCATCACGCGCTCTGGGAAAAGTGCGGCTATTGCAGCCTGCTCTTCAACTGCCCCGCACTGCCCGGCAGCCTGTCGTTCGCCACCTTCGACACACCATCCGCCCACAGCTTCATCAGTCCCTCCCCTCGCCTGGGCCATGCCCGGCAAACGGTCTTCCCCGGCGCCCGCACCCGCGCCCCGCCCATCGTCGCGTAAACACCCACACCCCTACTCATACGGCCGACTGTAAAGAACGACAGCCGCAGGCTGCTGGCCGTGTTGTTGACGACTGATTGATGGAACCTTTATGTCCAGGTTTTCTGCTGACACACGCTTGAGCGCTGCTCAGGCATTCTTCGCCCTGAACGCACCACGTGCCCGTTTCAAACAGGCTACCACCGTACTATGCGGCGCACTGCTCGCCCCGCTGGCCATCGCCGCCGAGCAACCGGTTGATCACAGCCAGCACACCGAAGAGCTGAGCCCGACGGTGATCACTGCCATCGCCCCAAGCTCACCGCTGACCATCGTTACCAACCCCAAGGACCCGCGCCAACCGGTGCCGGCCAGCGACGGTGGCGACTATCTGAAGACCATTCCCGGCTTCGCGCTGGTCCGCAATGGCGGCACCAACGGCGATCCGGTGCTGCGCGGCATGTTCGGCTCACGACTGAACATCCTCACCAACGGCGGCATGATCCTCGGTGCCTGCCCCGGCCGCATGGACGCCCCGACCTCCTACATCTCACCGGAAACCTACGACAAGCTGACCGTAATCAAAGGCCCGCAAACCGTACTCTGGGGTCCCGGTGCTTCGGCTGGCACGATCCTCTTCGACCGTGAGCCGGAAAGCTTCGGCGAGCTTGGTACCCGAGTGAACGCCAGCGTGCTGGGCGGCTCCAACGGGCGTTTTGACAAACTTGTCGATGCCGCTGCCGGTGGCCCGTTGGGTTACGTGCGAGTGATCGGCAACACCGCCCACTCTGACGATTACCATGACGGCAACAACGACACCGTGCCGTCGCGCTATGACAAATGGAACGGCGATGTCGCTCTGGGCTGGACGCCGGACGCCGATACGCTGCTGGAACTGACCGCCGGCAAGGGCGACGGTGAGGCACGTTCTGCCGGGCGCGGCATGGACGGCTCGCAGTTCAAACGCGAAAGCCTGGGCCTGCGTTTCGAGAAGTCGAACCTCGGCGAAGTGCTGGAAAAACTCGAGGCGCAGGTCTACTACAACTACGCCGACCACGTGATGGACAACTACACCCTGCGCACGCCGTCCGGCACCGGAATGATGTCCGGCCCGATGGCCTCCAACGTCGACCGCCGCACCCTGGGCGCGCGGATCAAGGCCACCTGGCGCTGGGCCGATGTGCAGTTGATCAGCGGCATCGATGCGCAGACCAACGAACACCGTCAGCGTGCCGCCATGGGCATCGACACCTATAAAGACGTACCGCGCAACAAGGATGCGGACTTCCATAACTACGGGGTCTTCGGCGAGCTGACCTGGTACGCCGCCGACCGTGATCGCCTGATCAGCGGTGCGCGACTGGACCGTGCCTCGGCCAGGGATTTTCGCCAGACCATTGGCTCCGGGATGATGAGCCGACCAAATCCGACCGCCGACACGACCCGCGCCGACACTCTGCCGAGCGGTTTCATGCGCTATGAGCATGACCTGGCGGACAGCCCGACCACGCTCTACGCAGGTCTCGGCCACACCGAACGTTTCCCGGATTACTGGGAGCTGTTCTCGCCAAAATCCGGCCCTGCCGGTTCGCTCAACGCCTTCGATTCGATCAAGCCTGAGAAAACCACTCAGCTCGATGTCGGCCTGCAATACAAAATCCAGGACCTCGAAGCCTGGGTCTCGGGTTATGTCGGCGAAGTACACGACTACATCCTGTTCGATTACACCCCCGGCATGAGGGGCATGACCTCACGGGCCGAAAACATCAACGCACGAATCATGGGTGGCGAACTCGGCGCAGCCTACAACCTCACCTCCAACTGGAAAGCCGATGCGACCCTGGCCTACGCCTGGGGCAAAGACACCAGCAACGGCACTGCGTTGCCACAAATGCCGCCGCTGGATGCGCGTTTCGGCCTGACCTACAGCGAAGACAACTGGAGCGCCGGCGCCTTGTGGCGAGTGGTCGCCGCCCAGAACCGCATCGACCAGAACAAGGGCAACGTGGTCGGCAAGGACTACGACAAAAGCTCGGGCTTCGGCGTGTTCTCGCTCAACGGTGCCTACCGGATCGACAAGCACTGGAAGGTCAGTACGGGCGTCGACAACCTGTTTGGCAAGGCTTACGCCGAGCACTTGAACCTGGCCGGCAACGCCGGGTTCGGCTACCCGGCCAATGACCCGCAAGCGATCAACGAACCAGGGCGCACGTTCTGGACCAAGGTCGATATGAGCTTCTAAAACACCTGGCAAGGACGCCATACCCGTAGCAGCTGGCGCAGCCTGCGTTCGGCTGCGCAGCAGTCGTAAAACCTCAAAATGCGGTTATCCAGATGGATCGCATCGTGTGGATTACGACCGCTACGCGGCCGAACGCAGGCTGCGCCAGCTGCTACGGGAACGAGGCACCACTCGAACAATTACAGAATCATTGCCAAGCGGAGCGCTCCCAATGAGCCAACCTAAAGTGTCCTTCTACAACCTGGCCTGGCGCTGGCATTTTTATGCCGGGCTGTTCGTTGCGCCATTCATGGTGATGCTGGCCCTGACCGGCATCGTTTACCTGTTCAAACCGCAACTCGACCCACTGATGTATGGCAGCCTGCTCAATGTGCCGGCCGGCCATCACACGCTCAGTGCCGACGAACTGCTGCGGCGTGTCAAAGAGGCTTATCCACAGGGCCGGATCAAGCAGTACCTGCCACCGGTCAATGCCGAGCGCAGTGCGCAGTTTGTCGTTCAAAACGCGGGCAGCGAGCTCAACGTCTTCATCGACCCGTATCACGCTGATGTCCTTGGCGAGCAGGATGCGAAGAAAAACCTGCAAGCCATCGCCCGAGCCATTCACGGCGAATTGATGATCGGCACCGTCGGTGATCGGCTGGTCGAGCTCGCTGCTGGCTGGGGCGTTGTGCTGGTGGTTTCCGGGGTATTCCTGTGGTGGCCACGCGGAAGAACCGGTGCGGGGATCTTGTGGCCGCGATTCAGCAGCCGCGGACGTGTGCTCTGGCGTGACCTGCACGCCGTGACCGGGTTCTGGGGCGCGGCGTTTCTGCTGGTGATGCTGCTCAGTGGCATGACCTGGACCGGTTTCTGGGGCAAGCAATACGCCGAAGTCTGGAACCGCTTCCCGGCGGCCATGTGGGATAACGTGCCCAAGTCCGACCAAGAGGCCCGCAGCCTCAACACGGCGACCCGCCAGACCGTGCCCTGGGCCATGGAAAACACCCCGATGCCGATGTCCGGTGACCACGCCGAACACATGGCTCACAACGGCGGCAGCACTGCCCCGGCCGCGCCGACTATCAGCCTGCAAGACGTGCAGGACATTGCCGTTCAACGCCAGGTCGAGCCCGGTTACAGCATCACCTTCCCGACCACCGCCAGCGGCGTGTTCACCATCGCCGTGTTCGCCGATGATCCGCGTAACGACGCCACCCTGCATGTCGACCAGTACAGCGGCGAAGTCCTCGCCGACGTGCGCTGGCAGCAATACGGCAACGTCGCTCGCGCCACGGAGATGGGCGTGATGCTGCACGAAGGCAAGCTGTTCGGGCCGTTCAACCAGATCGTCGTGTTGCTGATCTGCCTGATGATCCTGCTCAGCGCCATCAGCGGTGTGGTGATCTGGTGGAAGCGCCGCCCCCAGGGCAAGCTCGGTGTTCCGCCGTTGCGCCATGACCTGCCGACCTGGAAAACCGGGGTGGTCATCATCCTCGCATTGGCGGTGATATTCCCGTTGGTGGGCGCTTCGTTGATTGTGGTATGGGTTCTGGATCGGGTGCTGCTGTCGCGCTTGAACCGCCAGCCTGAATCGGCCTCATCTTCATCCTGAATACAGCGAGATGCCTATAGCAGCGCGGTTGACCTTACAATGTCGGCCCGCTGCAAACACCCGCCGAACGAGTGCGCAATGACCTCGCTGAACCTCACCCATCTCGCCTGGACACCGCTGGGCCATGGCCATTGTCATCACCAGTTCCAGCTGCGTGAGGCCAGCCTGCACGTGGCCGCCGGTGAGTTCGTCGGTTTGATCGGGCCCAACGGCAGCGGCAAGACCAGCCTGCTGCGCTGTGCCTACCGGTTCAGCAAACCGGAATCCGGCGAGGTGCATCTTGCCCATCACAACGTCTGGAAGCAGTCGTCGCGCTGGTGCGCTCAACGTATTGCGGTGGTGTTGCAGGAGTTTCCCGATGCCTTCGGCCTGACGGTCGACGAAGTGGTCGCCATGGGCCGCACGCCGCACAAAGGCCTGTTCGATGGCGACACCCTGGAAGACCGTCGGATCGCCGAGCAGGCGCTGGAATCGGTGGGCCTCAAAGGTTTTGAAGATCACGCCTTTGCGACGCTCTCGGGTGGCGAAAAACAACGCGTCATTCTTGCCCGCGCCCTGACTCAACAACCGCAATTGCTGATCCTCGATGAGCCGACCAACCACCTCGACCCACGCTATCAGCTTGAACTGCTGCAACTGGTCAAACGCTTGCAGATCGGCACCCTGGCGAGCATCCACGACCTCAACCTGGCCGCTGCGTTCTGCGATCGGCTGTACGTGATCAACCACGGACGCATTGTCGCCAGCGGCACGCCAAAAGAAGTGCTGACCACCACGCTGCTGCGTGAGGTGTTCGGCGTCGAAGCGCTGATTGATGAACATCCGCTGTCCGGCTACCCCCGAATTACCTGGATAACCCAACATGACCTTGCGCACCCTGCTCCGCTCCAGCCTGTCCATCGCCCTGCTGCTGGGCAGCGCCCAGGCGTTCGCCGAAGCGACCCATTACCCGTTGACGATTCAGAGCTGCAACCGTGAAGTGACCTTCAAGCAAGCGCCGAAACACGCCCTCAGTCACGACATCAACATGACTCAGATGATGCTCGCCCTCGGCCTCAAACCACGGATGGTCGGCTACAGCGGCATCAGTGGCTGGAAAGCCGTGACGCCCGAGATGCAGAGCATTCTCGATGGTCTGCCGGAACTCGCGGCGAAGTACCCATCGGTGGAAACCCTGCTCAACGCCAACGTCGATTTCTTCTTCGCCGGTTGGGATTACGGCATGCGCATCGGCGGTGACCTGACCCCGCAAACCCTTGGCCCGCTGGGGATCAACGTCTATGAACTGAGCGAGTCCTGCGCCTTCGTGATGAAGCGCCCGGCAGCCAGCCTCGATGACACCTACAACGACCTGCGCAACCTCGGAAAGATCTTCGACGTACAGGATCGCGCCAACCGGTTGATCAGCGACATGCAGGCGCAAGTGGCCGAGGTTCGCAAAGACCTGCCAACGGAAAAACCACGCGTGTTCCTCTACGACAGCGGTGAAGACCGGGCCATGACCTCGGGTCGTCTGGGCATGCCACAAGCGCTGATCGACGCCGCGGGTGGGCGCAATATTCTCGATGACGTCGACGCGAGCTGGACCCGGGTCAACTGGGAAAACGTGGTCGAGCGCAACCCGCAGGTGATCGTGATCGTCGACTACGGCGAAGTCAGCGCCGAGCAGAAGGAGCAATTTCTACTGAACAACAAGGCCCTGCAATCGGTAGACGCGATCAAGAACCAGCGCTTCATTGTCATCCCGTATGTGCAGGCTACGCCGGGGATCGACAACGTGCTGGCGGTTGAAACCCTGGCCAAGGGTTTCCACGGCGAATGATCAATCGTCGCTATGCCTGGCTGCTCAGCGGTCTTGGTGCACTGTTGCTGGTGTCGTGTGTGGTGTCGCTGGGCTTTGGCGCAGCAAGGGTGCCAGTGGACGTGGTCTGGCAGATTCTGCTGCACAAGATATTCGGTGCTGGCGAGGTGAACTGGAGTGCTGGGCAGGAACATATCGTCTGGCTGATCCGCGTGCCGCGCATGTTGCTCGGTGCCTTGGTGGGCGCCGGGTTGGCGCTGATCGGCGCGGTGCTGCAAGCGGTGACGCGCAATCCACTGGCTGACCCGCATTTGCTCGGGGTCACTTCCGGCGCGACGTTAGGCGCGGTAATTGTGGTGCTGCATGTGGGCGAGATCGTCGGTTTGCTGACGTTGCCGATTGCCGCGTTTATCGGTGCGTTGTTGAGCATGCTGATCGTCCTGGTGATCGCCAACCGCAACGGTCGACTGGACAGTGATCGGCTGCTGCTGTGCGGCGTGGCAGTGTCCTTCGTGATGATGGCGATCGCTAATCTGCTGCTGTTTCTCGGCGATCACCGGGCCAGTTCTGCGGTGATGTTCTGGATGCTCGGCGGCCTCGGGCTGGCGCGCTGGGAACTGCTGGCAGTGCCGGCCGCCAGTGTGCTGCTCGGGCTGGTGTTGCTGCTCGGCATGGCTCGGCCACTGAACGCCTTGATGGCCGGCGAACAAACCGCTGTGACCCTGGGCCTGAATGCCCGCAGCGTGCGCTTGCGGGTGTTTCTGATTGCCTCGCTGATGACCGGAGTATTGGTGTCCATCAGCGGTTCGATCGGTTTTGTCGGACTGATGGTGCCGCATATTGCCCGGCGTCTGGTGGGTGCGGAACACCGGCGCTTGCTGCCGGTGTGCGTGCTGCTGGGGAGTGTGTTTCTGGTGTGGGTCGATGTTGCCGCCCGGACCTTGATTGCCCCAGAGGACTTACCGATTGGTGTGGCCACCGCCGCCATCGGCGGCCTGTTTTTCATTGGCCTGATGCGCCGCCGCTAAACCCCACCACTATCAAATGTGGGAGCGGGCTTGCTCGCGATGACGGTGAGTCAGGCAACATCGATGTTGAATGTGCCGCCGCTATCGCGAGCAAGCTCGCTCCCACAGTTGATTGGGGTAACCCCGAACTACTCAGCGCCCTAATGTGGCGCACCTTCGCGCACCAACACGCCAGACACGTCCCTTCATGGTGCGCCACCTGCCGGCGCAACCGCTCTAACACGACATTTCCTTACCTTTCTCCGACCGGGCACAGCCCTTGCTAAAGACCCTTCAGTAGTCCGCATCTGCCCACCAAGAAAATTCATACGTTCATGGAGATCGCACAATGAAGCGTCGTAGCTTGATCAAGGCTTTCACACTATCGGCAGGCATTGCCGCGATGGGCATGACCTGGAGTATCCAGGCCGCCGAGACCATCAAGGTCGGGATCCTGCATTCGTTGTCAGGGACCATGGCGATCTCCGAAACCTCGCTTAAAGACATGGCGCTGATGACCATCGACGAGATCAACGCCAAGGGCGGGGTCAACGGCAAGATGCTCGAACCGGTGGTGGTCGACCCGGCGTCGAACTGGCCGCTGTTCGCGGAAAAGGGCCGGCAGTTGCTGACTCAGGACAAGGTCGCGGTGGTGTTCGGTTGCTGGACCTCGGTGTCGCGTAAATCGGTATTGCCAGTGTTCGAAGAGCTCAACGGTCTGCTGTTCTACCCGGTGCAGTATGAAGGCGAAGAAATGTCGCCGAACGTCTTCTACACCGGCGCCGCGCCGAACCAGCAGGCGATCCCAGCAGTGGAGTACCTGATGAGCGAAGAAGGCGGCAGCGCCAAGCGCTACTTCCTGCTCGGCACCGACTACGTCTACCCGCGCACCACCAACAAAATCCTGCGTTCGTTCCTGCACTCCAAAGGCGTGGCCGACAAGGACATCGAAGAGGTCTACACCCCCTTCGGTCACAGCGACTATCAAACCATCGTCGCCAACATCAAAAAATTCTCGGCCGGCGGCAAGACTGCGGTCATTTCCACGGTCAACGGCGACTCCAACGTGCCGTTCTATAAAGAACTGGCCAACCAGGGCCTGAAAGCCACCGACGTTCCGGTCGTGGCGTTCTCGGTGGGCGAAGAGGAACTGCGTGGCATCGACACCAAACCGCTGGTGGGCAACCTCGCCGCGTGGAACTACTTCGAATCGGTGGAGAACCCGGTGAACCAGAAGTTCGTCGCCGACTGGAAAGCCTACGCCAAGAAACACAACCTGCCGGGCGCGGATAAAGCCGTGACCAACGATCCGATGGAAGCTACTTACGTCGGCATTCATATGTGGGCGCAGGCCGCAGAAAAAGCCAAATCCACCGATGTCGACAAGGTCCGCGAAGCCTTGGCTGGCCAGACCTTCGCTGCGCCGTCGGGCTACACCCTGACCATGGACAAGACCAACCACCACCTGCACAAGCCGGTGATGATCGGCGAGATCCAGGCCGACGGTCAGTTCAACGTGGTATGGCAGACCGAAGGCCCGATCCGCGCCCAGCCGTGGAGCCCGTTCATACCGGGTAACGACAAGAAGCCGGAGTATGCGGTGAAGAGCAACTAAGCCACTGGATGCCGGTCTTGAACACCACGTTCGGGGCCGACACAACTCCTGTGGGAGCGAGCTTGCTCGCGAAAGCGGTCTGTCAGCCAACGTTGATGTTGAATGTGCTGGCCTCTTCGCGAGCAAGCCCGCTCCCACACTAGTCCGCGCAAGGCCAATGACATGCCCACTGCCCTTTACCGCTTCATCCTCGTCATCGCGCTGCTATTGCCGATGGCCGCCCATGCCGGAGACGCCGAAGACTTCGTCGCGGCCAATCCCGTGCAGCAAGCCAGGCTGTTGGAAACCTGGGCCGCGCAGCCCGTGCCTGCACGCATCGAACTGATCAACGCCCTGCAACAGGGAACGCTGACCGTCGACGGCGAAACCAAAGCCCTGCGCCTGAACAACCGCCTGCGGGGTTTGATCGACACTGCGCTGGCCAGTCATCAACTGCTCGCCGCTGACGCCAAAGTGCGCTTGAGCGCCGCACAACAACTGCAAAAAAGCGCCAAACCGGCGCAGTTGAAATTCCTCGACCAGCAACTGGCGGGCGAAAAAGACCAAAGCGTTCACGCTGCCCTGAGCCTGGCGCTGGCTAACCTGCAACTGGTGGACAGTGACCCGACCGTACGCCTGGCGGCTGTGCGATTGCTCGGTGAAACCGGCGACCCACTGGCCCGCACCCGCCTCGAAGGTTTGCTCGAACCCGGCGTCGAAGCCGATGCCACGGTGCGCACGGCTGCCGAAACCAGCCTGGTGCAGGTCAAACGCAAACTGCTGATCGGTGAATTGCTCGGTCAGGCCTTCAGCGGCATGTCCCTGGGGTCGATCCTGCTGTTGGCGGCCCTCGGTTTGGCGATCACCTTCGGCCTGCTTGGGGTGATCAACATGGCCCACGGCGAGATGCTGATGCTCGGCGCCTACTCCACTTACGTGGTGCAGTTGCTGTTCCAGCGCTTCCTGCCACAGGCCATCGAGTTCTACCCGTTAGTGGCGTTGCCGGTGGCGTTTTTTGTCACCGCCGGCATCGGCATGGCGCTGGAGCGCACGGTGATTCGCCACCTCTACGGCCGACCACTGGAAACCCTGCTGGCCACCTGGGGCATCAGCCTGATGCTGATTCAACTGGTCCGATTGCTGTTCGGCGCGCAAAACGTCGAAGTGGCGAACCCAGCCTGGCTCTCGGGCGGAATTCAGGTATTGCCCAATCTGGTGCTGCCGTACAACCGTATCGTGATCATCGCGTTCGCGCTGTGTGTGGTGGTACTGACCTGGCTGCTGCTGAACAAGACCCGACTCGGCTTGAACGTGCGCGCGGTCACCCAGAACCGCAACATGGCCGCCTGCTGTGGCGTGCCCACCGGGCGCGTCGACATGCTCGCCTTTGGGCTCGGCTCGGGCATCGCCGGGCTTGGCGGCGTGGCCCTGAGTCAGGTCGGCAACGTCGGCCCGGATCTCGGCCAGAGCTACATCATCGACTCGTTCCTGGTGGTGGTGCTCGGCGGCGTTGGCCAACTGGCCGGCAGCGTGCTCGCCGCGTTCGGGCTGGGCATCGCCAACAAGATCCTTGAACCACAAATCGGTGCCGTACTCGGCAAGATCCTGATCCTCGCGCTGATCATTCTGTTCATTCAGAAACGCCCGCAAGGACTCTTCGCACTCAAAGGACGGGTGATCGACTGATGAACCAGCCCCTGATGCTCACGGCCACGCAAAAGGCCGGCCCCAAAGTCACGATAGCGGTGGGCGCGGTGATTCTCGCGCTGCTGCTTGCGCTGCCGCTGCTTTCGCTGTTGTCGCCAGACAACCCGCTGCATGTATCCGCCTACACCCTGACGCTGGTGGGCAAAATTCTCTGCTACGCCATCGTTGCCCTGGCCCTGGATCTGGTCTGGGGTTACGCCGGTCTTCTGTCTCTCGGTCATGGCCTGTTCTTCGCCCTCGGCGGCTATGCCATGGGCATGTACCTGATGCGCCAGGCTTCGGGCGATGACCTGCCGGCGTTCATGACCTTCCTCTCGTGGACCGAACTGCCGTGGTACTGGACCGGCACCAGCAGCTTTATCTGGGCGATGTGCCTGGTGGTGCTGGCACCGGGTTTGCTGGCGTTGGTGTTCGGCTTCTTCGCCTTCCGTTCGCGGATCAAGGGCGTGTACTTCTCGATCATGACCCAGGCCCTGACCTTCGCCGGGATGCTGCTGTTTTTCCGCAACGAAACCGGGTTTGGCGGCAACAACGGCTTCACCAATTTCCGCACGATTCTGGGGTTCGGCATCACCGAGCCGGGCACTCGCGCGGTGTTGTTCGTCGCCACCGTGCTGTTGCTGGTGACCAGCCTGTTCATCGGCTGGCGCCTGGCGCAAAGCAAGTTCGGCCGGGTATTGACCGCCCTGCGTGACGCGGAAAACCGGCTGATGTTCTGCGGCTACGACCCACGCGGTTTCAAGCTGTTTGTCTGGGTCTTGAGCGCGGTGTTGTGCGGTCTGGCCGGTGCGCTTTACGTGCCTCAAGTCGGAATCATCAACCCCAGCGAAATGTCGCCGACCAACTCCATCGAAGCCGCCGTGTGGGTCGCACTCGGCGGGCGCGGCACATTGATCGGGCCGCTGCTCGGCGCGGGCGTAGTGAATGGCATGAAGAGCTGGTTCACCGTGGCCTTTCCCGAATACTGGCTGTTCTTCCTCGGCGCGCTGTTCATCGTCGTGACCCTGTACCTGCCCAAAGGCGTGATCGGTTTGCTGAAGAAAAGAGGTGAGCAATGAGAACCACTGCGACGGCCGAATTCATGCTCGAACCGGTCTTTTTTCCGCCATTGGAGCCCAACAAGGATGCCGGCAGCAGCCGCGATGCCATCGGCCTTGGGCAGAGGGCCGGTCCAGGCCTGAACACCCGCCACGGCACCATCCTTACGCTTGAGGACATCAGCGTCAGTTTCGATGGTTTCAAGGCACTCAACGCGCTGAATCTGTACATCGGTGTCGGCGAACTGCGCTGCATCATCGGCCCCAACGGCGCGGGCAAAACCACGCTGATGGACGTGATTACCGGCAAGACCCGGCCCAGCCACGGCAAGGCCTGGTTCGGTGAAACCCTGGACTTGACGCAGATGAGTGAAGTGCAGATCGCCCAGGCCGGGATCGGCCGCAAGTTCCAGAAGCCGACGGTATTCGAAGCCTTGAGCGTGTTCGAAAACCTTGAGCTGGCGCAGAAAACCGACAAGTCGGTGTGGGCCAGCCTGCGGGCGAAACTCAATGGCGAACAAAGAGACCGCATCAGCGAGGTGCTGGAGACCATTCGCCTGACCAGCTCGGTCAATCGCCCGGCTGGCCTTCTGTCGCACGGGCAGAAGCAGTTTCTGGAAATCGGCATGTTACTGATGCAAGACCCGCAACTGCTGCTGCTCGATGAACCGGTGGCGGGCATGACCGACGCCGAAACCGAATTCACCGCCGAGCTGTTCAAGAGCCTGGCCGGCAAGCATTCGCTGATGGTGGTGGAACACGACATGGGCTTCGTCGGCTCGATTGCCGACCATGTCACGGTGTTGCACCAGGGCAGCGTGCTGGCCGAAGGGTCGCTTGCACAGGTGCAGGATAACGAGCGGGTTATCGAGGTGTATCTCGGCCGCTGAGTTCCGTGGGATCTGCTTTATGTGGGAGCGGGCTTGCTCGCGAATACGGTGTGTCAGGCGACTCAGATGTTGAATGCGAGTCCGCTTTCGCGAGCAAGCCCGCTCCCACAGGGGACTGAGAAGGAATTTGAAGATGCTGCAAGTCGACAAACTGCACCAATACTACGGCGGTAGCCACATTCTGCGGGGCCTGAGCTTTGAGGTGAAGGTCGGTGAAGTCACCTGCCTGCTCGGGCGAAACGGCGTCGGCAAGACCACCCTGCTCAAATGCCTGATGGGCCTGCTGCCCGCTAAAGAAGGCGTGGTGAACTGGGAAGGCAAACCAATCACCTCGCTCAAACCGCATCAACGGGTTCACGCCGGCATTGCTTACGTGCCGCAAGGCCGGGAGATTTTCGGTCGGCTGACGGTGGAAGAAAACCTGCTGATGGGGCTTTCTCGTTTTGGCGCCAAAGAGGCCAGGGAAGTCCCGGCGTTCATCTACGAGCTGTTCCCGGTGCTGCTGCAAATGAAGCAGCGTCGCGGTGGCGACTTGTCGGGCGGCCAGCAACAACAGTTGGCCATCGGCCGAGCGCTGGCCAGTCGACCACGTTTGTTGATTCTCGATGAGCCTACCGAAGGCATTCAGCCGTCGGTGATCAAGGAGATTGGCGCGGTGATCAAAAAGCTCGCGGCCCGTGGCGACATGGCGATCCTGTTGGTCGAGCAGTTCTACGATTTCGCCGCCGAACTGGCCGATCAGTACCTGGTGATGTCCCGGGGCGAGATCGTTCAGCAAGGCTGCGGAGAAAATATGGAAGCCGAGGGTGTGCGCGGGCTGGTTACGATCTAGTCTGAAGCGTCCTGACGATAATTAGAAACTATGAATTTACCTGTCTTCACTGCCCTGTTTACCCCCAGCTGGCACGCCGAGCTGGAACTCGGCTACGCCCGATTCGGCGACAGCACGCGCCCGGTCCAGCGCCGCCACAAGGGCCCGCTGCGGGTGCAAAAACACCTTTACGCCGAAGGCCCCGAGGTGTGCCAGCACATCATCGTCCACCCGCCCGGCGGAATTGCCGGTGGTGATCGGCTGGACATCAGCACCAGTGTCGGTGCTGGCGCCTGGGCACAGCTGACCAGCCCCGGCGCTGCCAAGTGGTATCGCGCCGCCGGGCCAGCCTACCAGCAGCTCGATTTGAACGTCGCGGCCGGCGCCACGCTGGAGTGGCTGCCGCAAGAAACCATCGTCTTCAGCGCCGCCCAGGCTGAACTCCTTACCTTGATCGACCTTGAAGGCGATGCTCGACTGTTCTATTGGGACGTCGTAGCGCTGGGTCGTCCGGCCAGTGGCGAACGTTTCGAGCGCGGGTATTTTCAATCACAACTGGAAATCCGCCGTGACGGCCAGTTGCTCTGGCACGAACGCCAGCGCATTGTCGGGGATGACGGTTTGCTTGATTCGCCGATCGGGTTGGATGGGCAGCCGGTGTTTGCGACGTTACTGGTGACCGGAGAAATCGACAGCGAATTGCTGGAAATCTGCCGTTCGTTACCCAACCCGGTGCGTGGTGACCTGACTCAGTTACCGGGTCTGCTGGTGGCCCGCTGCCTGGCCAGCGAGGCGTTGCTGGCCCGCGGTTGGTTGATCGATTTGTGGAAACTGCTGCGCCCGGCACTGCTGGGGCGCGAAGCTGTCCCGCCCCGAATCTGGAGCACCTGACATGACTGCGCACACGATCACCGTAGCAGCTGGCGCAGCCTGCGTTCGGCTGCGAAGCAGTCGTAAAACCTGCCAATGCGTTTTGTCAGGCATACCGCGTCAGGCAGATCACGACTGCTGCGCAGCCGAACGCAGGCTGCGCCAGCTGCTACAGGAACCGAGTCGCTCATTCTTTTTTAAACTGCCCAACACGGATTTCAAACGATGGACCTGACCCCACGCGAAAAAGACAAGCTGCTGATCTTCACCGCCGGCCTCGTGGCCGAGCGGCGTTTGGCGCGCGGCGTGAAACTCAACTACCCGGAAGCCATGGCCTACATTTCCGCTGCACTGCTCGAAGGTGCGCGTGACGGCCAGACCGTGGCCGAACTGATGCACTACGGCACCACCCTGCTGAGACGCGAACAAGTGATGGAAGGCATCCCGGAAATGATCCCGGAGATCCAGGTTGAAGCGACCTTTCCCGACGGCACCAAACTGGTCACCGTCCATCAACCCATCGTCTGAGGCCGCGCCATGACTTATCACATCCGTGATGCCGTGCATGCCGACCTGCCGGCGATCCGCGACATCTACAACGACGCCGTCCTCAACACGACGGCGATCTGGAACGAACAGGCCGTGGACCTCGGTAACCGCCAGGCCTGGTTCAGCGCGCGGCAATCCCAGGGCTATCCTGTTCTGGTGATCGTCGACGCCGACAACAATGTGCTCGGCTACGCTTCGTTTGGCGACTGGCGGCCGTTCGACGGTTTCCGCCACACCGTCGAACATTCGGTGTACGTGCGCAGCGATCAACGCGGCAATGGCCTTGGCCCACAGCTGATGGACGCGCTGATCGAGCGCGCCAAGGGCTGCAATAAACACGTGATGGTCGCCGCCATCGAAAGCGGTAACTCCGCCTCGATTCGCTTGCACGAACGGGTCGGTTTCATCACCACCGGGCAAATGCCGCAAGTGGGCACCAAGTTCGGTCGCTGGCTCGACCTGACCTTCATGCAGCTGACCCTAAACCCGGGCGCGGAGCCGCCTGTCGCCAACAAGGAGTGATACACCATGAACACTGCCCAACTGCGACGCGTGAACGCCGAGAGCTTTGCGCACTACCGTCTGGGGTTGATCGATCTGCTGTTCGACGCCGTGAAGCATGGCGCATCAATCGGCTTCATGGCCGACATTGATGAGGACCAGGCCCGCGCCTACATCAACAGTGTGCAGGCCGGCCTTGAGGACGGCAGCCTGTTGCTGTGGGTGGTGGTTCAAGATGAAAAGGTACTGGCCAGCGTGCAACTGGGCCTGTGCCAGAAAGCCAACGGTCGCAATCGTGCCGAAGTGCAAAAGCTGCAGGTGCTCCATGAGGCGCGGCGAAGGGGCCTCGGCCAACAGCTGATGGAGGCTCTGGAGCAGACCGCACGCCAGAAACAACGCGGCCTGCTGTACCTCGACACCGAAGCCGGCTCAGCGGCCGAAGTGTTCTATCAGTCCTTGGGCTACACCCGCGTCGGTGAGCTGCCCAACTACTGCCAAAGCCCGGACGGCCGTTACACCCCGACCGCCATTTACTTCAAGACTCTGGGACAACCCGAATGATTCCTGGCGAATATCATATCCAGCCCGGCGATATCGAGCTCAACACCGGCCGTCGCACCCTGAGCCTGACCGTGGCCAACAGCGGCGACCGGCCGATTCAGGTGGGCTCGCATTACCACTTTTTCGAAACCAACGACGCCCTGACCTTCGACCGTGCCGCCAGCCGTGGCATGCGCCTGAACATCCCGGCCGGCACCGCCGTGCGCTTCGAACCGGGACAGCGCCGCGAAGTCGAGCTGGTGGACCTGGCCGGACATCGCCGGGTGTTCGGGTTTGCCGGCAGGATCATGGGCGACCTCGATTGAAACCGGTGGTGCCCCAAAAGATCGCAGCCTGCGGCAGCTCCTACAACAGCCGCGGGCAACCGTAATCTCGTGTGAACACCCCATAGGAGCTGCCGCAGGCTGCGATAGCGAGCTACGCGAGCGGTCCCACATACAATTGAATCTCAAGGCATGCCCATGAAAATCTCAAGACAAGCCTACGTCGACATGTTCGGCCCCACCGTCGGTGACAAGGTCCGCCTGGCCGACACCGAGCTGTGGATCGAAGTCGAAAAGGATTTCACCACCTACGGCGAAGAAGTGAAATTCGGCGGCGGCAAAGTCATCCGCGACGGCCAGGGCCAAAGCCAATTGCTGGCTGCCGAAGTTGTCGACACGCTAATCACCAACGCGCTGATCATCGATCATTGGGGCATCGTCAAAGCCGACGTCGGCCTCAAGGATGGGCGTATTGCGGCTATCGGCAAAGCCGGCAACCCGGACATCCAGCCGAACGTGACCATCGCGGTCGGCGCCAGCACTGAAGTGATCGCCGGCGAAGGCATGATCCTCACCGCAGGCGGCATCGACACACATATCCACTTCATCTGCCCGCAGCAGATCGAAGAAGCGCTGATGAGCGGCGTCACCACCATGATCGGCGGCGGCACAGGACCGGCGACAGGCACCAACGCCACCACCTGCACCTCCGGCCCTTGGCACCTGGCGCGGATGCTTCAGGCGGCAGACGCCTTCCCGATGAACATCGGCCTCACCGGCAAGGGCAACGCCAGCCTGCCGGAGCCGTTGATCGAACAGGTCAAGGCCGGCGCCATCGGCCTCAAGTTGCACGAAGACTGGGGCACCACGCCCGCGAGCATCGACAACTGCCTGAACGTGGCCGACCAGTTCGACGTGCAAGTGGCGATTCACACCGACACCCTCAACGAATCGGGCTTCGTCGAAACCACCCTCGCCGCCTTCAAGGGGCGGACCATCCACACCTACCACACCGAAGGTGCCGGTGGCGGTCACGCGCCGGACATCATCAAGGCCTGCGGTTTCGCCAACGTGCTGCCGAGCTCGACCAACCCGACCCGACCATTCACCCGCAACACCATCGACGAACACCTCGACATGCTGATGGTCTGCCACCACCTGGACCCGAGCATCGCCGAAGACGTCGCCTTCGCCGAAAGCCGCATCCGCCGCGAAACCATTGCCGCCGAAGACATCCTTCACGACCTCGGCGCATTCTCGATGATCAGCTCCGACAGCCAGGCCATGGGCCGCGTCGGTGAAGTCATTACGCGCACCTGGCAGACCGCCGACAAGATGAAAAAACAGCGCGGCCCACTGGCAGGTGATGGCGAGGGCAACGACAACTTCCGCGCCAAACGCTACATCGCCAAATACACCATCAATCCGGCGATCACCCATGGCATCAGCCATGAAGTGGGCTCGATCGAAGTGGGTAAATGGGCCGATCTGGTGCTCTGGCGCCCGGCATTTTTCGGCGTGAAACCGACGCTGATCCTCAAGGGCGGCGCGATTGCCGCCAGCCTGATGGGTGACGCCAACGCGTCGATCCCGACACCGCAACCGGTGCATTACCGTCCGATGTTCGCCAGTTACGGTGGCTCGCTGCACGCCACCAGCCTGACCTTCATCAGCCAGGCGGCGCAGAAGGCGGGCCTACCCGAAGCACTGGGGCTGAAAAAGAAAATCGCCGTGGTCAAAGGTTGCCGCGAGGTGCAGAAAACCGACCTGATCCACAACGATTACCTGCCGAATATCGATGTCGATCCGCAGACCTATCAGGTCAAGGCCGACGGTGTGTTGCTGTGGTGTGAGCCGGCTGACGTGCTGCCGATGGCACAGCGTTATTTCCTGTTCTGAAGCCAGGGCCTGCAAAACAAAAAAGCCCCGTGGGCGCGAGCAACCACTCGCAGCAACGGGGCTTTGTTCATCGGCGTACCGCTCAGAGCGGAAATTCGGCCAACTCCGCACGGGTCAGCGATTCGACCAATGTGGCCTCTTCAATCTGAAAAGGATGACTTCTTTTACGTCGGCTCTATGGGCTTCGATGGTGACGAACGCCATGTACCCAGTTAATACACTGCCCAGGACAACCGGCTCCCAGAACCACACCGGTGTTTACGCTGCTCGGTGAAGGCGTTTTTGTACCAGTCCGGTAGGGACGTAGACGCGCCGCGAAAGGCTGTACGTCTGGCCGGCCACGCATCGATCAGCCACTGCGCAATGGCGTCTTTGATGATTTCCGTTTTGATCGTGTTCTTCAGCCGTTGTTTGACTCAAGCGATCGGTATCGTTGCTTCCTTGCAACGCGGTCATGGGGTAGTTCCTTGATGATGCAGAAAAAATTCAGTGCCCCTCGATGCCAAGGATCAAGCCAGCATCGAGGGGCGATTGTTCAATCGGTCAGCGATTGGCTTCGACCGTAAACGGGATTTCAACCCTCTGCAGTTTTGCCCGGTCCATCGCTTCCTGGGTCAATTGCTTGAGCAAGGTGTCTCGCTCGATTTTTATCCGAGCCAGTTCCACCGCGTATGCCTCATCGGTCATGACCTGGCCCGGCACAAAGTCGCTTTCCGACTTGCCGAGTTCGGCGGCCAATACCTTGACCTGCTCCTTCAAACGCTCTCTTTGCGCCAGCGTCAACTGCGCGACATCAGTGCGATCTTCCAGCACGTCCTTGAACTCGGTGATCGCCTCGACCTCGCGATCCAGCGCCCTGAGCCGCACCCGGTTGTAACGCTCGACATAGAATTGCCAGAAAGGCTGCTCGGCGATCGCATCGCGCAGCAGGTCGCCCTCCTCCAGCTTCAGAATTCTCTGGTAGGCCTCCTCGATCATTTCGCTGGTGACACCCGCTATCTGGCGAAATTGCATGCCCCGTGCCTGCCAAGGCAGGTCGAGTCGTTGCGCCAGGTCTGTCATGAACGCCAGGTGAACTTCGACTTCATCAATGCTGCCTGTGAGATCGCCCGCCGCGTCAACATGCAGAAATTCCTCTCCGGTCGCCTCACGGGCACTGATGTGACCGCGAGCGATTCGCTCCAGCTCATCCAGCCGCGTTTTGCCCTTGGCCAGTTCCACCAGTTCGGCTTCGATAAGACCGACATTACCCAACTCGTACGCCTCGTGAACGAGTACCTCGACCCCCAACAGGT
Organism: Pseudomonas sp. NPDC087697; assembly: GCF_044743155.1. Classification (NCBI taxonomy): domain Bacteria; kingdom Pseudomonadati; phylum Pseudomonadota; class Gammaproteobacteria; order Pseudomonadales; family Pseudomonadaceae; genus Pseudomonas; species Pseudomonas sp. NPDC087697. The sequence goes on along the minus strand of NZ_JBIUVW010000026.1, from coordinate 6,676 downwards.
TGAACAGCTGAGTCGCGCCATCGACACATCGGGTCCGCGCGACGGCTTCGGCAAAGAATCGAGTACGCAGCTCAGCGTTCTCGGCCATGGCGTCGAGCATGCGCCACACCTTGGCCGTCAAATCGGCGCGATAGGCCGTGGTCGCCTTGAAATCAGCCGACTGGGTGAGCACTCTTAGTTCATTGAAAAACGCGAATGAGTTCAGCTCATCTTCAACGGCGTACCAGGTGTTTTGCTTCGCCGCCCACTGATCACGAGTCAGCCCTTCTTCCCATTCAATGCTGTCACGCGGGCCCCGTGGCGGGTACGGGCGATCAGGGTCCATGCCCACCGACCGAATGTATTCCTTGAGCAGTTCCAGGTTTTCAGCCGACATCCATTGAGGCTCGCGACTCAGTAACGTACGCGCCAACAACTCGGCACTTGAGAGCCCCGGCTGGACTAGCGGTATCTGGGTCAGCACATTGCGTTGCAGGTCCAGGTAAATATGCCGGGGTCGCAGCACAGCAAATAATCCCGGTGGCCAAGTGCTGACGCCTGTCTCATTGAGAATAAGCGTCAGCAGGCCCCGCATACGACTGATGTCCGGCAGCAATCCCAGCGGGTTACGGCTCAGGTTCAGGGATTGCATCAACGTGCGATTCTTCAGCAGTTCGACGTCCGCGGGCCTCAACACCAACCCGTTTCTCTCTAGGTCAAGGTAATTGAGGTTCGGCATCTCGGCGATGATCGGCGGCAACCTCGTCATCCGGTTATGTGCAAGATCCAGGGCTCGCGCTTTGCGAAACGGCTGAAGAAACGCTTGTTCGGCATTGGACAAACCGGTGTTGCGTAACCTCAGGTGCGTGACATGGTCAAAGTTCGCCTCAAGCGTTGGCATCCCTGCGAAGTGCAGGTTGAGCGGGAAGTCAGTCAGGTCCAGTGCCTGCCCGATCACCTTACCGTAGCCGTCCAGGTGCCTCGGACCCGAGCGCTGCCAGCATTGCCTGATTTTTTTAGCCAATTGATTTCTGGCATTCCACTCTCCGACACCGCTGAGGCCGAAACGGAAGTCTTGGGTCGGCGAATTCACCCAGCGGGTCAAACTCCTGCACAACTGATCGAACTCGAGTTCAAGCGCATCGATCTGCACCCCGAACGATAGCCCGCTCTGGGAGAAACGCTGCACCAGCTCATCCAGTTCGGTCTCGGTGAAGTTGGGATACAGACTGCGGGCACGATATCGCGCGTTTGGCTCTCCGGGCGCGTAGCGATAGCCGTCCATGCCCCCGAGCAATTTAGCTGTCGTCGGGTCGTGGAACGGTTTGCGAACCGGGTTCTCCAGCAGGATCGGTTCAAGCTGGTCATGGCTCAAGGGGGAACGCAGCACGGCGTCTTTGAGGCGCGCGCCTTCGTAAATGTTGTAACCCAAGGCGTTGCGTTCGGTGTCCGGCAAGGCATGAAGTACCGAAGCGTATAAATCGTCGGCCCCGTGCAGATCCTGATTATCGGCGTCCCGCGCATTGAAACGGCCCTCCTCATCCAGCACCAGCACTTTGCGGATGGGGGCATTCACGGGTCCCACGCTGGCTTGCAAATCCCCTTCAAAACCAAACAGGCGAATTTCCATCCGCACGTCCGCGGACCATCCTGGCAACGCGGCCAATGTACCCAGCTCAAGCCTGCGGGTGTCAGCGGTAGCAAGCTCCTCAAAATACAGGCCTTCGTAAGCGCGGTTCAGTTGCACCCGTGCTTGCAGCCGGCGCGCCTGTTGGCGCAAACGCAGGGGAATGCGTTTTTTTTCGGCCAAGTGTTGCAAGTCGCCTGGCTCGGCGTTGTCCAGCAGCTCCTGCGCAACGTTGCTCGGCAATTCTGAGTAGTCAGTCTTCAGCAAGTGCACGTTAGGGTTGGTGGAAACATCGCGGGTTTTATACAGGGATTCGAACAAGCGCTTTTTTTGCTTTCGCGCCTGCATGGCCAATCGACTGCGCAACGCATCGACGCGCGAGGGTGTGTCACTGCCAACCTGTTCGCCGAGCATCTCGCGAATTTCGCTCGGGCTCAGGGATTCAATCACCCGCTCAGGCAGTTTCCCGGCCACGAGCTCGGCGCGAGTGATCTTGAGGGTCATCGGCTCAGCGGCCATGACGTTGCCGTGCTTGAAAGAAGCTCCCGCATAATCGTCGCCGTCGAACACTTCCAGGGCTCTGGATTCTGGCCAACGAGGCACTTCGACCATGGTTGCCGGCAGATAGCCGATCATCTCTTCTGGAACCCGGTTATCCAGGATGTGCTCAGGGAGTCTTTCCGCATCGGCATAGGCATCGAAACGCGTCACGGCATCCATCACCAGCGCGGGCGGGGTTTCGTGTTCGACGTGCAGTCGACGGAGCAGGTTTTCGTCAACCCCGCTCACTCGGCGGAACTTGGCCAGGGTTGCATCGGAAGCCTTGTCCAGCGAGTGGCCCAGGCGCCGCGTGACCCGGTTTGCATCCCACGTCATGGGCTGCTCGATTTCTGTCTTCCAGGCTCCGGCACCGTTGTGTTCCACGCGCGGTTGGTAGGCCGTGGGCCGTTGCGGGTGCTGGAGACGATGCTGCCCGGTGACCGGGTCCTGGCGCACTTGATAGTGCTTGTCCTCCAGCCGCAGCCACTGCTGGTTGTTGTGCTGATAGAGGCCCAGGCGGTTGGCCTTGGTGTCGGCAGGCAGGGTGACCGGATGTTCATACGGCCCAAGGTCCGACTTCCAGAGCCGGGTTTTGCCGTTGGCAAGCTCCACCGGTTTGAGGCTGTCGATCAGCGGACTCGGCTTGACGGCGAGCGCTGCACCGCCCGGCAATACATGCCCGGCGCCCATCAAGGCCAGCTGGGCAAAATTGATCATGACGCCGGTCAAGTGCGCCGAAGCCTCCTCCTTGTCGCCCTTGCTCCAGTCCTCGATGCCCTCCAGCAGCTCGGCGGCCATCTGCGCCACCATCAGGCCCAGCATCGCTTCGCCCAGACCCGGCACCAACATCGCGCCAAAGTTGAAAATGTTCCAGCCAATATCCAGATAACTGGTCAGGCGCTTCCAGCGCGTCGTGGCATTTTCATCACCGGTCGGCACCGCAATGGCTCGCGCGTCGCTAATGGCCTTGTCGCGCTTGTCGCGGTAAAGGCTTTGCCACAGATCCCCCTCCATCAGGTTGGTGATGGGCTCTGCATTGGGATTCTCGACCGCGCTTTCCCGCCACCACGGCCCCATATCCAGCGGCTCGCGCTGCTGCCAGGTGATCTGCGTCAGACGCTCGTTGACCCGGGCGAAGAATCTGCCCTTGTCTTTTTGCGCCACAAAACGGCTGAAGAATTCCTGATAGTCCGACTGTCGCAACTGGCTGATCAGTTCCTTCATGAAGTCCGCCAGGGAGTCGTACTCTTTGAGCGGGTGCAACGGATCCTCCGGGACGTAGGCAATCACCGGGCCACTCAAATGACTTTGCTGATAGATATCATCCCGGCGCAGCATCTCTTCACTGACACCGCTCGGGCCATTGGCAAAAAACGATTGCAGCAGTTTGAAGCGCTCGTACAGATCACCCGACAACGCCGGTACGCGTTGCGACCAATCGAGCCAGAATTTGAGCGTGTCCGGTGTCAACTCGTTAACCGCCTCCTCGATTTTTGAAGGCTCGCTCAACGCGCTGAACAACACGATGCCGTGCAGCCTGAACCCCATCAGCGACAACCGGTGCCAGTGCAACGGCCGATCATGAAACACGATATCCCGTTTGTTATCGCGTACGTCCCGGAGTTTTCCGTACGTATATGAACTGATGTCTTCTTTCAAGTAAGCAATCAGTGCGTCCAGCTTGAAAGCCGCTTTTTCGCTGGCGACTGCCGCCTGTTCCAGTGCGAGCCTTGCGCTCGGGTCTGCTGGCAACAGTATGCTTTTGATATGGGTCTGATACTGCGCGCCAACGTCCAGCTGACGGCACAACGTGGCTATTTTACTGACGGTCATTGCCGGTATAAGGCCCAGTTCCCCTCTGACGTCAGTGCGGTACACGCCTGAGCCGCTGGCAAAATAATCGGCGGCGGTTTCGGGTTCTTCAAAGTTATGCAGCGCCGCGTCCAATAGCGTCGACTCGCGCAGGCGGCTGGCGCCGCGGTCGATGCCGAAGATGATGGTGTCCCGGACATACAGTTTCAGTGTCAGTGTGCTGACGTCCTCATCGGTATTGAAATTCGACTTGATCAACGATGAGAACAAACGCTTGGCGAACGCCTTGATGTCCTGCTGCAGGTTTTCCAGTGGGCCGTCCACGTGCCCCTGTAATCGCCAGCGATCCTCAATGAGTTCCTTGAGGTACCGCTGCTGACTCTCGGAAGCCTTCAGATACCAATCCGGCAGTGTGGTCACGCTGGACCCGACCAGTAATGACAGCCGGGCCGACAGTACTTCTTTTATGGCTGTCGGCAGCGCTTGAACAACACGCTCATAATGAACACCTTTATCTTCCGGCAGAGTAATAGTTCTCCCCGCCACAACTTCCAACCGATTTAATTCAGACATTATGTAACAACCAAAGAGAGCCATAAGAATCTTCAGCTTAAGCCGCGCCTGATAAAATAAAAGACTAAAAACCTGCTCGGCACAGCCCATAAAAACAGGCTGATAGTTCGAACATTAAAGGGCCGAAACTATATATATAACACCACTGTTTTCCGTTGGTCTTATGTGCTCGTTACACGCTGTTTTAGCCCTGCACCATGGCGTTATGATGCAAGCACTTCCAGTGCTCACTGCCCGAGATCCTCGACCATGCGTTTAGCTGAATTCATCGTGCAACACGTCGATCGCATCGTCGATGAATGGGAACAGTTCGCCCAATCCATCGCCCCTGAGCCTGAATCCATGGACCGGGCACTCTTGCGTGACCACGCCAAGTCGATCCTGCTGGCCGCTTCCCGTGACATGCAGACCATCCAGACCGCCCGTGAACAAGCGGCCAAGGCCAGGGGCGAAGGCCCGGAAAAAACCCCAAGCCTGGACAAGGCCGCGGCCAGCCATGGCGAGCTTCGCCACAACGTGGGGTTTGATCTGGTACAGATGACCTCTGAGTTCCGCCATTTGCGCGCCAGCGTGATTCGCCTGTGGGTCAACAGCCTGGAGTCGCCGAACATGGCGTACCTGCAGGACATGATCCGCTTCAACGAAGCCATCGACGAAGCCCTGGCTGAATCCACCGCGGCCTACGCCGAGCAAGTCAATCGCTCACGAGACATCTTCCTGGCCATTCTGGGTCATGACCTGCGCGCACCTTTGCAAGCGGTGAACATGTCCACCGAGATGCTGATGCGCAAGGCCAAGCTGGACGCCGAAGCCGAACGCTACGTGACGAGCATCAAAAGCAGCGCCCGGCACATGGCGGCGATGGTGAACGACTTGCTGGAACTGGTGCGCAGCCGATTGGGCAATAGCCTGCCGATCGAGCCCGCACCGATGGACCTGGCCAGCGCCGCAAAAGCCGCGTTGAACGAGGCCGGCGCCGGGCAGCCGGACTGTCATTCACAGTTGATTGTCGAGGGCGACACCCACGGCGTCTGGGACCGCACGCGCCTCGACCAACTGCTGCAAAACCTTATCGGCAACGCCCTGCAGCACGGTGCCAATCACCGTCCGGTGACCCTGAGCATCATGGGAGAAATCGATCAGGTGACGCTGACCATGCACAACCATGGCGACCCGATTCCCGCCGACGCACTGCCGACGATTTTCGACCCGCTGGTGCGCAGCGCCAGCGAAGAACTTGCCGGTCATTCCACCAGCCTTGGGTTGGGCTTGTTCATCGTCAAACAAGTGGTGGATGCGCATCAGGGCACGATCGAAGTCAGCTCCAGCGAGGCCGAGGGCACGACGTTCAGCGTGGTGTTGCCGAGGGTGTCGCGGGTGGTTTCATAGCGACGGTCGGCGATGTTTAAAGGTTGAGCGCCAGCCGGGAATTGTCCGACGCGTTTTGACGGTTGCGGGTGGGAAGGCCGATCACTAACCTCCAAGGGTCGCTGCCCATGCAGCGGCCGGGCTTGGAAACCCGATGAGTAAACGGCGCAAATGGAGCGTCACTATGCACAAAGTCACCAATCCCCCTGAAACCCCAAGCACCTCTCCCTACGCCACCACTGACTCAAAAAAACTCCACGACGCCGCCGAACGGGCGCTGGATCATTACCTGCGACCCGCCTTCCCCCAAGCCAACCTGCCCGACAAACGTCCGTCCAACATTTTTACGGTGCTCCCCGACCTGGACAACGAAACCCTGTTGGCTCACGCCTCGGAAACCCTGGCGGCAGTCAATGTGATGGCCAGCGACCTGGCGTTCGAACTCGAAGGCACACGCCGGCATGTGGCGCTGGCGATTCAGCAGATGATCTCGTTGGGGGAACTGCTGGTGAATCGAGCGCTGGATAGTTTCGATCAGCCAGAGGCGCCGTAACACTGGACTGTGGGAGGGCCGCCCGGCCCGGCCCACAGTTTTAATTGATGTACATCAGCCTCCAAAGCCGCACACGCCCCAGCACTCAGGCCGGCTGTCAGGCCGCCAGGATCAAAAGATCGCAGCCTTCGGCAGCTCCTACGAAGATCATCACCAGCGGCGCTCCTTCACCACTCAACAGGCCGAGCGTTAGCTCGCCTGCCGCTGTTGATCTTGATCCACCC